>NZ_VMLZ01000005.1:0-414378 GCF_013276955.1 Streptococcus sp. 1453
TACGGTTGGTTTGTAGATACTGCGAACCGCGATCGGCATATCCTTCGTCAATTTCTTGCCTGGTGCTAGGTTAATCGCTACTCCATCTTTGAGCGCAAAGTCACCATCTTTTGGTACATCTGTGCGTCCCAATTCGATTGGGTTAGTTGGATCCGTCATGTCATAAAGGGCTACCGTGGTACCACTATTCACGCCATTAACGGTAACGCTGCCTGCATCTTTCTTACCGACTGCACTTACAAGACTTGGAGTGCTTGGTTTGACAACAACTTTAACTGGAACTTCTTGGCTAACTCTATCGGTTCTATCTTTCTCAAAGACATTTGCAATGTAAGTACGGGTACCAATACTTGTCACATCTGGTGTCGTTTTCCACGCAGCGTCAAAATCACTTGGGAACGTCTGTTCAGTACCTCTTTCGGTATAAGAAATTCCAACTTTCGGATTTGACTTCAACTGTTCAAGTTCTGCACTACCTCTCACACCCGTAATTGTCTTCCCTGCAAAGTTACGGTCTTTTGCAACATATACTTTCTTAGCGTCACTAACTGCATCAAATACTGTTTGTGTTACAGATAATGGTACAGTTGAAGAACCTGGTAAACTTGATTGTTCTGTTTGACGAAGGTAACGTCCTGGTGGAAGAGTATAAGTCCATTTACCATTAACAGGTGTAACATCTACTCGACCTTGTGCTCCTCGTCCATCTTGGAATTGAATGGTTACTTTTGTCGCGTTTTGAAGCGCTGTACCAGAAATCGTGCGATCCGCATCCGATACTTTATCATCGTGTGTAAGAGTAATTGTCGGAACTTCTGGTTTGGCTACAACCGCATGTGAAATATCAATAGTAGAACGATCTGGGAAGTTAATCACAGCTACTTTTTCCTTATCGTCCGTAGTACCCTTAGTATAAGTCACTCCAGTAGGTAGTTTGCTATTACTTGCATTAACTTCTTGAAGTTTAGCTGCAAAGCGGTCTTTCGCTGCATCTGTAAAGTTACCATTAACGATATCACTAGCACCATAAGTCACTTTTTCAGCATCAGTTGGATATTTCACTTGATTTCTATAGAAATCAGCATACGTTTTAACAGTTTCCTGATTACTATTAGCTGAAGATAATGCATAAGGTGTATCTACTTGTTCAGTTCTATCGTCTGTTTTTACTGTTTTCTTGTATGTTCCAGAGACAAGGACATTAGCATTTAGCTTCTCTCCTAATGTTAAGTCTTTCTTGTAGTCAGCTTTATCGAATGTTACTGTTGTCGCTCCTGCTGTAACTTCTTTTTTTGCTACAACAATGCCTTGAGCATCTTTAAGTTGAACTTTTACAGTTGCTCCTGTCGCTAACTGCGAAGCTTCTGGTAGGTTAGATACCGTAACGGCTGGTTTTGTACCTGCTTGACCTTGAAGTGTTGGTGCTTGCGGTTTGACAGCTAGCGTTACTGAAACATTTTGATCACTATAATTGTGAGTGTCATCTCCACGTTTGTTTTCAACATTACTTCCATACCATACATTGATATTTTCTTCACGTTTTCCGATTTTATTTTCAGGAGCGTATCCCCCATTTTTCCACCAACCAATGAAAGTGCCGCTTGGATTTGGCACATTCGGATCACTTAACTTGACAGAGTTTCTCGCAGTAAGCTTACTAAATTCTGTACCGACCGTTGTCTCGATAGAGTCTTTTCCAGTCTCATAATTTGCTTCATTACCATAAGTCTTGAATGTAACTGTTTTCTTAACAATTCCAGCTCCATGTGGATAGGTCACAACGATTGTTTTAGTCGTTACTCCTGCAGCTGTACTTCTTTCTGCTGGTGTTCCGCCTTCAAATTCGACCATTGTTCCTGTGGGTTTTGTCCCATTTTCAAAGGCTATATAGTAATCTGGGGTTACAGGGTTAAATCTACCTCCTCCGGGAACTAAACTTGACGTCAATGGTTGCCCAACAATCTCATCGTACTCTGTTACTTCTTTATTTTTAACCGTACGATAAGTTACTCCTGGATATACCGTCACCGGAACATCGACTTCTGCCGAAGTATAACCTTGCGCACTAACCGTTACAGTTTTAGTCGAATTTCCTACTGTCGTTGTTGTTGGTTGACCATCCTTCCAAGCAACACTTGGACTTGTTACCCCTGTAGGAACTTCCACAAAATTACTTGCCGTGTCTACATTTGGAATATTTCCGTCTTTAATCGCATAAATCGGTTTAGGCTTCACAGCAATTACAGAGATTACTTCCTCAGCTTTATTACCATTCTTGTCTAGGGCTCTTACTGTAATATCATGTTTAGTGACTGAACTTAGTGTCCCTTTGATTGATTTAGTAGCTGTATCATAACTTAGACCTGTTGGTAGGTCTGTAACCTTAATATTCGCATTATCAACACCGACTCCAGTATCTGTTAGGTTAAGAGGAATATTAACCGGCTTTCCAACTTCCACAAGTCTCGATGAAGCTCCAATAACTGGCTTGGTTTGATCTCCATTAGCTGCCTGACTTCTAGCTTCATCACCTTCAATAGTTTGAGCAATATCCTTAGCTTTCACATCTGTTTGGTCTTTAACCACTTCGTCTCTCAGTGTGATTGCACCAGTAGTTGCATCAATACTAATGCCGTCTTTTTGACCCCTTGTAATCGTCCATTGGTTATCAGCACCTTTAGTAGCAATTACTTCCGTCTCAGTTTGAGGGGTTGTTGTTACAGTACCGTCTTCTTGAAGCTGATGGTTATCTGCTGGAGTATAAGTTACTTTTAGTGAATTAACATTTGGTTCATTCACTGGAGTTACTGTAACATCTCCGTTGTTATCAGACGTTATCTCTGGTTGAGTTGGTCGGCGTTTAGCTAACTTATCACTTGGCACATCCAAGCTTGAACCATCTGGGAATCTAACTGTTACAACCTTGTTTTTATCATCAGTAGCGCCTGCTGTAAATGTCACACCCTGACCATTGATTGTTGGTAGATTGGTATTCGTTTTATTTAGATCTTGCAATTTAGTAGCAAAACCAGTTTTAGCAGAATCTGTGAAGTTTCCATTCACTATATCGCTATTTCCATACACTACTTTTTGGTCATCTGATGGATAAACAATCGATCCACCTTTAGACTCTGCTAATGAAGAAACCGTTAAGGTATAGGTTTTAGTTGCTGTTGCACCTGCCGCATCTCGTACGGTGTAGGTTACTGTGTAATTTCCCTTTTTGAGATAGTCATTCGTTGCTAAGGCAACTGCTTGTCCATCTTTTTGAATGGTGACACTTACATTCTCACGCGCTGGACTTCCTACGGTCTTGTTGGCATCATCTTCTGCGTCCGTTACTGTGACAAGAGATTTCAATCCTGCCAGCGTCAAGCTACCATCTGCTGTGTAATCGTGCGTATTTGGCTCGTTTACAGCAATGTTTGGACCTGTATTGGTTGCAGTTGCTCGTGCAAAATCACCAGAAGGATTATTTGCCTCATTATCATAATGAACACGAGCAATTACACTATTATTAGACGAAGGAATCGTGAAAGGAATATCTGCCTTCGTATTGGCATCTTTAATGTGTAGTTTCAGTAGTTTTTCTGATGGATTATTGCTTTGTTCCTCTGTTAAGTCAGTTGTGCTGTTTCCAGTAGCTGTGAAACTGCCACCACTTGTTGCACGTTCTTCTACTACCTGCCATCCTCCAGCAGCAGTCTTACTAACTCCATACTGATACTTACTTCCATCTTTACTTGCAATAACAACATAGAAACGACTGGCATCATGAGGTACACGAACAACAATATCACGTCCTGCTTGAACTGGAGTTTCTGCAAATTCGGCTTTTCCTAAGCTAACGGTAACATTTTGTGGTGCAGAAATCATGCCACCAATTTCTTGCTTGACTGAAACAGGGTTAGCTACCTTAGTTGTCGCATCTTGTTTTTCATTTTGCGAGAGCAGTTCCCCATCTTGCAAGTCATAGGTCCAGGCACCAGTCGTTCCAACTGTTGTTGAAACTTCCTTGTTATTTTGTAAGGTAATCTTAATCGTTGCACCCGGAATACCTGTACCGGATAGGCTACGGGTCGTTGAACTCAAGTTTTGTCCGTATCCTGATTCTGGTGTTACTGTTGGCATTGCTGGTACAGCAATATCGGATCCAGTCACAAGCTTTTCAGAACCATCTTCAAAAGTCAGTTTGACAACATTGCCTAATCCAGGATCTGTCACTTTCTCTACTCGAGTATTGGCTGGTAAGTTTGGATTTTGTTGTTTGATTTTGGCAACAAACCGATCTTTTGCTTGATCTGTAAAGCTATTGTTTGAAATATCCGCTGATGTGAACTCTTCTTTTTGAGTAAGGGTAATGCTTGTGGCGTCTTTTATAGACTGAACATGAATGGTACGTGTCAGATTGTCCGCAGCCTTTCCAGCAGCGTCACTGGTGCTATACACCAGATTGTAGTCACCTTCTTTGAGATAATCACCATCAGCTAATGTAAAGGCTTGACCACCTTTAGTAATCGCTACTGTTACTTTTTGTTTTGCAGTTTGACCAACTGTTTTAGCAGCATCGTCCTCTGCATCTGTGACATTCACAAGATCAAGCAGTTTTGCTTTTGTTAATTTCTCATTGGCAACGTAAGTGTCTTTAATAGTAGCTTTAGCAGTGATGCTTGGTTTTTCATTTGTTACGTTGGCGTAAATCCAGTCAGCACGGACAGAACCTTCACCTACAGTAATTTGAGAAGTACCAGAAGCAGCAGTTCCTGAAGCATTCGCTTTATGCATCCGTAGACGAATCTTTCGATCTCCCTCTACCAGACGGAAAGGAATAGCACTTTCAGTAGTCGGATTTTTAACGCTAATTTTAAGCTTAGTGATGGATGGATTGTCTTGAGTCACTGTCTCTATACTCAATTTATCTGCAAAACGTCCATCAAGCTTCCAAGCACCATTATCCTTCTTAACGGTTACTTCTTCATTATAACTACCGCCAAATTGAATATAGCTCAATCCAACGTCTTTCGGTAAAGAGAAGGTAATGTCACGACCTGCAGCAACAGGATTGTCCAAGGTAGGGAATCCAATCAAAACATCTTTGCTGGCACTACCAGATTCTACACCATTGACAACCTGTTTCACACGCACAGCTTGATTACTATAACCGCTCGTGTTGTCTGCCAGTTTGTTTTGAGTCAAGGTTTCGTTAGCTGCAAGTGTGTAGCTCCAGCTACCATCAGATGCAACAGTTGTTATTTTATCTGACGACCCATCTTGAAGGGTAATCTTAATAGTTGCACCTACCAAACCTGTACCTGTAATGGTTCGACTGGTTGAGTCTAGCGCATTTGCATAAGCGCCACTGCCATTGACTGTCGGTACAGCAGGCTTAGCATTAGTTGTTCCTGCCAAACTAATGGTGTTTGAACTTTCAGCCTTAGCAGAAACTTCTGTTCCTGCTTTAGCAGTTCCTGCTGCCAAGGTTACCGTATTGCCTGATACGCTAAATCCTGCTTGCCCTTGCCACTGACCTGCATTGTTTTTGGTCAATGTGACAGTTGTAGCTGCAGTTTGGTTGCTTGGTGTATAGGTAACGGTCAACTTATTGGCATCTGAAGCTGGTGTAATGGTAACACTTGTATCCTCTCTTGCATTGAGGTTAGGTGTTGTCATACGACCATAAGCAGTCAATTCTGCAGCATCAGTGTAGTCTGAATAGGCTGTTTGTTGCTTGACAGAGACAGGAGTTCCCGCATTAGCAGTTCCACCCGTCATGTGAATTTCAGCTGTTCCATTGTTGTTATTACGGATGGCAACTGTTGAATCTGCAGTTGCTCCGACCTTACTCCAAGTACCGTCCCTTCCTTTTTCAAAGGTAATCTCTTTGCTTTGATTTCCTGTAGTGGTGTAGCTGAAAATCGCTTTATTGGCACCATCTTGACCAATTGTCGCTGTAACCGCTAAATCACCTTCCTTATCTTGACGAATCTCTGGTTTTTGCGGTTTACGACCTCTACTGTTCACTGCATCACTCTCGTCTGAGTTGAGTGTGTAGTTATTATCTCGATTTGTTTGGTAGTCGTGGCTAGCATTTGTCAATGCTACAGTGGCTGTGATTGCTCCTTTTGGTAGGACGCCAGGAACTGTAACGGTTGCTGTTGAGCCATTTACAGTTGTTCGAGTGCCTGCTATCACCTGTCCATCTGCCTTGAGAGTTACATTGACTGTACCAGCATTGGCTGGGACATTGGTGACTGTGACAGTTTGGTTGTTGAGTCCTGCTTTTTCTCCCAAATCATCTGTCACACGAGGTTTATCCGGTTTCACTTGGACAAGAAGACCAAAGTTTTGCGTTTGACCATTGTCATAGGTTACCTTGATTTCTTTATTGACACTACCTGGTTTGGTTGTTGATGGTGCCTCTGCACTTGTCCTAGACGTTGCTACAAACTCGGCAGTTTGAATCTTGCCATTTGTATAGCTATCCTTGCTGAGGTAGTTTCTTGCATCAGCATCGGGATTAGTTCCTGTCCCTGTTGTTAGTTTGCCATTGTAGTCAGTTGCCCATGTATGCTTGGTTAAGCTTGAATCCACAACACCATAAGTAACCGTAACATCACGGGTAATAGCCTGACCGTTTCGGTCCACTCCTGGGTAGGTCACAGTAGCGGTTGCTGTATGGTTTTGACCTACAGCTGCATTTTTATCTGGTGCTGAGTTGGTTTTCCACGCGATGGTCTTACCATCGGTGTTGTTATAGAAGTCTGATGCTACTGCCGCAGTCGTAGTGTTTGGTTTGACAAAATCTTTCCCTTTGACCGTATACATGCTGTTGTTAGGAGTCACAGGTGCGACGACATCGTAGGTAAGATTTATCCTCTTAGGGGTTTGTCCAGGGTTAGAAGCCAGAACTTCTATAGTTTTTCCAGTTCCTACAGACAAGTCAGGGTTGCTTGGTGCTGTCTGATTTAAAGAATTTGACCATAGGAAGGTTCTATCAGTTCCGATAGCAGAGCCATCTCCATAGGTGAAGTAGCTCTTAGGATCTCCCCATGTAGGTGTTTCCCCTTGGATAAAGGTTAAGCGTCCTGGTTTTTGGACATAGTCCGTACGAGGAGCAGTCGCTTGAACGCTATTGTCACTTCTCCGAAGGACTAGGTTTTCAAAAACCTGATTTGTCTTAGAGTTTACTAACGCAAGCGTTACTCTTAATGGATCCGTTCCAATTTTATCTTTCTTATAGCTATCCGCTGTAAAGGTTGCAGTTCCGTCAGGATTCAAGCCAGTTTCCGCTACAACATCATAACCTTTTGTAATCGGTTGAGGTCCATCGTAGTCATCACTTCCACCTTTTACTAACAAGGCTTTCCAGACCAATGTTTGATCTCCAACTGTGTAGGTTCCGTTGAGATTGTTTCCAAAACTCTTGGTTCGAATCGTCGGTTTTTCATTTGCTTTATCTACTAAGCCAGGATTTTGGTTATCGGCTAAGTTCTGTTTGTTTGGTGGAATAATCAGACTTGTAGTTAGTTCCTTTTTAGTTCCATCAGCTAGCGTAGCTCTAATTTTTAGATTCGTAATACCAGCTTTACTATTATCTGTAATACCGTTATTGATACCGTCGGATACCCACGCTCTAACTGTTGCTTTTTGAGAGTTTAGCCCATCTACTCTCCAGAAGTTTGTTGCGAAGCGTCCAGGCTGTCCATAGCCACCACCACTATCAACTTCAAGGTTGGTGATATTGGTTGCACCTTTCACTAGGAAACGAATACTCTTAGGTCCTATATGCTGATTTTGAGGATAACCGATATATGGTTTGTTATTTGACGCAAAATCAAGTTGATCACCATCTTTAGTATTGGCAGGTCCGATTTTAGCTGGAAGTGTTTTCCTTACATTTGACTCATCAGACTCAACCGTATTATGCCTAGTAGGCTGTCCATGTTGATCTGGAACACGGAAATCAAACCATTCTCCTTCAACAACAGTCTTAACAACGTACTCCCCTAGTTTTAGGTCAGGCACATTAAAGGTAGCACGGCCATTATCATCAGCTTTTTCACTTGCTACCTTTGTCAAGGTGCCGTTAGGCTCTTTTTTGTACAGCACTAAGTCAAATCCTTTTGTACCTCCGCTAGCAGTAATCCTAGCTGCCCCCTCGTCTTGGCGACTTAAGTCTGTATCCAAGATTGGCGTTTTCGGCTTGGTCACAAAGTGGAAAGTATCAGAATCTGTAGAACCATCGTCAAAGGTTCTGACATACTTATAGCTATGAACACCCGGAGTCAAAATAGCATCTCGGGTCAAGGCTTCATTACTAATTTCAGTCTTCTCATTGATTTTATATAAGTGCCACGTTTGACCTTGTCTTTTAGCTTCAGGTTTCCCGTCTCGCTCTTTGTCTAACTTAACACCATGTTCGTTAAAATAATCTCCATATGAAGTAATGTCAAAATATTTGTACTCTGTAATCGGTTGTCCGCCAGCTATTTCTGCAGATATTACCCCGTCAATTCGTGAGTTATAGGGTTGGTCAGACTCATCACGTCTATTTTTATAGGTGATACCATCCTTAGTCACTTGATAAGTATTGTACCCTGATAAAAACTTGGAGTTTACTGTATTTTGATTAACAGGGTAATAGTGATTCCCTGTCAAGTCAAATTTAAACTTATCCGTAGCATCTACTTCTCCCGGCGTCCGAGCATACCATTGTTGGGTTAATAGTCTACGTGGGTTCCCTCCACTGTTTACATCCACCCCCTTGAGACCAGATAGGTAGCTTAGATTAGTGATTCGGTTATTACCTTCCGTTCTAAAGGTGATTTTATAAGCAGCAGTTGGGTCTGCAGAGTAAACACCATTTTCTATAGCCCCTAGTTGACCATAGTAGACGGTTTGCGTATCTTTCTCAATTTGGTCAAACTTTTTGTCTCCTAGTTTTATTTCATCTGAGGTTTCACTGTTCCTATTGAAAAAAACACCTTGTTTAGCCAAACCATTGAGGGTTGATACCTCATAATCATACACAGAATTCAGGAATTTAGTTGGCCTCGGAGCATTTGTTCTATCCGGAGTCCCTTTACTTACATCGGTCAGACCTGCAGCTTTCAAGCTGGCAGTTATCTCATCATCATTCCCGTTTCCAGGAGATGAAAAGGAACGAGTTTCAGTAGACGTCACCCTAGTAATGGTAAAGCTATTTCTAACCAAACTTTGCCCTTTAGGAAGAGTAAAGAAGAAACTCATGTTTTGGAGATTTTTACGATCAGGATTAAGTGTGATTTCCCAGTCAATTCCGTTTTTAACGCCTTTAGATGGATCTGCCGTTACTTTAGTAACTTTTTCACGCAAATACTTCAAGATGTCTACCACAGGGTCATCTTTACCTGCAGAAGTTTGTCTCTTAACATTATAGTAAACATAAGTGTACTTATCGTATGGAGATGTTGAGTCATCACCTTTATCAAAGTAACTCGTATACTTATCAATAAAGTAACTTCCTGGCCCTACACGTTCAGCCGAACGTGCATTACGTGTTCGTACTCCTGCTGACACATTGCGGAAACCTGACCATCCTCTAGTGCTGGTGCGCGGTTGGATAGTTACATTGTTTTCGCTTGGGGTTGCAGACTCGGCTGGATTTACAGGGCCTGTTACTTCTCCTGCATTCACATCATTTTCACGAAGTACCCCTTCGATCAGTCCACGAGATTTTTTCAGGTCTGCCAAAGCAGCACTAAAGTCTTCTTGACTGATGGTGTTGCCTTTAGAGAAGGCTTCATTGAACTTATCAGCAGCTGCCTTGGCTGCTTGGATTTTATCTGCTGATGCTCCGTTAGCTCGGAGTTGCTCAGTGATGAACTCTAGCTCATCTTTTAGTCCCCAGACCCCGTTTTTACCTTCTGTCGTGTTAGTGTAGGTTGGGAGCGTCTGTGGAGTCGTTTGAGAGTTCGTCCCAGCAGCTGTTGTGTTTCCTCCAGCAGACGGAGCAACTTGGGTTGCAGCTGGTTCTGACGCGCTCAAGCCTCCTCTTCTATGACGTTTCCCTCCACTTTCTTGATTCGTTACAGCTCCGTCTGGAGTGGCGAGTCCGGTAGTGGTCAGACCGGTAGATGCTAGGCCTGCTTTTTCCAAGATTGTTGGATTTTCTAGGGCAGGTGTCAAGGCTTGGTTGACACGGCTGATTAGGGCTTCCATAGCTCTTGTTTGCTCGTCAACTTGCGCTTGTGTCGCTTTAGGGTCGCTCAAAACTGCATTAGCTGCTGCTAGACCCGCTTCCACTTCAGCATGGAGTTCCTGCATTGAGCTAAGCGTTAGTTTTTCCAACAAAGCTTGTAGATTGCTTTGAGTCGATTTGGCTGCCTCTGTATTAGCAGCAGCTGGCTGGTCTTGCTCTTTTTCTCCCTCTGCTTGAGGAGTTTCTTGAGCAGAGTCTGGCTGGCTAGAGTTAGAGTCTACCTCAGCAGGCTTAGACACAGCCTTACCTTGTTCAGCTTCCTCAGCTGGCGCTTCTTTTGCTTTTAGCTGGTCGGCTGATCTGAGTTCAGCTGGCTGGTCAGTCAGAGCTTTCTTGGAGTCTCCCTCATCCGAGGCTTCTGGATCCCCATCTGCATTGCCATCAGAACCTGTCGTAACGACATCACTTGTCGTAGCTGGAGTAATTGTCTCACTCGCCGCCACAGCCCCATTCGCAAAAAACATCAAGGCCGCAACAGCAACGCTGGCTGCACCAAAATGATATTTACGAATCGAGTAACGGAAAATCTTTTCCCCGTTATCATCACGATATGATTTTTTCATGATTGAATTACCTCTCATTTTTCCTTTCTGGAGGTACTAAAAAATACCCCCCCCTTAAATATTTTAGGTATTTAAGAAAGGATATGTTTCTTTTTATTCCGACACTTGTCATACTCTTCGAAAATCAAATTCAAACCACGTCAACGTCGCCTTGCCGTACTCAAGTACAGCCTGCGGCTAGTTTCCTAGTTTGCTCTTTGATTTTCATTGAGTATAAAAAGACAAATTTCGAGACAGTATTATTATATCCTATTTTTACAAATTTGAACAGCAAAATGCGAACTTTTTTAGCCATATTATCACTTATTTTTATAGGTGGTTTTTGAGATTCTATTTCAGAAAAAAACTGATTAAGAAGTCTTCAAGAAAACAGCAAAACACCCTCTATCAGTGCTCTCCCTCCTGGTATTGTAACTCTTATAGCAGATTGAAATAAGATGTGAACAAATTGAGTAGGAAAGTCAAAGTAATTTCTAACAATGTTTTGGCAGTAGTTGTTTGGCGTGTGTACTATTCTAGTTTCAATCTACTATACTAAAAACGGCTTGAAAGGTTTATCACATGAAA
Organism: Streptococcus sp. 1453; assembly: GCF_013276955.1. Taxonomy (NCBI): domain Bacteria; kingdom Bacillati; phylum Bacillota; class Bacilli; order Lactobacillales; family Streptococcaceae; genus Streptococcus; species Streptococcus sp. 1453. The sequence goes on from NZ_VMLZ01000005.1 coordinate 11,371, forward strand.
AAGGACAGCAAAAAAAGCCAACTGAACAAAATCAAGTGACTCAAGCCTAAAAATTATATCAAAAATAAGAACTAGATAAAGCGATTGTAACAAACACATTCATTTCTAGCAATGTTTTAGTAATAGTGGTATGGTGTGGCGTGTGTACGGTTCTAGTCTCAATCTATTGTGTTTCAAAAAAACGAAGCAAAAAAGCTTCCTTGACCCGACGAGTCAGGTCTTCCATGAGTTTGACTTGCTCATCAACCTGTGCTTGCGTCGCTTTTGGATTCTCTAAGACCGCCTTAGCCTTTGCGAGATCTTCTTCGACTTCAGCGCGGAGAGCCTTCATGGAGTCTAGGGTCAGATTTGCCAACAAAGCTTCTAGGGTGCTTTGTGTCGATTTGGCTGCACTTGTGTCAGCTACTGGCGCTGATACTTCCTGATCCTTTTCCTTCGTCACTTGAGGAGCTTCTGCGTTCTCATCTATCTTAGTCTCGGGCTGAGGACTTTTAACTTCAGCTTCTGATTCTTCTTGACTTCCTTCTTCAGTTTTAGCTTCTGGAGCGCTAGATTCTCCTTCTGATTTGAGCTCAACAGGCTGTTCAACTACTGCCTTTTTCTCAGGACTCTCCTCATCTGAGTCCTGTGGATCCCCATCTGAATTTCCAGAAGGTCCAGCAACTACATCACTAGCTGTTACTGGAGACACTGCAGGGGCCTGCGCTTGCACCCCATTCGCAAAGAACATCAGAGCCGCCACCGCAACACTAGCAGCTCCAAAATGGTATTTCCTTATTGAGTAACGGTAAATTTTTTCACCATTGTCACTATGTTTTTTTCCAAACATGAGCATAGCATCCTTTCATTGTATCACAGGCCAACTTTCCTCAAAAGAGTACACAAAAACCCGTAACACATAATATGTCAACTTTATAGTAATACTTTTACGGAAAGACATCAAGTATAAACCTAGATGAAGATAAGATTAAAAAAGTAGCAAAAAAGCCGATATAACAGTATTTTCTCGTGATTGTATATATATGCACACCCTTATCTATCAATCTTATTATGGATAATATTTTAAATTTAATATAAATAAAAAACAGACCCTATCTATAGAAAGATAAAATCTGACATTTTTTCTATATAAAATCAACAGAAGCATTCTGCTGAAAATAGTGAAATACGATGTAAGTTTCCTAGCACTCTGATAATATTTTAAGAGAAAAGCTAGATACATCCCCTAACTTACAAAAGCGCCTCAAACTCAGCCACGGTCATTCCCAACTGCTTACTGGCAACTTCAGATGTTAGAAGACCTTGACGAACGAGATTTAGTAGCATAGACAAACTTCCTTCAGCTTTCCCGCGTTCAAGTCCTTGTTCGATACCTTCCGCCCTAGCTGTTTCCAAGGCTTAGTCCTGTGCCAACAAGGCTTGTTCTTCTCGCATACGTAGTTGACTAAACATCTTCCTGTCCTCCTCGGACCAGCTCTTGTAGTCCAGCAGTTGGTCTGCCTGGCTGATGGCTCGCTCAGGTTGCTGGGTAAAGGGTTTATTCCCGAAAAACTCCAACCACGGTTTGCGAATGCTATCTTTGCTGGTTTCTCTGTATTTGTTAGATCTTATTTATGATGATCTTTCAATAGTGACTCAAATTCAGCAACAGTCATACCCAACTGCTTACTGGCAATCTCGGAAGTTAGAATACCTTGACGGACTAGATTTAGTAGCATGGACAAACTTCCTTCAACTTTCCCACGTTCAAGTCCTTGTTCAACTCCCTCAGCTCGTCCACGCTCTAAACCCTCTGCGCGACCACGTTCAAGACCCTCAGCTCGACCTCGTTCTAAGCCTTTTTCTTCAGCTTGCTCCAAAGCATAGTCCTGCGCTAACAAGGCTTGTTCTTCTCGCATACGTAGTTGGCTAAACATTTTCCTGTCCTCCTCGGACCAGCTCTTATAGTCTAGCAGTTGGTCTGCTTGGCTGATGGCTCGCTCGGGTTCTTGGGTAAAGGGTTTATTCCCGAAAAACTCCAACCACGGCTTGCGAACCTCGTCTTTGCTGGTTTCTCTATATTTTTTTAATTCCAAGAACGCCATCTTAACCAGATGGTTTTCTTGTCCGTTATTTGTGATAGTTAAAACCTCACCTGTCGTATCTTCTCGCATACTAAAGCTGTGAAAAGCCAAATCGTCCGAGAAGTAGTTGCTATCTACAATTGCGATTGCGTAAACTGGTGCAATGTATTTGTAGCTCTGGTGGGTATCACCTTCACGTTGACGGATTTTTTCAAGGTTTTGATTAACCTGACTGCACAGGTAAGCCCACAGGCGATTGATGAAAAAATTCTGATGATGAACCTGAATCTCAATGATAACCTGTGTCCCATTGTCCAACTCCGCCAAGACGTCTATACTGGTATAGAAATCCTGCGCTGAATAGGACATGGAAGGCAAGACGTGAATATTGCTTCCCTCCAAAATAGTTACATTTTTTGCTGGCAAGTCCAGCATATCGCGAATAAATTGACAAGTGATCTCTGGATTACTAAAAATCTTCTTAGCAACCAAATCATTGGTTGGGCTGATGCCCGGATGACGTACAGTCATATTTCTTCTCCTTTCATTATAGCACATTTTTTAATCTAATTTACTAGATTCACTGCTACTATCTATTTATTCGGAAAAGAAAGGAGAAAGTTAAAAATTTTTAGACTTCACAGGTTGAAAGTTACATAAAAAGCAGCTGATTCTTTTTTTGATTCTACCATATTTCTAGCGATTACTCCTATAAATAGGATACATCCCAGTTTCTAGCAGAAAAGGACTCTGAAAAGCAAACAAAACCCAGTATTAGGAAGAGTTAAATCTTATCTGAAAATGACTAGCTCTCAAGCTATAGCTTTGTGTCTAGATATAAGTATCACTAGGAAAAACTCCATAAGTAAACACACCAAAATTGGATGTTCCTACTATTCGAAAACCTCTTCAAACCACGTCAACTTTGCCTTATCTAGAGCTTCAAAAGGATGTTTTGAGTCATCTGCTGGTAGATTTATTCATTGATTTTCAATCTTCTAATACTAAACAAAAATCAAACAACTATAGTAAAATAACATAAAATTTGCATAAATAGATTAGGAGAATCAAAGCAACTTCTAGGAATGTTTTAGCAGTCGCAGTGTACTTTCCCAGCCTCAATCCACTATAACTCTGCACATAAAAATGGAGAAGATGGCAATCCTCTTCTCCAAATATTAACTTCTTTACAAACCAACTATAGTTGACAAAGAACCTAAAATCAATTGATAACACAGAGTCAGGTCGGTCAACTCCTTCAACTGTAGGCCTGTCAATTCTTCCCATTTATCAATTTTGTATTGGAGAGAATTGCGGTGCAGATAGAGTTTCTGGGCTGTTTTAGTGAGAACAGCACTATTTTCCCAAAGAGAGAGGATGATTTCCTGAATCTGATCTTGATCCAAAATCATCTGGTGTAGACATTCCTTGATTACTCTCAAGTCCACGAGTCTTTCTCCCATACTCCAAAGATAGAGCTGAGAAAAAGTATGAACACCTTGATGACCCTGACGCCACCAAGTCTTAAACAAATCTCGCTCTGCTTTAATCAAGTCTGATAGGGCTTGATGGCCTGTCTGAGACCAAACCTGACCCAACATGATTGACAGACGCAGTCCAAAGTCATACTCCACTGCTTCAATCGTATCACTTAAAATAGCTCGTACAGAGGTGTACTTATCTTGTTGGAGAACAAAAATGTAATCCTGCGCTCCCACCTGTAGCACTGTCTGACAGTTAGGAAAAAGGGTCCGCATCATATCTAGCCAAGAAGCTAGATTTTCCTGCTGAAAATAGGAAAGATGACAATAGGCCAACTGAATCTTTTTAAAAGTTTGTGGTGCTTGTCCCTTGCCCTCAATCAGAAAAGAATACCAAGGATTGAGCGAACGAGCCTGCTCCTGCTGGGTCAAAAGGGAAATCAACTGCTTTTCACGCTCACTGAGCCCAGTTTCTTCCAGCAAAATCCACTGTTGAGAAGCTAAAGGAAGAGTGAGATAACCCTCTTTCTCTACTGGTTGGTCTGAAATCTGAGCTTCAGGAAACCAGTCTTGTAGTTCTTTTGCCATCATGTCCTAGCCCTCCACTTTTTGGATGCACCACGAAATCAAGCTCTCAAGACGTTCTAGATTTTCAGTCATATGGAGATAGCCCATGACTGCTTCAAAACCTGTGGACATACGATAAGTCACCACATCAGCATTTTTAGCCTTGGTGTGACTATTGGTATTGCGACCACGTTTGTAGATTTCTTCTTCTTTTTCCGTCAGGACTTGATCCTCCAACATGAGGGAAATCAGGCGAGCCTGAGCCTTGGCTGAGACATACTTGGTCGCTTCTTGGTGGAGTTTATTGGGTTTGGTCATACCTTTGAGGATGAGGTGACGGCGAATATACATAGAATACACCGCATCTCCTTCAAAGGCCAGCGCAATCCCGTTAATGAGATTGACATCAATCACGAGTCCACCTCACTCCATCTTTGGTGTCAAGGAGCTTAATCCCTTGAGTAGCCAATTGGTCACGGATCTGGTCCGCTGTCGCAAAGTCACGATTGGCACGCGCTTCTTGGCGTTTTTGGATCAAGTCTTCAATCTCTGCATCCAAAACTTCCTCAATAAAGACAATTCCAAAGACTTCCAACATATCTGCAAGAGCTTCCTTAACACTTGTATCATAGTTTCCTGAATTGACCCATTTGGCCATTTCAAAGACTACTGTAATACCGTTGGCAGAGTTGAAATCCTCATCCATAGCAGCTACAAACTTATCTTTAAAGGCCTGTAACTCTTGAGCATCTACAGTTCCAGAAAATGGTTGCTCATAAGTGTTCTTCAAATACTTGAGATTAGTCTCTGCATCACGCACTGCCTTTTCCGTAAAGTTGATAGGCTTGCGATAATGTTGAGTCGAAAAGAAGAAACGAAGCACTTGCCCATCAAGAGTTTTAAGGGCATCATGTACGGTGATAAAGTTACCCAAGGACTTGGACATCTTGACATTATCGATATTGACAAAGCCATTGTGCATCCAGTAGTTAGCAAAGGTCTTGCCTGTTTTGGCTTCCGACTGGGCAATTTCATTGGTGTGATGCGGAAACTCCAGATCGGCTCCACCACCGTGGATATCAATAGTATCGCCCAAAATCTCTGTCGACATAACCGAACACTCGATGTGCCAGCCCGGACGACCAGGTCCCCAAGGACTGTCCCAAGAAATCTCACCTGGTTTGGAAGATTTCCATAGGGCAAAGTCTACAGGATTTTCCTTGCGAGCCGTTTCTTCATCGGTACGACCTGAAGCACCCAGCTCCAAATCTTCCAAGGTTTTATTAGCCAATTTGGCATAGTTGTGGGATTTTTCCACACGGAAGTAAACATCCCCTTGACTCTCGTAGGCAAAGCCTTTTCCAATCAAGTCTTCCACAAAGCGGATGATGTCAATCATAAACTCCACCACACGCGGATGGCGAGTCGCAGGTTTCACGCCCAAGGCCGTCACATCCTCACGAAAGGCAGCGATGTACTTGTCCGCAACCTCCTGAGGCGTGATCCCTTCTTCCTTGGCACGGTTGATAATCTTATCATCCACATCCGTAAAATTGGAAATATAGGCAACCTCATAACCACGATACTCAAAGTAGCGACGAATGGTATCAAAAGCCACCGTTGAACGGGCATTCCCCACGTGGATATAGTTGTACACCGTTGGCCCACAAACATACATCTTTACTTTGCCGTCCTCAATCGGGACAAATTCTCGCAAATCACGAGACATGGTGTCGTAGATTTTAATCATGCGGTCCACTCCCTTCTCTATTTCTGACTTTTTCGGCTGAAAACCAGCTCTGCAAAAGGACCAAATTGTCTGAGGCTATCCAGTTGGTAAAAGCGCTGCCCTTCCTCTTGGGTAAAGAGGGGAACCCCCTTTCCTAGGATAAGGGGCGCTATCTGAATAATGAGGTGGTCGAAAAGATCCGCATCCAAGAGCGGCCCTACTAAAGAATTACCACCAATCACAAAGACATTTTTGCCTTTGTCAATCTGGTGAACAAAGTCCACCACATCCCCAGCTACTGGCTGGTAATTGCTGACAGGCAGGTGCCTATCATGCGTAAAGACATAGTTTTCCGTAGCTTGATAAAAACTTTCTACATCTTGCAAATCTTGGATTTCCTCAAAGGTCCGCTTGCCCATGATGGTGATATCCATTTGCCTGTAAAAGTCATCATAGCCTGTATCCTCTACAGAACCAAGCTGATGCAGCCAGTCTATCCTGTGCTGGCTGTCTGCCAAGTAGCCATCCATGGTGATACAGCCGTAAAAATATACTGCCATTCTTGTAGTTTCCTTTCTAGTTCTGCTTCGCCTTCACTTAGCTGGATAGACCCAAATGATTAGACCTCAGCTAATCAAAGTATTCAGCAAAATCCTTGCTGGACAAGAAAAATAAGCCAGACAACAGCTATACCAATCTGCAGCAGAAAGGTTCATTCTTAAACATTCAAGCGCCTCTCCTGTCTACTTCCGGTGCATGGTGTCATAGATTTTAATCATAAATCATAGTCAGGAAAACCAAAATCCAAGAACAATTAGTTTCATCACTAAGAGTTCAATTGAATTTCAGTCCGAATGTCTCTACACTTCGGAATCCCTTGCTCCTTTCTCATTCAGATAAACCACCTGAGTCTGTTTGACAAAGCCAATTTTTTCATACAAACGTTTGGCACCTACATTGCTATCTTCCACTGCAATCTGAAATTCCTTATCATTTTGCTCAATTAGTTGGTTGACAAGGGATTTTGCTAAGTAGCTCCCATAGCCTTTCCCACGTTCAGGTTCAGATATTGCTAAACCGTAGAAGTAATTCGTATTAGTCGATAAATCTACCGTGCAAGTTCCAATAACCTGACCGTCTTTTAATAAAATATATAAGCGACTTTCTGGATCCTTCAGAGCTTCAGCGACATATCTATCCACAACTTCTCTAGATTCATGTTCCTCTGAAAATGCCTGAAATTTTAACTGACTAATTTGCTCCTGAAACGAACTATCTGCTAACAAAATTTCAAGATTGGAAACAGTTGCTAACGGATAAGGTCTTCTATCCTTACCTAACCAAGTTTCTGTCTCTTCATCCTCGACCAATCCCCAGTTGCTGACAAAATCAGGATGGCGGTCTAGAAAAACACGCTCTGTCTGAAAAGTGACTGAACAAATAGGAAAAGAAGCTGTTTCTCTCTCAAAACTCGTAAACAATGCACGCGCAATTCCCTGACGGCGATGATCTGGATGAACCAGTATCGTCACTTCTACATCTTGGTCATCTGCATAGACAGTTAATAAACCAACAAGTTTGCCTTTTTCATAATAAAGGAAAAAGGCGGGCATGTTTGGAGCAAAATTAAGCATGTTAGAGAGATAGGGATCACGATAGGTACCGTCATAGTTTTGGCAACAGTTAATTAGTTTTTTCGCCTCAGATAGCTCCTCTTGGCTTAACTTGTTTCTTGCTTGAATCATATAGCTACCCTCTACAAACCAGACGATCTGTGACTGGCTTCTTTAGACTGCTCGAGTTTATTAACGTAGTACTCTCGTTTTTCTTCGACTTCGTGAATGACCGGCTCATCCTTTTTACCATGTACACGGACAATCTTAGCAGGAATACCGACAACCGTCACATCACTAGGTACGTCTGCCACAACAACTGCTGCTGCACCGACCTTGGCGTTTTCACCGATTTCAACGGGTCCAATGACTTGGGCATGAGCGGATATAAGCGCTCCTTTGCGAACGGTAGGATGGCGTTTGCCACAGTCTTTCCCTGTTCCCCCAAGAGTCACCCCATGATAGAGAAGAACACCTTTTTCAACAATCGCTGTTTCCCCAATCACCAGACCAGAACCGTGGTCGATAAAGACACCTGAATCAATCTGGGCACCTGGATGAATCTCAATCTGAGTCCAAAAGCGCCAAAACTGACTGTGCATACGAGCCAGGAGTTTGAAGCCATGCTTCCAGAGAAAATGCGAGAGACGGTGGGCCGCCAAGGCCTTGACACCTGGATAGGTCAGCAAAACCTCCAAAGTGGTGCGGGCCGCTGGATCATTTTCTTTTACGATATCAATGGTTTCGCGCCACCATCCCATACATTTCTCCTTTTCTTATTCTGAATCTTTTGGTGTTTCTGTAAATTCTTTCTTAGGTTTGTGGTCTTTGTGATGACGTGGGCGGTGAGGACGCTCTGATTTTTCACCTTTTTCATCACGTTCAGGTTTTGGAGGACGAGGAAGAAGGGCTTTCATAGAAGCATCCACACGTCCTTTTTCATCAATCTTGATAACCTTAACATCAACTTCATCCCCGATTGCTACCAAGTCTTCGACATTATTGGTACGCGTCCAAGCCATCTCAGAGATATGAACAAGGGCATCTGTCTTATCAAAGAGGTTGACAAAGGCACCAAATTTCTCGATACGAACGACTTTAGCACGGTAAACTTCGTCCACCTTAGCTTCACGAACCAGACCAGCAATAATTTCTTTGGCACGGTTAATAGCATCTTGGTCGCTAGAGTAGATAGACACATTTCCTTCTTCGTCGATATCAATCTTAACGCCTGTTTCAGCGATAATCTTGTCGATGGTTTCTCCACCCTTACCGATGACAATCTTAATCTTGTCCACATCGATCTTGATGGTATCAATTTTCGGAGCAGTTGGAGCTAATTCTGGACGAACTTCTGGAATGGTTGCTTCAATCACATCAAGGATTTCAAAACGCGCTTTCTTGGCTTGGGCAAGAGCCTCAGTCAGGATTTCTGCAGTAATCCCTTGAATCTTGATATCCATTTGAAGGGCTGTAATCCCATCACGAGTACCTGCAACCTTAAAGTCCATGTCTCCAAAGTGATCTTCCAAACCTTGGATATCTGTCAATACTGTGTAGTTGTTTCCATCTGAGATAAGTCCCATAGCAATACCAGCTACTGGCGCCTTGATTGGCACCCCACCAGCCATAAGGGCAAGAGTTCCCGCACAGATAGAAGCCTGAGATGAAGAACCGTTTGATTCCAAGACTTCTGCTACCAAACGGATAGCGTATGGGAATTCCTCCAAACTTGGCAAGACTTGAGCAAGGGCACGCTCACCAAGAGCACCGTGACCGATTTCACGACGACCTGGCGCACCGTAACGACCTGTTTCCCCTACAGAGTATTGTGGGAAGTTATAGTGGTGCATAAAGCGTTTCTTGTACTCTGGATCCAAACCATCAATGATTTGAGTTTCTCCCATCGGAGCCAAGGTCAAGACTGAAAGAGCCTGAGTTTGTCCACGAGTGAAAAGACCTGAACCGTGCACACGAGGAAGGAAGTCAACAACCGCATCCAAAGGACGGATTTCATCGACCTTACGACCATCAGGACGAACCTTGTCTTCTGTAATCAAGCGACGCACTTCAGCGTGTTCCATTTGTTCCAAGATTTCAGCCACATCACGCATGATACGGTCAAATTCTTCATGGTCTGTATATTTTTCTTCATAAACAGCAGTCACTTGGTCCTTAACTGCTTGAGTTGCAGCTTCACGAGCTAATTTTTCTTCTACTTGGACAGCTTTTTGTAGGTCACTGTTGTAGGCTGCGATAATTTCAGCCTGCAATTCTGCATCTACATGAAGCAATTCCACTTCTGCTTTTTCCTTACCGACTGCAGCAACGATTTCTTCTTGGAAAGCAATCAATTCTTTGACTGCTTCGTGCCCTTTCAGAAGAGCTTCCAACATGATTTCTTCTGACAATTCTTTGGCACCAGACTCAACCATGTTGATAGCGTGTTTGGTACCAGCTACTGTCAATTCAAGAAGAGATTGCTCTGCTTGTTCTTGGCTTGGGTTAATGATGATTTGACCATCTACATAGCCCACCTGTACCCCAGCGATTGGCCCGTCAAATGGAATATCTGAGATAGAAAGAGCCAAGGATGAACCAAACATAGCTGCCATTGGTGCAGAAGCATTTTCGTCATAAGAAAGCACGGTGTTGATGACTTGGACTTCGTTACGGAAACCTTCCGCAAACATAGGACGGATTGGACGGTCAATCAAACGCGCTGTCAAGGTCGCATCTGTTGAAGGACGTCCTTCACGTTTCATAAAGCCACCAGGAAACTTCCCAGCTGCATACATTTTTTCTTCGTAGTTGACTTGAAGAGGGAAGAAATCCCCAGTTGCCATTTTCTTAGACATAACGGCCGCAGTCAAGACAGTTGACTCACCGTAACGCACGACAACAGAGCCATTTGCCTGCTTGGCAACCTGACCAGTCTCTACAATTAACTCACGACCCGCAAAAGTCGTTTGAAACACTTGTTTTGTCATTTTAATCCCCTTTGGATTGATGAAATTATACGCCTTGCCTACAAAGATCAAGATACTAAGCCGTCAAGCAACTCAAAGGAAAATAGGAAATCGAACGACGGAGCGACTGCTCCTAGGCAGATTTATCTTTTTCCAAAGAGTTGTAGGCGTGTTCAATTCTCAAGATACCAAGGACGTCAAAAGCAAAGTAAAAATAGGAAACTGACGAAGTCTTCGATGAAGACAAGACAGTTTATCTTTTTTCCTAAGAAATGAGGCCAAAATTCAATTAAGTATCTTTTTGATATTTCCCTGAAATAGTGCGGACGGGAGGTGAAATTATCCAGTGGATGATTTTAGAAATCTAATGGAATTTCAATGGTAATTTTTAATTACTTCGCCTTTTCATTTCTATGCTCAGGCTAAAATAGTTTCCCGAACTATTTTGCTCTCAAAAATCCCGTCTTAGATAATAATATTGTTATCATCTAGGATATCACGATAGCGTGAAATATCTTTTAAATACTCACTCCGTTCGTGTTTTTTGAGACACACATTATCAGATTTTGTTTAAAAAATAATCAACTTTAAACAAACTTCTACAACCTAAATATCCTCATCTTTGTATCAAGTACGTACAGAGTCTATTTTATCATATTTTTCTTAAAAAGTGCGGTCTTTACCATTAAAAAGGAACCATTCCCCTCAGCTGAGAAGAATGGTTTACTTTTTATTATCCTAGAGACTGGTGATTAAACAAAGCATGGGTTGCTTGGTGGATGTATTTTGCTGTATCCGCATTGTTCATAGTATAGAGATGCACACCGGCCACATCCTGAGTTACCAAGTCCACGATTTGGTCCACCGCATAGGCAAGTCCTGCTGCTCTGAGCGACTCAGGGTCATGCTCATACTTGTCTAAGATGGCTTTAAATTTGCGTGGAAGATGGATATTCTCACAAGTCTTCAAGAGGCGGAGAGCCTGATTTCGATTCAGAATTGGCATAATCCCTGCATGAATTGGAACATCAATCCCAGCCAAGATGCACTTGTCTTGGAAATCATAGAAGCGTTCATTGTCAAAGAAAAGCTGGGTTACGAGGCTCGAACAGCCTGCATCCACTTTCTTCTTAAGATTTTGAATATCTGAAATCTGATTTGGTGAATCTGGATGGCCTTCTGGATAACAAGCACCAACAATATCAAAGTGAGGAGCTTGCTCCTTGATGAACTCAATCAAGTCAGTTGCGTAGCGGAAATCCTTTTGTGGTTCCACGTCTGGAATAATATCCCCACGAAGAGCCAAGATTTTCTGCACCCCAACCTTGTCCAAGTCAGCAATGGTTTCAGCAACCTTGTCCTTAGTCAAATAGATAGCTGGCAAGTGGGCAATAGTCGGAATCGCCAAGTCATTTTGGATAAAATCAGCCAAACGGACCGTCGTTTCCTTGATATTAAATTTGTTATTGCTGGCAGTAACACTGATAAAGTGGGGAGCCAACTCCTGCATATCTTGAAGAGCAGAAATAATGTTATCATTACCCACTGCTGGGTTTGGAGGGAACACTTCAAATGAGAGCGACGGTGTTTGGCGTGACATATGTAATAACCTTTTCTAGTTGATTTTTTTGTTAGCTGGATTCCTAGAATCTAAGTGAAACAGGCAGATTGACCAAACAGCGCTTCTGGAGAAATCCTTATCTTACAATTTCTCACGCGCAGCTTTAGCTGCTTCAACAAGGCGGATCAAGCTTTCTTTTGTTTCTGGAATACCACGTGTTTTCAAACCACAGTCAGGGTTGATCCAAACTTTCTTGCTTGGCACTTTAGCAAGGATGGCTTCGATTGTGTTATCGATTTCGCCTTCATTTGGCACACGAGGAGAGTGGATATCGTAAACCCCAGGTCCCACTTCTGTTTGGAAGTTTTTCGCTTTGAGTTCGTCCAAGATTTCAAGGTTTGAACGGCTAGCTTCAAAGGAAATAACGTCTGCATCCATGTTATCGATAGCTGGGATGATATCTGTAAATTCTGAGTAACACATGTGAGTGTGGATTTGTGTGTCTGGTGCTACTGTTGAGTGTACCAAGCGGAAGGCAGGAATTGCCCAGTCAAGGTAGTCTTCATACCAGTCGCTACGACGGAGTGGCAATTTTTCACGAAGAGCAGCCTCATCGATTTGGATGATTTTCACACCAGCAGCTTCAAGGTCAAGCACTTCATCCTTGATAGCAAGGGCGATTTGAAGAGTAGAATCCTTGATAGAGATGTCTTCACGTGGGAATGACCAGTTGAGGATGGTAACAGGTCCAGTCAACATACCTTTAACAGGTTTGTTTGTACGGCTTTGTGCATAGCTAGACCATTTAACAGTGATAGGGTTAAGACGAGTGACATCACCCCAGATGATTGGTGGTTTCACCCCACGCATACCGTATGATTGTACCCAACCATTTTTAGAGAAGAGGTAACCTGACAAGTTTTGACCGAAGTACTCAACCATGTCATTACGCTCAAATTCACCGTGAACAAGGACATCAAAGTCGATATCTTCTTGCCATTTGATCCATTCGTCGATAGTCTCAGCAAGGAAAGCATCGTACTCTTCTTGAGACAATTCACCTTTACGGTAAGCCAAACGTTTCGCACGAACTTCCTTAGTTTGAGGGAATGAACCGATAGTTGTTGTTGGAAGAGCTGGAAGTTTGAAAGCTTCTTCTTGGATAGCTTCACGTTCTGCAAAGGCTGGCAAACGAGTGTAGTCTGCGTCCGTCAATCCAGCGATACGCGCACGAAGTTCCGCATTTTCACCAACACGCTCAGTCGCAAAGAGTGCTTTGTTGGCTGCAAGAGCTTCTTCACCTTGACCATTGCGGATAGCATCCAAATCACGAATCTCATCCAATTTTTCAACTGCAAAGGCAAAGTGGTTCAAGATAGCTGGTTCAAATTCTTCATTAGCAGTTGTAAATGGCACATGAAGAAGTGAGCATGAGCTTGTCAAGACAATGTTTTCAGCTGGGATTTGTTCAAGAACAGCCAAGCTCTTTTCGTAGTTGTTACGCCAGATGTTTTTACCATTGACAATACCTGCATAAAGAGTCTTATCAGCTGGGAAACCACCTTTAACCAATTCAAGAGTTTTCTTACCTTCAACGAAGTCAAGACCGATGGCATCTACTGGCAATTTCACAAGGTCAGCGTAGACGTCACGAACATCTCCGAAGTAAGTTTGAAGCAAGACTTCAAGACCTTTTTTGTCAGCCAAGAGTTTGTTGTAAAGGTTCAAGAAGAGAGCTTTTTCTTCAGCTGTCAAATCTTTTACAAGAGCAGCTTCGTCGAGTTGGATACGAGTCGCACCAAGTTCTGCCAATTTAGCAAAAACTTCTTGGTAAGCAGCCACTAAGCTATCTACGAAGTCTTCTGCTTTCACGCCTTCTTCAAAGTCTGACAATTGAAGGAAAGTAAATGGACCTACAAGAACTGGGCGAGTGTTCAATCCAAGTTCTTTTGCTTCTTGGAATTCATCAAAGATTTTGTGACCTGCAAGTTTGACTTGAGTGTCTTTTTCAAATTTAGGAACGATGTAGTGGTAGTTGGTGTTGAACCATTTCTTCATTGGAAGGGCGCGAACGTCCCCTTTTTCTCCTTGGTAACCACGACCCAAAGCGAAGTAGCGCTCAAGGTCAGACAAGTCCAAGTTTTGAACTGAAGCAGGTACCACGTTGAAGAGGAATGCTGCATCTAGGAAGTTGTCATAGTGAGAAAAGTCATTTGATGGAATTTCAGTGATGCCTTTTTCTTTGACAATGTTCCAGTGCTTAGCACGCAAGTCTTTTGCGGCTGCCAAGAGTTCTTCTTCTGAGATTTCTTTTCTAAAGTATTTTTCAGTTATAAATTTTAATTCGCGGAATTCTCCCAAACGAGGGAAACCGATGATTGTAGTTGACATGATGTGTCCTCCAAAATTTGTTGTTGAAACTATCTTAACAGAAAAGAAAGCGTCTGTATAATTGTAAAAAATTAGGCTTTGATATAGTTTGAAACTATATCTCTATTTTAGACAAAAGAAAAAGACCTGAGAAAAATGCCTCAAATCCTTTGTGTAGCTTGTTTTATAGCTTTATTTCAGTTAGACGATTCAAACGCGTTATTAGTAATTCTTATAAGTGACTATGACTTGTTATTAGAAAAGACTATAATACTCTTCGAAAATCAAATTCAAACCGCGTCAACGTCGCCTTGCCTTAGACATATGGTTACTGACTTCGTCAGTCTTATCTACAACCTCAAAACAGTGTTTTGAGCAACCTACGGCTAGTTTCCTAGTTTGCTCTTTGGTTTTCATTGAGTATGAGTCTACTCTAATCAACTCTTTTCCTGTTCGAGGGGGACGACTGCTAGTGTCTTTCCTAAACTGGCTAAATGTATCCAACTGAGGACTAGTCTTTCCTGTTTCCATCCTAGCTATGACAGGCTGACTTACTCCACTAAGTTCTTCTAGCTTTTTCTGGCTGATTCCTTGTTCATGCCTAGCCTCAATCAACTCGCTCATGATAGTCACTCGCATATCACTTTCAAGGATTTCCTCCTTGGTGAAGAGTGCTGACCGAACATCCTTCCAGTTACTTCCAATAGCACTATTCTCCATCACTTAGCCCTCTTTCTTTTACGTCTATGTATTTTTTGAAAAAATGATCGAATTATGATTCGATGGATTGACCAGCGGGTTTAAAATTGGTGCTAGCTTGTTTCTTAAGCGCTTTTCCTTTTCTTAGGATAAAGCAGATCCTGTTTTGACAATCCTAATTTTCCATGATGAATCCAGTAGTAGATGGTAGAAATTCCCACGTTAACCCCTTTAGCCATCACCATCATTTCAGGCGAAAATTTTTGGTTATGATAGTGGAGAATCTTTTCCTTTAGTTCCTTAGTCAAGCTTGATTTCAGTATGGATAGTTTGAGAAACTTTTCCAAGTAGAGAGGCAATTTCTCTATTTGATTTTCCTTCTTTTTTCCATCGTTCGATTAAGCGACGGCTATCGATTGTCAAATGTTTGCCTTTTAATGTTTGCCTTTTGTAGTATAATTGTCTTGCATTTCTGTGCCTTTTAATCATTTCAATCTTAAATTGGACTTTTTTTACTTGGGTTGTACTTAATCTATGAGGAAGACAAGAAAAAGAATATCAATCAAGTAAAGTCACAAAATCACATTAGCTCCGAGCAAGCATTGCAAATTGAGGTACTCATACAATGATTAAAACATTTCTTTCTGCCCTTTCTGTCATTCTCTTCGCTATCCCTATCATAGCTTATTCTTTTTTCCCATCTTCTAATCTTAATATTTGGCTATCTACCAGACCTATCTTGGCACAGATTTATGCCTTCCCCTTAGCTACTGCAACTATGGCTTCTATTTTAAGTTTCGTATTTTTTTCCCTATCTTTTTACAAGAAAAATAAACAAATACGGTTTTATTCTAGCATCTTGCTCTTACTATCGTTCATATTACTATTATTCGGAACAGATAAAACCCTTTCTTCCGCATCAAATAAGACTAAAACCTTAAAGTTAGTAACTTGGAACGTCGCAAATAAAATAGAAGCACAACATATTGAACGAATTTTTAGCCATTTTGATGCCGATATTGCTATATTCCCTGAACTAGCTACCAATATCAGAGGTGAGCAAGAAAACCAGAGAATCAAACTATTGTTTCATCAAGTTGGACTTTCTATAGCCAACTATGATATTTTCACTTCTCCACCTACTGACAGTGGAATAGCTCCTGTGACTGTGATTGTCAAGAAAAGTTATGGTTTCTATACAGAAGCTAAAACTTTTCATACAACACGGTTCGGGACAATTGTATTACATTCGAGAAAACAAAATATACCAGATATCATTGCCTTGCATACTGCTCCTCCTCTGCCAGGTTTAATGGAAATCTGGAAGCAAGACTTAAACATCATTCATAATCAACTGGCTTCAAAATATCCAAAGGCTATTATTGCAGGTGACTTTAATGCAACTATGCGTCATGGAGCACTTGCAAAAATAAGCTCTCATAGGGACGCATTAAATGCACTTCCACCTTTTGAAAGAGGAACTTGGAATAGCCAAAGTCCAAAACTTTTTAATGCAACAATAGATCATATTTTATTGCCTAAAAACCACTACTATGTTAAAAATTTAGACATTGTAAGTTTTCAAAACTCTGATCATAGATGTATTTTTACAGAAATCACATTTTAATTATTTTATACTAATTCAAACCACGTCAGCGTCGACTTACCTTAGACATATGGTTACTGACTTCGTCAGTCTTATCTACAACCTCAAAACAGTGTTTTGAGCAACCTACGGCTAGTTTCCTAGTTTGCTTTTTGATTTTCATTGAGTATTATATAAAATCACCCCTCTAGTGTTCATAAACTAGAGGGGGAATTTGTATCATACTATCGTTTAACGCACTTCTGCATTCACTTTTTCTTCGAGAGAAGCTTGGATTTTTTCCATATATCGTGCGACTTCTTCGTCCGTCAAGCTATCTTCTGGATTTTGGAAAGTCAAGCTATAAGCCATTGACTTCATACCTAGTCCCAATTTTTCGCCTGAGAAGACGTCAAAGAGTTTGATATCTGTCAAACGTTTCACGCCGGCAGCTTGGATAGCGTTCATAACTTCTTGATGAGTCACTTCTGCCTTGAGTAGAAAGGCAACATCACGGCTGACTGCTGGGAATTTGGTGATTTCCACAAATGGACTAGCAGGTTGAAGTACAGCTTCGATGGCTGAAAGGTTAAGCTCAGCTACATACGTTTCTGGAATATCATAAGCCTTAGCAGTGACTGGATGCACTTGGCCAAGGAAACCAAGAACTTGGTCACCGAGTGAAATCACGGCTGTTCGACCTGGATGAAGGCTAGCAATTTCAGCTGTTGCTGTATAAGTCACTGCAAGTCCCAAGCGAGTAAAGAGCGCTTCTAGGATTCCTTTAGCATAGAAGAAATCAACTGGAACTGCTACTGTTTGGAAATCTTTTTCAGCAACCAAGCCTGTCAAGGCAAAGGCAAAACTGTTGATTTCATTTGGAAGTTCTTCTTTTGGATTGCCAGTTTGTTCAAAGACTTTTCCAATCTCGTAAAGGGCCAAGTTTTTGTTCTTACGAGCCACGTTGTAAGCAACTGTATCTAGGATACCTGAAATCATATTTTGACGGAGGACAGAACGGTCCACTGTCATTGGCCACATAAGTTCCGTAAGGTTACTTGGTTGAGCCGTAAACTCAACTGCTTTTTCAGGAGTTGTCAGAGCATAGGTGATGATTTCTGTCAAACCTGCTCCTTCAGCAATCGTACGAACTTGACGACGGAGTTTCTGTGTCACAGTCAATTCACCAGCTGTACCATCATCTTTTGGAAGGCTGGTTGGCAAGCGATCATAACCGTAGATACGAGCGATTTCTTCAAAGAGATCTGCCTCGATTGTGATATCCCAACGGCGACGTGGGACGCTGACTGTAAAGCTATCTGCATTTCCAGAAAGGCCAAAGCCAAGACGACGGAAGACGTCTTCTACATCCGCGTAAGAAAGTTCTGTACCAAGGACGCGGTTAACATCAGCAAGGGTTGAAGAAACTTCCACATCAGAGGTATCAAGCTCACCCGCTGAAACAATACCCTTACGTACTGTTGCACCTGTAAGCTCTGCAATCATGCTAGCCGCCGTATCAAGGGCTTCGTTAACAGTTGCCACATTGACGCCTTTTTCAAAGCGAGAAGATGACTCAGAACGAAGGTTGAGGCGACCACTAGTCTTACGAATTGATTTTCCGTTGAAGACTGCAGCTTCAAGGACGACACGACTAGATTTTTCAGAAATTTCTGTTGCTTGACCTCCCATGACACCTGCAAGGGCTACTGGCTTGTCTGCGACAGTGATAACTAAGTCATTCACGTCCAAGTCACGTTCTTCACCATCTAAAGTCACCAATTTTTCACCAGCACGCGCTTCACGCACACGGATGTCATTTCCTTCAAAAGTATCCAAGTCAAAGGCATGCATTGGTTGACCAAAGTAGAGCAGGATGTAGTTTGTCACGTCCACTACGTTATTGATTGGACGGATACCTTCATTCATAAGAATGTTTTGCAACCATTGTGGACTTGGTGCAATAGTCACATTGTCCAAGATACGGGCTGCATAGTAAGGTGCCTTGTCTGTTTCAATCCCTACAGAAAGAGCGTCTGCTGCAACTTCATTTGTTTCTGTTAGAGTAAATTCTTTAAAGTTGACTGCCTTATCATAGATAGCTGCCACTTCGTGAGCCACTCCACGCATAGAAAGGGCATCTGCACGGTTTGGTGTGATAGAAAGTTCGATGATTTCATCATCCAAGTCTAGATATGAGAAGACTTCCTCACCTGGAACGGCATTTTCTGGCAAGATTTGGATGCCATCTGCGAATTCCTTTGGCACAACTGAGTCAGAAATTCCCAATTCGCCAAGCGAACAGATCATCCCAAGTGACTCTAAACCACGGATTTTTCCTTTTTTGATTTTGTAGTTGTCAGCGATGCGAGCTCCTGGAAGAGCCACCATAACCTTGATACCAGCACGCACATTTGGGGCACCACAGACGATTTGACGTGCTTCTTCTTCGCCAACGTTAACCTGACAAACATGGAGGTGAGTTTCTGGCACATCTTCGCAAGACAAGACCTCACCGACGACAATTTTTGAGAGACCGGCAGCTGGTGATTCGACACCTTCTACCTCGATCCCTGTAGTTGACATTTTTTCAGCCAACTCCTGTGATGGCACATCAATGTCCACCAATTCTTTTAACCATTTATAAGATACAAGCATAATTTAGTTCTCCAGAATGACAGTTGTCACTCTAGTTCTTTTCCTTTCCTATCATTTCAATAGAAGAATCATCTTCTTACCTTAATTTCTTTCTCAGTAACCAATCCGTATCTACTTTTTGACCAACCATAAAATGATGTTGGCTAAATTTTTTAAAACCATATCGATTATAAAACGCTTGAGCTTTTGTATTATGCTCCCAAACACCTAGCCAAGCCCAAGAAAAACTATTTTTGGTAGCAAGTTCCAGAGCGAATTCAAACAGTTGCTTACCGAATCCAAATCCTTGGAATTTTTGTAGCACATAGAGGCGTTGAATTTCAAAAGCGTCCTCTAATTCTCTCTCAGTTTGAGCACTTCCCCAGTTGACTTTAAGAAAACCAGCTATCTCCTCTTCATGCATAATGAAATAGGTTTCGGATTCTGGATTTCCCAACTCAGTTAACAAAGTTCTCAGACTATAAGCCTCTTCAAAGTATTCCTGTAACTGCTCTTCCGTATTATCATGAGCAAATGTTTCACGAAAGGTTTGTTTGGCAATTTTAGCCAACACCTCAACATCTGCCTTTTCTACTTTTCTAATCATTATTTAAACTGTTCTGAGAAGCGGACATCTCCTTGGTAGAAGCCACGAATATCATTGATTCCGTAACGGAGCATAGCTACACGTTCTTGACCAAGACCAAAGGCAAATCCAGAGTAAACAGTCGCATCGATACCACTCATTTCAAGGACACGTGGGTGAACCATACCAGCTCCCATAATTTCGATCCAACCAGTTTTCTTACATACGTTACAGCCTTCTCCACCACACTTGAAGCAAGAAACATCCACCTCAACAGATGGCTCTGTGAATGGGAAGTAAGAGGGGCGCAAACGAATTTGACGCTCTTCACCGAACATTTTTTGCACAATTAACTGAAGGGTTCCTTGAAGGTCAGCCATAGAGATATTTTTCCCAACAACCAAGCCTTCGATTTGGTGGAACTGGTGACTGTGGGTCGCATCGTCCGTATCACGACGGAAGACACGCCCTGGTGAGATCATTTTCAAAGGACCTTTTGAAAAATCATGGGCGTCCATAGCACGCGCCTGAACTGGAGACGTGTGGGTACGGAGCAAGATTTCTTCAGTGATATAGAAAGTATCCTGCATATCACGAGCTGGGTGGTCTTTTGGAAGGTTCATACGCTCAAAGTTGTAGTAGTCTTGCTCCACTTCAAAACCATCCACGACTTGATACCCCATACCGATGAAAATATCTTCGATTTCTTCACTGGTTTGTGTCAAAACATGACGGTGACCAGTCGCAACTGGGCGGCCTGGAAGTGTCACATCGATGCTCTCGCTAGCCAGTTGAGCTTCCACTTTCTTTTCTTCCAAAAGCTTAGCTGTTTCTTCAAACGCTGCTGTCAAGACATCACGCGCTTCATTGACATGTTTCCCAATGATTGGACGCATCTCAGCAGAGACATCTTTCATCCCTTTGAGGATTTCCGTAAGTGACCCTTTTTTACCAAGGACTGAGACACGCAATTCTTGCATCCCTTTTTCATTTTCAGCAGTAATCTGCTTCAAGCTAGCCAGCGTTTCTTCGCGAAGCGCTTTTAATTGTTCTTCAATAGTTGACATAATTCCTCCATCAGTCTCTCATAAGATAAAAAGAAAACCACATGCCAAAAACTCCACTCGGAGCGTTGACACGCGGTACCATCCGTTTTCATCTGACAAGTCAGACCTTCATTTCTAAATCCATGCGCAAGTGAATTCACCCAGCTTTCATATAGAGAGCTTGCAGTCACGGCTCTCCTCCCTGATATACTTCCCTTGAGTTACTAGTCTTGCAGATTTCTATTCAATTACTACATAGTTTATCAGATTTTTAGCATTCTTGCAAGACCTATCTCACTTCTGCTTGTTAGCTTATTCTTATCTAAATCAACTATTTATAATTTCTGTAACAAAATTAAATTAATTAATCCCCCTATAAAATAAAGAGGTTTAGAATTTGATGTCTTCCAAACCTCTTTATTTTATATTTAATGAGATGTTGCCTTAACCGTGATAATAGCTAGTCATCAATAAAAAACTATTTGAATAAGGATTCTCCATTTGATTCAATCACTTCTTTATACCAAGTAAAAGACATTTTCTTATATCGATTTAATGTACCACTTCCATCATCGTTTCGATCAACATAAATGAGACCGTACCTTTTAGAAAGTTGTGCAGTGGACATAGAAACACAGTCAATACATCCCCAAGACGTATAGCCCATAATTTCAACACCATCCTGTAGAGCTTCAGCTACTTGCAATAAATGTTCTTTCATATACTGAATTCTATAATCATCTTGGACGGTTAAGTTATTAAATTCATCTTTTATTAGTTGATCTTTAGCACCTAATCCATTTTCTACTATAAATAATGGGATTTGATAACGGTCATAATATCTATTTAAAATTATACGTAGTCCAATTGGATCAATTTGCCATCCCCACTCTGAAGACTCTAAATAAGGATTTACTAAACCACCAATAATATTCCCTTCTCCTGAATTATACTGTGTTGGAAGAGCAGATTGAGTCACACTCATGTAATAGCTAAACGATAAAAAATCTACAGTATAATTTTTTAATAACTCTGCATCTTCAGCTGCAAACTCTATGTTAATGTCATTTTCCTTAAAATATCTTTTTGCATAATTCGGATAATAACCTCTAACATGCACATCTGAAAATAGATAATTTAGATTCTCATACTCATGAGTCGCCCATACATCTTTTGGATTTGGAGTCATTGGATAAGCTGGCATAGCTAATACCATACATCCCACCTTAAACTCTGAATTAATCTCACGAGCAATTTTTGTAACCAAACTCGAGGCAACTAATTCATGATGTATAGCTTGATATAATTCTTGTTTCGAAAGATTCTCCTTAGGTATATCTATTCCTCCACTAGTAAATGGTAATTCCAAAACAGAGTTTACTTCGTTAAATGTAAGCCAATATTTAACTTTATCTTTATACCTTTCTAAAACTGTTCGAGCAAATTTTTCATAAAAATGAATCATTCTCCTATCAACCCATCCATGATATTTTCTTGCTAAATATAATGGAGTCTCATAGTGTGAAAGAGTTACAAGTGGTTCTATCCCGTGAGCATGTAGCTCATCAAACAATTCATCATAATATTTCAAACCAGCTTCGTTAGGTTCTTCCTCATCTCCTTTTGGAAAAATTCTACTCCATGCAATAGAAGTACGAAAAACATTAAAGCCCATTTCAGAAAACAAGGATATATCTTCCTTATATTTATGATAAAAATCAATACCTAACAATTTTAAGTTATCTTCTGTAGGATTTTCTGTTGCTTCTCCTAATCCACCTTTGGGTAACACATCCTGAACTGATAATCCCTTACCACCTTCATTATATGCTCCCTCTACTTGATTAGCTGCAACAGCTCCACCCCAAAGAAAATCATCTGGAAAAATGGCCATAACTTTCCTCCATTATAATATTACCAGTAATTCCTTAGAATGCTCGATTGTCTGATTATTAGGTAATACTAATACATCTAGAAAATCGTTGGTATTCGTTACAATTACTGGTGTAACTGTTTCGTAGCCTTTACTCTTGATTAAATTTAAGTCCATTTCAAAAATCAACTGATTTTTGAAAACTCTGTCTCCTTCTTCTACATGACTAATAAAACCTTGACCTTTTAGCTCAACAGTATCTAATCCAATATGAATTAGTAACTCAACACCCTCATCACTCTTCAATCCAATTGCGTGCTTAGTCGGAAAAATATTTGTAATTTTCCCATCGAATGGCGCATAAACCTTACCTTCACTTGGGATAATCGCTACTCCGTCTCCAATCAGTTTATCTGAAAATGTTTTATCCTGGACATCGCTTAACGGAATGATTTCTCCTGATATAGGAGAAAATATCATTTTTTTATTTGAAACTCCAGCTTCAACTTCTAAATTACTAGAACTCTCTTCTTCATCGATTCCAAATATATAAACTAATACAAAGGTAATAACAACTGAAATGACCGCCACAATTAAAGCATTTACAATATTTGATGGTGCATCAGAATAAATAAATTGAGGCAACGCTATCAAAGATGGGACAGCAAATAGATACGCTTTAACACTAGTAAGACCTGCAAATAATCCCGCTAATCCACCACCAATCATAGCTGCATAAAGCGGTTTTTTATATTTTAAAGTCACACCATATAATGCAGGTTCGGTAATTCCTGCAAGTAAGGCTGAGAAACCTGCTGCAAAAGCAATTTGTTTTGTATTATTATTTTTACTCTTTAATGCAACAGCCATCGAAGCAGCCCCTTGAGCTAAGTTTGACCCTAACATTGCTGGAAGAATTAATACGTCTGGAGTAGCAATAGATGCCGCCAAAAAAATAGGTGCAAAAGCCCAATGCATTCCAGTCATAACAATAAATGGCATAATAGCACCAAGAATAGCTAATGTAAGCCATCCAGCTACACCATACATGTGTCCAACTAGATTTGATAATCCTTCACCAACAATTACTCCAATAGGTCCGACTACAACTAAGGCAATAAAGCTTGATACTAATAATACTAGCGTAGGTTGCAAAAAACTCTTAGTAACAGCTGGTGTTAATTTAGCAATCATTTTTTCAATATATTTCATCAACCAAACCATAATAAGAATTGGAATGACTGATGAACCATAACTAGCTGGTGTCACAGGTGCACCAAATAAACTAAGAGGATTCCCTGATTGCACCATTTGAACAAAATTTGGATGGAGAAGTACACCTGCTACAGACATAGCTAATGTAGATGTTACTTTTAATTTTTGTGATGCAGAATAAGCTAATAACAGCGGTAAGAAATAATATGGAGCATCCCCAAAAAATGTCAAAAAAGCAATAGTCTGAGAATCTGATTGCAATATACCAAGCATTGGTAAAATGATTACCAAGACTTTCAACATACCTCCCCCTAACATTGCTGGAATGATTGGAGTCATGGAACCAGCGATATATTCAATGATTCTTTCTAAAATATTCCCTTTGTGCCCTTGATCAACTGAATCTGTTTCAAAATTGCCAAGTTTAATGAATTCTTTATAATAATTGGCTACATCATTACCAAGTATAATTTGATATTGCCCATTCTTTTTCATAATACCTATTACACCTGGTATCTTCTTCACATCATCATTGACTAAATTTTCATCTTTTAATTCTAATCTTAAACGTGTTACACAATGGGTAACTCTATTGACATTTTTTTCGCCTCCAATTACATCGAGGATTTTTTGTACCGTATCTTTATAACTCATGGTATTCTCCTATTCTATTAATCTAAATTTTTTGTTAAGCGACGAATATGAGCCATCAAATAAACTAATTCACTAGAAGTCAGCAAATAATTGTACTCAGTTTGTATAAACATTGCCACCTGTTTACCACATTCATATTCCCTAGGATATTTATTTTTCATTAATGCTAACAAGTCTTCATCATCATCGTCACAATAAGTTATATTTTCAACCAAACGATGGGCAAATAATTTTATATGAGTTATGAATCTATAATAATCAATAGAATCTTGGTTAAACTCAGTACAATAGAAATCTTGAATGATTTTCTCAATTCCCATAATTATTTCAGTGATTTTATACGACTCTTGAAAATTATTTTCTAAATTAGCATTAACAAAATGTAGCGCTATGAATGCAGCTTCGTCAATTGGAAGTTCAATACCTAACTCTTTTTTTATTATTTGTAAAGCCCTTTTCCCAAGCTCAAATTCTTCTTTATAATATTTCGAAATTTCCCAACGTAGGGGATTCGAAATAATAACTCCTTCTTTATAACGTTCTATACTCGAAGAAATATGATCCGTTAGATTTATATAGATAATCTCATCAAAATTATTACCCAATGTTATTTTACCTAGATTAATTATTTTTTCGGTGATGTACACCAACTCCAAAGGAACGTTAATAAACATCTCTGTAAAACGGGTCATATTATCTCTATTTTTGAGAAAAAAACTTTTCTCAATATCAATTGGATTTACTTTATCTCCAATTTTTCTTCCAAAAGCTATTCCCCTTCCAAAAAGAAGAATATCGATATCTTTTTTACTTTGCGCAATTACAGCATTGTGGTTTAGTATTCGTTTTATGATCATAAAATTTCCCTTTTAAAATAAAAGGAACCTACTTAAAAACATCAAGAAACTTCTTCCGATGTGATTAAATAGGTTCCTGCTCACTTGTATTAGTGATAACATCCTTTTATTTCAATTTTTAATAGTGACATGAAGCTTAAATAATTAATAACTCTGTAACCATTTTCATTTTAAGATATTTCAATCTATTTGTCAAGTACTTGTAGAAATTTTTTTATTTTGTGTGATTCGAATGTGAAAATGTCATCACTCTCACTAAAGAAATGAAAATCATACATAGAAATTTTTAAAAATTTTCTCTATCGTAAACCTGCCACTAGTTCAGAAACTATACTAGCTGATTCCAAACGTAATATGGTCACTTCATCTACCTTCCCTAATAATGGCATTGCACCATACCAAACAATGGTCTTGTTTACCAAAAGAATAGGCGTGACTATTTTTGATTGAGTAAAAGATACTTTAATTTTCTGGCTCTTCAACTGGTCTAGCCATGCTTTATTTGCAACCGTCTCTGGTATACATATCTCAATTTGACTAATCCTAAATTCTTTTAGAAAATTCATCAGTTTTGTCTGGTGCACATAAGGTAAAATAAGCATACACTCCTGTCTTTCCCCCGCTAATACTCAATGAAAATCAAAGAGCAAACTAGGAAGCTAGCCGCAAGCTGTACTTGAGTACGGTAAGGCGACGCTGACGTGGTTTGAATTTGATTTTCGAAGAGTATAAGTCCTCTCTCAGCACATTCTCATATCTACTATCAACATAAACGAATGGTTTCTCCTCACCCTCGATGACACGATAATCCATCTTTCGATAAGCTACTTGTCGTTTCTGAAACATCTTTTCTAAATAAGGAACATGAATATCCACATAATCGAAAATCCGCACCAAAGACTTATCCTTGTAGTTTCTATGAATCCGACCTGCATACTGAATTAAATTATTTTTCCAAGAAAAGGGTGCTGCCAATATAAGCGTGTCTAGCTGAGGCAAGTCAAAACCTTCGCCAATGTATTTTCCAGTAGACAATAAAACAAACCCTTTATCTAATTGTTCTAACGTCTCCAGTAAACTTGTTCTCTCTCGGACTTTGGTTTTGCCACTAATAATATAAAAATCATCAACTTCTTTCTCTTTCAATAACTTTTCAAAGACATCTATCTGTTGAATTCGATTGACTAGAACCAAGATATTCCGCCCTTCTGCCACTTGGACTAGAATATCCTTGAGAATCAACTGATTCCTCACTGAGTCAGTAGCAATCCAATCACTAAGCTGTATAAAATTACTTGCTTTGGTCTTTTCAATCTCCAAATGACCAAAGGAAGTGAATCTTACTTGCAATTGCCGTTTAAAATCCGTTTCCCTCTTATCAGCAGTATGGAGTATCTCACCAATTCTCTGAAAAACGATAGGCTCATGACCATTCTTACGCTCAGGCGTAGCCGTCAAACCGTAAAGATACTTCCCTCTAAACTGTGCAACAACTTTTTCAAACATCAAGGCAGAGACATGATGACACTCATCCACAATCATCATCTCATACTCATCCAAAAGACTTTGACTATTTTCCAACTTAAATAGAGATTGGATCATAACAACATCAACCAGTTTACTCAGCCATTTCTTAGTCCCACCGTACTGCCCGACATAGCCGATTACCTTTTCACGACCTGATGCCGTATAACGGGTAGCTTCTTCCTCTTCGAAAGTCAAAAAAATGGTTTAAACGATCCAGCCATTGGTCTAAGAGTTGCCTATTATGAACTAGGATAATTGTTTTTGTCTTACGTTCAGAGATGAGAGCAGCACCTAAAACGGTCTTCCCAAAACCAGTCTCTGCATAGAGTAAACCATTTTCTTTAGAAGTCATATCTGACAGGGCTAACTCTTGCTCAAAAGTGAGTTCTCCCTTAAATTCCACGCTAATAGACCTTTGTACCTTTCTCCTATCTTCCACAGATCCCTGCTCATACTCAATGAAAATCAAAAAGCAAACTAGGAAGCTAGCCGTAAGCTGTACTTGAGTACTGTAAGGCGACGCTGACGTGGTTTGAAGAGATTTTCGAAGAGTATTAAATTTATCTTGCAATGGATACAGCAAACCTCTTGGTAACCATAAATAATGTTCGGATTCTCCAAATAAATACATTCTCTCAGGAATTTGATAGGTTGGTTGTCGCATAGCCTGCTTTAAATAAAATTCGGGATTAGAAAACGAAGCCATATTTTTCAAGAAAAAAAGTGTCTTGGGTATCACAGACGATTTTTCAAGTTGGATCATATTGGATAAGACGACCTGCAACTCCTTGTCCAATTCTTGCTTGCCTAACTCCTCTTGGATTAACAATGCCACTTTAGCAGTTGAAATCCTATGAATTTCTTGCAGATACCTCCACTGGTCTTCATAAGGTTGAAAGTGTTCATCCACAAAGACCGTTCGCCCTTGATGATAAGCTTCTCCTTGAAAAGGTAAGGCAATCAAATTACCAAATCCACCTTTAGGAAGGACATCCTGATTTGGAAACATGCGATCAAAAGAATCAAAGGACAGTTGCATACTTTCCTGCATAGCCAATTCTAATAGTTTCTTTCCAAATAAGCGAGCCTCTTGACTCGGAATCGCTTCCTCAAAGAAGAACCAAATATGGAGTCCGTGACCCGAACGAGAAATCTCTAAATGGGCTTCCATCTGGCGTTCCCTGGCTATTCTTCGAATGGTTAAACCAGCTTCTTTCTAATCTCCTTCATCAAAATCCAGTACCAAAAAATAACAGCTATCATCTAAGTGCATAGGAAAGATACCGATAGCTGTCTCCCCACGAAAATGAGATTTCAAAACGGAGTCCGTCAATGTCTGGAAACTCCGTTTTTCAGGTGATAACTGCTTCCAACCATAATTATAGGAAGGAAAATACTGAATTTTCCCTTGTTCATTGATAAAACTCTTAGCATAAACATCATAACGGTCAGCAAACACGGAGGTAAACAATTGTAATTTTTCTTGCGTCGTCAAGTGACTACGTTTAAGTTGGAACATCTCTTCGAACCGAAAGCGTTCCATCACAAACTGACTCTTGTCTTTAAGACGTTTACACAAGAAAAACTCACTATCCCCATTAAAAGAAGAAAAGACATCAAGAACTTCTACCACAATTCCATCCAAAGACACAAAACAGCCATAAGAGTTCCCTCCTTGATTCCTATAGGCTGATTATAACAAGAATGGCTGAAATTGTACACGAAAACAAAATCCGAATAGCACTCATTTTGTATGTGACTAATATTCCGTCTCGCTCCAGAAGGTACGAGGTAAATAGAGTTTAAACGAGCAATCTATAAAATTCAAAAAACGCATATTATCAAGCGACCTAAAACTTTGATGATATACGTTTTCTTGTGAGAATATTTACTTCATTTTTTCCTAAAATTCAATGTTTACTCAGTATTAGGATTATGAAAGATCGAGGTCTAAATCTAGATACATTTTTTCTGAAGACAAATCATTTTGACCACCGAGCAAGAGATTTTCAAAAAAAGCTGTTAAAAACTCAGGACGTCGCTGTAAAATCTTTGCATTATCTAATACTAAGGCATCACGAAAATACTTGGAATGTTGCTGAAATGGTGTATTATCAATATCAAAACCAAACTCACGAAGATACTGAATCAAAAATACCGTTACCGTCTGAATGTTTCCTTCGCGAAATGGATGAATCTGCCAGATTCCTGAAATAAAATGCTGGATTTTTTTAACCATATCCGCCTGGGTTAGTGTCGCATATGCAACTTGTTTTTCCTGATTAAAATCATAATCCAATGTCATTTGAATCATGGAGTAATCAGAGTACACAACACTTTCACCATTCAAAACAGGTTCATTCTTTGTGATATTAGTCTGACGAAATTGCCCCACCGGAATAGAGGTTTCAAATATATCTTGAAACAACTCCTTATGAATAGCAAGTAAGGTCGCAGGACTGAAGCTAAAGCCTCTTCGAGACAATAGTTCTACAATGCGTAGAGAAACCAAGTCTGCCTCCTCCGTACTTGCATCAATAGTATGGTGATAAGCCGTTGCATCCTCATAAACCTGCTCATAAGTCAGTTCACCCCGAGCCTGTTTCTCAGCCAAAGATTCCATATAAGCTGATGGCACTAGATTGTCAACTTTCTGCAGACCAAAACCTATCCGCCATAAATCACGCTTAGCTTCATAAGACAAGTTTGGATTGTCAATGTTGTAAGTTGGTTGCATAGAAATATCCTTTCAATTGTTTTTCTGTGTCATCGGCAAATGGTGAAATGGGTATGGAATTGGCGTAATTTATAAAAATCTTTCACAATAAGTTCTATGAAATATATATACTTCAGCTTAATAGTGAACAAGTTATACTCAGTATTTCATGCGGTCATCTGGAATGTTCTTTGACTGAATGATATGATTATCGAGATATCTCTGGATAAATGAACTAATAAGTCTGACGCGCATACTTATCAAACTCATTGGCATACACCACTCTGAACTCGTTGGTCTGTTCAAATCCCAACTCAATTCCCCCAACACCTGAGGAGAATGCTGCAAACTTGTACTTCTAAGAGCGGTTGTTATGTAGTAATCCGCTTTCTAGAATATAAAATAATACTTACTAAAATACGATGTATACTTTTATGTTATAAGCTTTGAACTATAATTTAATTCTTTTGCCAAATTATATCGTCTATTATACTGGGTATGGATTTTTAACAAAATAATATAGTCTATGAATTACTTGAAATCAGTATTAATTCTAACTTTTTTAAGTATATACATTTGTTAAAAACTTTTTTTTTTTAATTTAAAAACATTAGTTGGAAATTTTCCCCTCAAAATAAGATATCAAACTAGGAAAAATACTTGCATGCTTTGCAAGATGGGATAATAATATTTCATCAGAGGAATTTAGATTTAAATTTGTCTTACAATTATAAACATACTCAACCTGTTTAAGAAAATAAATTAAAAATTTAAAATCTTCTTTTCCTCTAAAAAAATAATTAATATCTATACACTCTATTCTTTTATAGTACTGTATAATTCTAATAATTCCTTTTTTTCTAGAACTAAAACGACTTAATATTTTCCTGTGATAATCAGTATCTTCGTTTTTCTCTTCTAATTTACATATTTTTCTTTCTAATTGTATTTCAAATCGAGAAATCAAATATTCAATATCTACGTTATCTAATTGTTTACCATTAATACCTGCATTCATAAATTCAATAGTTAAATTATTCATTTTTAGACAACTGAAAATATTAAACTCATCAAATTTTAACTGAAAATCATATTTTAGACATAGCATATTAAACAGATTGTAATCTGTTAATTTATCAATAAATATCTGATGTAAAATATTATATTTAGATATTATTTCATCAAACTCAGTACTTCCCTGATTATATCCAATTTCATCCATCAAAATTTTCTCAATGACTTGAGTAAAAGTATAAAAATTCTCTACTGAATAACAATCGGTTTGATATACTCCTTCATAATGATGTTGCAATGAACCGATATTTTCGTAATCTTTATCTATCAAAAATAACAATTGCTTTTTTGGAAAAATTGATTTCTCTTCACAAATTTTTTTATGTACTTTTAAAACTTCTTTTTTTCCACCACATTCATACTGATTATATGAAGGATAATCATTCATTAATCTATAATAGATTTCTTTAAATTTATTAAGATAATAGAATCTGTCATAACCTTCAAAAAAGAAGTGGTATTGATCCAAGTTATTTTTTTTCTGAGAAAACTCCAACCATGCAGATGATGCATTTTTAGATTTTTCTCTCATCTTCTCTGCTCGACTATTCTTCGTCATAATTCTTATCCCCACTAAAAACTTCAAAATCAGAAACATTATCAAATAGGTTTTCAAATATGAAAGGAGAATGTGTAACTGCAACTAGAAAGAATAAGGAATTAGAATTGGAGATGTCCACTAGGAATTCCTTTTGCCATTCAATTGACAATGACAACTCTGGTTCATCAAATAATACAATAGTTTCTTTATCTTCCAATAGTATTTTTGAAAAAATAGATACCAATTGTTTTTCACCAGAAGATAATTGATTTAATTCAATTTTTTTCTTCTCTCTGGAATAAATAGCTATGTCTAAAGAGGACTGATCGTAAACAAACTCTTTGTTAATGAAGTATTTGTTCACAACATCAACAAATCGTTTAATTCTATTATCTATATCACTTAATTTTGAATAATTTTCCAAAATTTTGTTTAATAGATTCATAAGATACTTATCTTTATCCTCTGAAAAACTATCTTTTTCAAATTTATCTATAATAATATCAATTGTTCTCTCTTCAACTTTACTCCCTAAACGACTCAATGCAATTCTAATTGTTTCGGAATCAGATTTTTTAAGTTCTGAAAATTCAAAAGCATTGTCAGTAGTATATTCATTTAACAAACCTGTTGTCATTTGTTCATAGTTTTGGCTTGTAACTGTTTTTATACCGTATAAAATATTATCAATCTGTTTTTTTACATCTTCCATTCCAAAATTTATCAAATTTTCTTTTATTTCTTCACGGAATGGCAGGTCGGTAATATCATTGCTTGCAAAAATCTCTTCTTCAATTCGCCTATAAGTTGGGAAGTACAATATTTTTTTATCTTTTTTAAAAGCCTCTATTCTACTAACAAAAGTTTTAAAAGGATTCTCATACTCACTAATACTTGAATGACTTATATGTGAACTATCATATATAGTGGCTATACAATATACAAAATAATTATAAGGCATATTAGATGTAACTCTATTTTTAAAGTGCAATTCTCTGAGATTTAAATCTTTAAAATTAGTAGCATTTCTTACTTCGTCAATAATTGATTCATCTATATCACTTACCCATCTCTCAAATACAATATCATTACCACGGGTACTTTTTGCTTTTAGTACTCTACTGAAATCTAGATTTCTAAATTGCCATAATGAATACTTCAAATAAATCTCATCTTCATAAGGAGAATCAATATAATCCAATACTTCATCTTTAGAGAATTCAATTATCTCATTATCATTAAATTCAATAGAGATTGTTGTAAAATCAAATTTTTTAAGTTCAATATAGTTACCACTTAGTAAATAATATAAAATATTTAAAACAGTAGTCTTACCAACACCATTCTCTCCTACAAAAATATTAACAGCATTATTAAAATGTATACTTACCGTCTTAGAATCATGTAATCCTTGTATTTTAAAGCTTCTCATATAAACCTCCATTCGTCCTATTATACCAAAAAACACGGCATTACACCGTGTTTCTGTGTTTATTTCACCAACTTCTTCATCTCATCAATACGTGCTACGGTCGCGTCGTACTTAGCTTGGTAGTCGGCTTGTTTGTTGCGTTCTTTTTGGACGACTTCTGGTTTGGCGTTGGCTACGAAGCGTTCGTTAGAGAGTTTCTTACCGACCATGTCCAGTTCTTTTTGCCATTTAGCGAGTTCCTTGTCGAGGCGAGCTAGTTCTTCTTCGACATTGAGGAGGTCTGCCAGTGGCAAGTAGATTTCTGCTCCTGTGATGACGCTTGACATAGCCAGTTCAGGTGCAGGGATGGTTGATGCGATTTCCAAGTGTTCAGGATTTGTGAAACGTTTGATGTAGTTGACATTGCTGTTAAAGAAGGCTTCCAAGTCGCTATCGCTTGTCTTAACAAGGATAGTGATAGGCTTGCTTGGAGCAACGTTTACTTCCGCACGCGCATTACGAACGGCACGGATCAAGTCTTTGAGACTTTCAACACCAGTGTGAGCAGCAAGATCTTCAAAGGCTGGGTTGACAGTTGGGTATGCTGCTGTCACGATAGAGCCTTCTGAGATTTGTCCAAAGATTTCCTCTGTCACAAATGGCATGATTGGGTGGAGGAGACGAAGGATCTTGTCCAAAGTATAAAGGAGAACAGAGCGTGTGATGACTTTCTCTTCTTCATTATCGCTGTAAAGGACTTCCTTGGTCAACTCAACGTACCAGTCTGCAAATTCATCCCAGATGAAGTTGTAGAGGATGTGACCAGCTACACCAAATTCAAACTTGTCAAAGTTGGTAGTTGCTTTTCCGATGGTTTCATTGAGGTTGTGGAGAATCCAGCGGTCTGTGACATTACCAGCTTCCTTGTTGACAACTTTTTCCACATTGGCAGTTGCTTGCTCAAGGGTCAAGCCTTCATTGTTCATGAGGATGTAGCGAGAGATGTTCCAGATCTTGTTAATGAAGTTCCATGAAGCATCCATTTTCTCGTAAGAGAAGCGCACGTCTTGACCTGGTGCAGAACCGTTTGAAAGGAACCAACGAAGGCTATCTGTTCCGTACTTATCAATAACATCCATCGGATCAATCCCATTGCCCAGTGATTTAGACATCTTACGGCCTTCCTCGTCACGAATCAGACCATGAATCAAGGCATTTTTGAATGGCGATTTGCCAGTAAATTCCAAACCTTGGAAAATCATTCGAGATACCCAGAACGGGATAATATCATAACCAGTCACCAAAGTTGATGTTGGATAATAACGTTTGAAGTCTTCTGAGTCGACATCCGGCCAGCCCATGGTAGAGAATGGCCAAAGGGCAGAACTGAACCAAGTATCCAAGACGTCTTCGTCCTGAGTCCAACCGTCGCCTTCTGGAGCTTCTTCGCCGACATATATTTCACCCTCAGCATTGTACCAAGCAGGGATTTGGTGACCCCACCAGAGCTGACGAGAGATTACCCAGTCGTGAACATTTTCCATCCATTGGAGGAAGGTATCGTTGAAACGAGGTGGGTAGAATTCTACCTTGTCCTCTGTGTCTTGGTTGGCAATAGCATTCTTAGCCAATTGGTCCATCTTAACGAACCATTGAGTAGACAAGCGTGGTTCAACCACAACACCTGTACGCTCTGAGTGACCAACACTGTGGACACGTTTTTCGATTTTAACGAAGGCACCAATTTCTTCCAACTTGGCAACGACTGCCTTACGAGCTTCAAAACGGTCCATACCTGCAAACTCGAAGGCAAGCTCATTCATAGTTCCGTCGTCGTTCATCAC
Source organism: Streptococcus sp. 1453 (assembly GCF_013276955.1). Lineage (NCBI taxonomy): Bacteria > Bacillati > Bacillota > Bacilli > Lactobacillales > Streptococcaceae > Streptococcus > Streptococcus sp. 1453. Next base: position 45,989 of record NZ_VMLZ01000005.1, read on the forward strand.
GTTGACTTGTGGCAAGTTATGACGTTGACCAACCAAGAAGTCGTTTGGATCGTGGGCAGGCGTGATTTTCACGACACCAGTACCAAACTCAGGGTCTGCGTGTTCGTCTCCAACGATTGGAATCAGTTTATTAGCGATTGGAAGGATGACATTTTTACCAATCAAGTCCTTGTATCGGGGATCTTCTGGGTTGACCGCAACCGCAACGTCTCCAAACATGGTCTCAGGACGAGTTGTGGCAACTTCAAGGACGCGTGAGCCGTCTTCTAGCATATAGTTCATGTGGTAGAAGGCACCTTCGACATCCTTATGGATCACCTCGATATCAGAAAGGGCTGTGCGAGCTGCTGGATCCCAGTTGATGATAAACTCACCACGGTAGATCCAGCCTTTCTTGTAAAGGTCCACAAAGACCTTGCGAACAGCTTTTGACAAGCCTTCATCAAGAGTGAAACGCTCGCGAGAGTAGTCGACAGAGAGCCCCATCTTGCTCCATTGTTCCTTGATAGTAGTGGCATATTCGTCTTTCCATTCCCAGACCTTATCGAGGAATTTCTCACGACCTAGGTCATAACGTGTAATGCCCTCTCCACGCAAGCGCTCCTCAACCTTAGCCTGAGTGGCAATCCCCGCGTGGTCCATCCCTGGAAGCCAAAGGGTATCAAAACCTTGCATACGTTTTTGACGGATAATGATATCCTGCAAAGTCGTATCCCAAGCGTGACCAAGGTGAAGCTTACCAGTTACATTTGGTGGTGGAATAACGATAGAATAAGGCTTAGCCTTTTGGTCTCCTGAAGGCTTGAAAACATCAGCGTCAAGCCATTTTTGGTAACGACCAGCCTCAACCTCGGCTGGATTGTATTTAGGTGAAAGTTCTTTAGACATGTGTTTGTCCTTTCTAGTTAATATCTTTAAATAAAATTAGTATGTAGGAGATAGGCTTTGATTCAACTCATCTTGTTTTTCTCACTATCTTCTATAAGCAAAGAAACTGTGTAAAAATTTTACATTAACTTTCTCTCATTATCTTCATAATATGCTTATCAAAATCTGATATGATTTTTTGAGTTCGGTTAAATTTTTCATACTCTTGGATGGCTTTTGAGTCTGCTTGTTTCTTGGAAATACTTCCTTTTCCTTCTAAAATTTCGTACTCATTAAAAGATAGAAAGCGATCAATACTATCTGCCAATCCTCGCATTGTAAAAGTATTACGACGCTCAACCAAACCCTCGATATAATCAAAATAGGCTGTAACAGTTCGCTCTAGTTGTCGAATTTCTTTTTCTTGCAAATAGTTTTTAGCCACCGTTACATCTGACTTGAGCACTCGTCCATCAGGTGCATTCTTCCAAGACGTTAATCCCATTTTTTCTTTACTAGCATCGGCTTGCTGATAGATAATTTCTGCAGCAGTACTTCCAGTAATTGCATAATGAAATTTATTTTGCACCATAGCATAGAAATTTTTAGTAATATCTGAGTTTTGATCATAATCTATGGCACATTCAGCAAAGATATCCGTGATTTGTTGATAGATTCGGCGCTCGCTAGAACGAATAGAGCGAATTCGTTCTAAAAGTTCACGGAAATAATCTTGTCCGAAAACTGTCTGTCCTTGTTTCAAGCGTTCATCATCCAAAACAAAACCTTTGATGATAAATTCTTTCAAAGTCTTGGTTGCCCAAATTCTAAATTGAGTAGCCTTGCTGGAATTTACGCGATAGCCAACTGAAATGATAGCATCCAGATTGTAATATTCAAGTTCACGCCGAACAGTTCTATTTCCCTCTTGTTGAATCTGTGCAAATTTTGCACAAGTTGACACCTTATCCAACTCACCACTATCATAAATGTTTCTCAAGTGCTTTGTAATGACACTTCGTTCAACTCCAAAGAGCTCTGCAAGACCTTTTTGAGTCAACCAAAGATTTTCATCCTGTAAAAGGATATCTAGCTGAACATGGCCATTGGGTGTAGTATACAGGATGAAATTAGAAACTTCATTCAAGACAATTCCACCTCCTCCCTTCAATAAATAATTACTTCTCGTTCTTAAACTCTATGCCGTTTTCCTTCAGCTTTTTAACGGTTACGGGACCAATTCCCTTCAAAGCGAGAACTTCTTTTTCAGTCCATTTTTTGAAATCTGAAGATGTACGAATCCCATTTTCAACAAAGATGCGAACAAGATCCATCCGGATTCCCTTCATTTTTTCCTCGCTCATAAAGGAGTACCAGTCTGTGACCTGGGATAGATTTCTTAACACACTGGAATGATTCGAAAATACTGGTTTACGACGGAATTTCTTGGCTTCTTTTGTTAAAAATTCTGTTAAGATAATATTTTCTTGTAAATAGTCAAGCAGAGGATACAAACTAGCTTGTAGCGATTCAACTGAATTTGGACAATAGCATTCTTGTTCTTCAATGTCTATAACTTTGAATTGCCAATCTTCCTCTATAAAGAATTCAACTGCTTCATCATTGATTTCCACTAATTTTGCAAATAGCTGACTTGCTTCCTCAATTTTTCCTTGAGAAAAAGCAGAGATGATGGCATGAATAAGAATGGTATCATCCCGTTTCCCTTTATTTAATTCTTCACGATAGAAACGTTCAACCTTTAGTTCCTGACCAGTAATATGATACAAGGAAAGCATACAGAAGACAAAATTAGGAGGAAAACGGTCTGGTCGCTTACTCAAATATAGGTTAATCAATTCTATAGCCTTAGAATTGAAGTTCTCCTTCATATAATACTCAATCAGAAACATCAGAGCAGACAGGATAGGGCGGGCTTCAAAATAATTCCAACTATTGTAGCCATTCATTTTCCATTTTTCTAAAACTAGAATTTCAAAATCCAATACTTTTTTAAAGGTTGACAAATCAAAACTTTCAACCTCGGATAAGAATAAATGAAAATCAGCAGCAAAATAATCTGGATTTATTTTTAAAACTTGCTTTAACAATTTATTTCGCTTCTGTGTATTCGGAGTATGCATAGCTTCTCTAAATAAAGCATGATCCTGATTCCAATCAAAAGTCCTATTTTTCAGTTGGTAATTGATTAGCTGAACATCTGGATACTCTCCGTGTTCATCAGCATATTGCATCACTGCTGTATGTAGTTCATCGAAATTTTGAATGGTACGACGTTCTACAAAAGTTGGGTTTGTAGCTAGTAGTTCTGTCCAGGTAGCCTCTTCTTCAGAAATAACTTTAATATCCAACTTCTGCTGGCGTTTTAATTCTTTTTTCTATTTTTCTTTTTAGCCATCTATTTTCTCCTCTAACTCATTCTTCAATAGATTCGACTCAACTGCCTTAGATATCCTTCAGGACTCAGCTACAGGCTTGAACGGGAATCTAAGCTTCTTTGTGATTCGTTTGCTTTGAAGGTTGTACCCCAAGCTTGATTAAGATAGAGTTTTCTAGTTACGTTTGGTGGTGGAATCACGAACGAAAAAGGTTGAGACTTTTGAACTTCTTGAGTCTTGAGAACGTCTTCATGAAGTTGTTTAGATATGTGTTTGTCCTTTCTCTATTTTGTTCATTTTATTTTGAACTTGCTTAGCAACTTCTTCTGCAGACAGATTCGTATTATTTATTTTAAGGTAGTAGTACAACTCATTAGGTTGACATCGGGAATTTAATTGAAGTGTTTCAGTGGTCTCCAAAATTTCTCTTTCAGATATCTCAATATGCCGTTTCAAGGGCTTGTGCTTCAACCGGTTCTCCGTTCGATTTCGACGTAAACACTCTTCAAGACTTGTTTCCAACTCAACAAACAGAATCTCTTGATGAAACTTATCCAATAAATCCTGAATTTGCTTTAAATACATCAGCTGGTACTGATTTGAAAAATCAATTACGTCAGTTAAAATTACTGATCGCTGATTTCTTGCACTTGCTCCAAGGAAAGAAAAGGTGATTCCACGAACAAATTCCCACATTTCCTCTGTAAAATCCTGATAGATTTCTAATGCAAAATCGATGGCTTGATGGTTATAAAAGAGGGTAGCATCTGTCAGTCGAGATAACTCTTGACCAATCGTCATTTTCCCAGAAGCCGGAGCCCCAATGATGAAAAGATGCATCAAATCACCTCCCACTCACTCCTCAGCAAGCCATATCTCAAATCATCACAGCGGTTGCCTTGAGCATCTTTGCGGTCTCTTATGCGAGCTTCGAGGGTAAAGCCAAGCTTTTCCGCGACTCGTTGACTTTGAAGATTGTAACCAAAGCAAGTCAGCTCAATCTTATGAAGCCCCAGTTCTTTAAAAGCTAGATCAATCAAGGCACGCGCAGCTTCTGGCACATAACCTCGCCCCCAATAGTCTGGGTGTAAGGTATAGCCGATTTCCAGCACATCATCTTCATGGCGATGGTTGAAATCGACAGAGCCAACGATCTTATCCGTTCCTTTGACGACAATCCCGTAGCCTGCTGGGAGATTTTCCTTTTGATTACGCTCCGGAAGAATGTGCTCCAGATAATAAATCTCATCTTCCAAGGTCTTGACTGGAGGAAAACCTGCTGGATAGGCGACCTCTGGCAAACTAGCATAGTCAAAGATATCCTCAGCATCCGCCACAGTACGGACTCGTAAAACGAGATGTTCTGTTTCTAATCGTTCTGGCAGTTCAGTTCTTGTCATCCTTATACCTCGCTTTCTACAAAAAATCGCCCCTGCCATCACATGACAGGGACGAATGTGTTTATCCGCGGTACCACCCAATTTCGGGCAGCGCCCGCAACTCTCGTCTTTAAAACAAAAAGACACTTTTATTTCAATTTTTCATCCATTAGCAACCAGTTTTGACACATTTGTGGACTTCTCAGCTCCGCCACTTTCTGTAAAATGTGGGATTCAAAACACCTCTAATGGCTCTATTGTAGCAAGATTTTGATGGAAATGCAAGGCACAAGAAAGATTACTTGAACTTGATGCCATTTTCCTTCAATTTCTTGATGGTAGCTGGGCCGATTCCTTTCAAGGCAAGGAGTTCTTTTTCAGTCCAGTTTTTGAAATCTGAAGCAGACTTGATGCCTTCATCATAGAAAGTTTTGGCACGGTCAAGTGGGAGTCCACCCAAGTTTGCTGCAAAATCTTCTACAGAATTGGCTACTTTTTGAGCTTGCTCTTTGGTAGCTTCTACTGCTTGTTCAACTTTTTTAGAAACAGCCTTACCAGCTTGGCTTGCTGACTGTTCTGCACGTTTTACGACTTTTTTTGTCTCTTCTACAACCTTAGTCACAGTACTTGAAAAAGCACCTGCACGACGGAGGCTATTTCGTAATTGTTTTTTACGATTGAGTTTCTTTGACATGATAAAATCCTTTCAATAAAAAACCCCTGCTCTGACAAGGATTTAATATAAATATTCTATCAAGATTTTAGTAAAAAATCAAGAATCTATCTCGTTTAATAATTTCGCTCACCAAACAATCCATCTGGCAAATCATGGAATCCCTTGCCTGCTTTGAAGTTTTCAAATTTGCCAAGCAAGAACTGATAAGCATCCAAGCGGCTTTCGTAGCGAATCATGGCATCTTTGGCACGCTCGTCTTGGTCCTCTTCGTAGACTTTTTGGCTTTCCTTATGCGCCATGTCGTTGATCATGATTTGGGTATTGACCCAAGCTTCAAATTCCTTCATAAACTCTTGTTCGTAACTCATTTTTTCTCCTTATTCTAATCCACGGAAATAATCCGTATCAATCTCACGGTAGGGCTGAATATCCTGAACATACTCCAGCACGCCTTGGAATTCCCCGTTCTCATCGTGTACTGCTGCGTAGGTGATGTGGACAAACTTGCCTCGCGACTCAGACTTGAACCACATTTCATACTTGTCTTTGCTTCCCTCACGAAGTCCCTTCATGATGGTTTTGACCTTGTCCAAGTACTTAGGTGGATGACAAAGTTCAACATTGCGTCCGACTTGGGACGGCGTCCGTTTGAAAATCATCTCATCAGCTGGCGTATTGTCATTGTAATACTGGAAAATATCATCTTTATTGACAAAGGTAATCTCCATAGGGAGGTGATTGAGGATGAGATTGGCCTGCTCGACCGAGAGATAGCCATTCCCAAAAATCTGTTGACTATAGCGGTCCAACACTGCTTCCTTTTCCTTAGGGGTAAAGGTAATGGTAAACTGGCCTTCTGGCGTATCGATAACTTGCTGAACTTGCCCCTCTGCCGTATCTAGCTGTACAGACTCCTCTGTACTCTTTTCCTCAACAAAACTCTGGCGTTCTGGCACCCATTTCTCAGACGGACGGATGATGGCATAGCCGTAGGTATCGCTCTCCTCCGCAATCTGAAGCCAGTCATCCTGAGTAAAGGACTCAAGGAGAATCATGAGAAGGATGGACTCTTCCTTGAAAATCATACTTTCAAACTCTGTCGCAAAGGCTTCAAAATCTTCTTTTACAGTGGAAATCGGCACTTCAGGTAGTGACTTAGCCGTCATTAGAGCTGTTTGAAAGAGTTCCCTGATCTGATCATCCACTCCCCACATAACTTTCGGAGGTGAATCGTGTCCATAGCGCTCCATGATAGGGAAGAAGAGTTCTTCTTTACGTTGGTAATGGATGTCAAATTGCCCCACAAGTCCCATCTGACGCACCAAACCCTTACGCATCTCCGCCAGCATTTCTTCATCTTCCATGGACTCATAGGTATCTAACAATCTCCGAATGCGAATCAAGGCCGCACGGAGGGCCAGATTTTCTTCCTTAAAGACCCGAACTGGGTGACCTGGATGCTCGGTATCCTCTACTTCGACATCCTTAACAGCATTTTTAAAAAGATTGGCATGGACATCACAGAGTTCCATGACATCTTCAAAGGTGACACCTGAGTCTGAGTTCATCAGTTCGTGCTCCATAAGGGAAATCTCGATGGCTGACACACCCGTAAAGGTCGCATCAAAACGCTCCTGAACCGACTCAGGAGAGGCGCCATTGTGCAATTCTAACAAAATATCCCGTAGGATATGAATCCGTTCATCTGCCATTAGTCTAACCCAATCACTTCGTAGCCGTTTGCTTCCAGCGTGCGGACAATCTTGTCCATAGGGGTTCCTTCAAGCTTAGAACCCTGTTTGAGCGATACTTTACGACCAACTGTATTGCGCATTAAGGGATTAGCAAGGGGTTTAAAACCCAACTCCACTAGAATCTCTAAGACCTCTGGATGCTTGTCCACCACTTCTGCAACGGGAATTGACACATCGATGATATTGTCCATGACGACCTCCATTGTATGTTCTAAAATGATTTTACTGCTTATATTATACCATATGGAGAGAGATTAAAAAACTAGCAGTACATACCTTGCTAGTTCTCTGAAATATGAATTAAGACCTAAAAAAGTTTAAAGAGCCAATCCAATATCTTAAATAATAGATTGTAAAACAGCAATTGGACTGCAAAAGAGATAATCATCCAAAAGAATTTCACAATCCCAATAATCGGTTTAATAAAAATAATAGCAAGAAGACCCCAAAAAAATTTCATTCTCTCTCCTCTGGCTTGATGAGCCACCGAGCCGTATCCATTAGCTTATCTGCAATAAAAAGTTTTCCCAGACCGACAACGGCGTGGTCATCTTTCTTTATCGTTTTCATTACTTTTACACCTTGCATGGTCAAAAAGTAATTCCCATAAGTTTTAGCTAGAATTTTTATGAGTCCCATATTACTCTCCTTCGATGATTTCAGCCTCTTTTCGGATTGTTTCAACATCTTCTTGATATTGAACTTCACTATAGTTGACTAGCTTGGATAATTCTTTCTGCAAGCTTTCACCCATCGGTTTCATAGTTGCAAAGGTTAAACCACCTGAAATGATACCTCCCAAAATAGGAATAAATTTCCCCATTCCTTTGGCCAGCCCTCCCTTGGTCAGATTCACACCAAATATTTTTAAGACTTTTTTCAAAATAGGGTACCAAAGCGTCTTTGTTACAGCTTTATTAGGTACTGTTTTCATTACCTGTTTGGCAATTGTTATACCACCTGCACGTAGCAAAGCAGCGGTTCCATTCACCCCCAACATGACACCTAGATAAAGCAAGAGGGTATTTTGAGCATCTTCACTCAACTCATAGCGTGAAGTCCAAAGATCCTCATAACCATAAATATAACCTAATTCTTGGGCTAATTTTAGAGAAAAAGCATAAAATTGAGCCACATCCGCTGGAATGGTAATTGCCATAGCAATCCCTCCTGGTAATCCTGCAACAACAGACGTTCCACTCGCCAATAAAACATTATCCCGAATACAAGCATTAGCTACACGATCTAAGATTTCTTGAGATAGAAGAGTCGTTGGACCTTGTTCCAATAAGGTAGGAATGTCCTGTGGATCCAATTCTTTGGAAAACTTATCCACTAAAAATTTCGAACGATCAACCTTAACAACTGGTAGTTTTACCACTTGTTGCAATACTTGCATAGCTAAGTCTTGTTCAGCCATATACAAACTCCTTTTACTTCTGTAAGTTATATTCCATGATAGCATACTCTTTTAAAGTATGTTTCAAATTCTCCTCAAAAATTTTCAAAAACTCCTTAGCAACTTATTTGTTAAAGATTTTTAATAGTCTTTGTAGAGACAGCTAGAATATTCAACTCCTACCTTTACAACATGATATTCTATCTGTGAACGATAGTCTATTATTGTTTCACCTAAAATGTTCCTTGAATACACACTAATACTCTTCGAAAATCTCTTTAAACCACGTCAGCGTCGCCTTACCGTACCCAAGTACAGCTTGCGGCTAGCTTCCTAGTTTGCTTTTTGATTTTCATTGAGTATAACTATGAACTTTCGAGTTTCATTTTATAAATCCATAATTTCTTTTTTCTTTCGATCAAATTCTTCCTGAGATAATATCCCTGCATCTAAAAGAGATTTTAGTTTTGTAAGTGCTTCGATTTGCTCATCTAATGATAGACTTGGTTTCATGGCTTTTTCATCTAAACTTTGAGCCATATTCATTCCAAATATCATTCCAGCACTATCACCTAGACCATGTTGCTCCACTCCTGATGCAATTTTTTGTTGTGCTGCAATATTAGAAGATTTCTGCGATACATCATCATAAGCTTTTAAATTCATCTTATTTGATGAAAATTGTTTAACCAATTCCTTAGATTCTGGTGAGAACTCAATATTAGCAATGGCAACTTTTACAATCTCAAATCCAAAACGTTCTTTCCAAGTCCCTGCATACTGTCCATCATTTGATACCTGTTCCGCAAGAACTGCAGCTTGTGAGGGTAATTGTGAAATACGATAAGTTGTTGACAAGGAATTAAGTGCAACAATAAAAGATTGAAGAAACTCTGTCACTATTTGTGATCTAGCTTGAGCGCTATCAAAGGTATAATAAGTCACATTGGCAGGAAGAAAGTTTCTGATAAATTGCTTAGCATCTGTAATTTGGATAGAAAATGTTCCAAAAGCACGTACTTCTAAATCTGTCCCATAAAACAAATCATTATACATGACTGGACCGCGAGTCCCAAATTTAATATCACGAATTTCTCTCAAATTAACAAAACAAATCTGTTTTTGCTGATCACTTTGACCACCGAATCCAACACGATTAACAACATTGTCAAACAGTGACTTTTTCAATCCATCACCGTTAAAAACACTGCTCTCACCATTTTGATATTCATATCCACCTGGTTCTGTAATAATTTCCTCGATACCAGACTGACTAAAGATAAAGGCAGCAGTATTTTCTGGAATAAAAATCTTGGATCCGTTGGAAATAATACCTACAGATCCCTTCGTATTGACACCCCTACCATTATTACTTTCTTGAACAATACCTGGACTTACAGCTGTATGTTCATCAAAAGCTTGAACTGTGATAATTTCTTTCCACTGGTCTGCAAATGTCCCACCAATAGAATCTGTGATGGCTTTTATCAACCCCATTTAATTGCCCCCTTATAAACTCTGCTCCATATCACAATAGGCACATCTTACTGTTTGCTTCACTTGACCTGACAAAGGTGCTCCACAAAAGCTACACTTGGTTGAAATCTTTTCTGGCTCTGCATCCTTAATCCCAAGCCCTGCTTTAAAAGTGTCAAATGTATCCTTAAATGTTTCTGCCAAAACATCTGCTCCAAACAAGCTACTATCCCCCAAGGTTTCAAAATTACTTGTATCCCCTGAAATCAATTTAATAATGTTCCTAGCCCACTTGTCAGTATCCTTAGTATTATTAAATGCAAAGATAGCTTGTCCGCCATTATAATAAATTTCCAGCCGTTTCACACCATTGGTTTTGGTTACTGAAACTTGAGGTTTCCCTTCAAAAATTTTAATCTGGTTAATAGGAATGGTAACTTGGTCTTTTTTTCCTCCCCACAAACCTTTTTTGATATATATTAAGTGTAGATTCGTTAAAATTAATTCATCTGTAGACAAACCATTTTTCCCAAAACTCACATGGTCACTATTCATAACCATATATTCATGTGGCAATAATTGATAATCCATATTGAACTCCACTCTTCCTATTAAAGACTAGCTTTCCACTGCTCCACTTGTTCATGTAGATTATCACGATAATCTTTTAGAGTCTTAATCACTTCTTCTTTCCCTTGAATCGGTGCTTTCTTTAACGGACCATATTGTTTTTTCAAATCTTCCATTTCTTTTTTAGTGCTATCTTTTAGTTCTTGAATAGCAGCGCTATCTTCTAAAACAGTTCCTTTAAAGGCTTCGTCTGCTTCTGTATAGTAATTATCGATTATTTTCTCATTCATAATCAAGTAATCTTCATAGGTTTTTATAGACTCAATTGTCGTATCACTAACATCTTGTGGATTGAAATCGCTTGAACTGAGTTTTTCTTTTGCTTTGGCAAACAACCCTTTCTTTTCAGAACTACTAGATGAAGCTTCTGTTTGATTCTCACTAGAAGAGCTACTTGTTTTTTCAGAAAGAGAACTACAAGCAACTAGAGTAGAGACGGAAAGACATAGCAAAGCTAAACGACAAACTTTTTTTACATTATTCATTGATAGAATCTCCTTTTATTTATGAAATCATCATATCATATTTCCTAAAAAAAAAAGCATTTTCTAATTAGATAAACATTAAAAAATACAGAATCCCTTTTTTAAAAGAATATTTTTCCATTTCAAATTCCACTTATTTCCCCACCAAAAAAGAGGGTTGCCCCTCTTCTTTAGTTCTTATCCAGATTGCGTAGCATTTCGTCAATCTTGTTTCCATACTCGATGGATTCGTCTTTGACGAAGGTCAAATCTGGGATTTTGTACAATTTTAAATTGCGACCAAGTTCACGTTTGATGGTACCAGTTGCTTTTTCAAGCCCGATTTGAGCTTTTTGATTATCTGAAGCAAGGTTACTCAAAATGGTGTAGTAAACCTTGGCTACAGACAAGTCACCCAGCATCTGAACATCTGTGATGGTCACGCCTTGGACACGCGGATCACGGACTTTCTTTTGCAAAATCTCATTGACTTCACGCTTGATTTCCATGCCCACACGATCCGTACGGAAATGATTTGCCATGATATTCCTTTCTCTACTTTGAACCAAAAGCTAGGCCAGCAGACCTAGCTATTTTTAAACTTCTTGATTTTTAATTCAAATTGAAACGAAGTTCAATTTGAAATCATCTGCTTCTTTCGCCGTGGTGAAAGTGATGGAACTGATTTATCAGTCCCATCACAGGGGATTTTTGAGACCCTAGGGCTCAAAAATAAGCAATGAAACCATCGGTTTGCTTGCGTCCCTCACCACCTAAGAAAGGAGCAAAAATCTTATCTTTTAATTTCTTCCATGACATAGGCCTCAATCACATCATCCATCTTGATATCATTGTAGCCATCGATCATCAATCCACCTTCACGGCCGTTTGTAACTTCTTTAACGTCGTCTTTGTAGTGTTTCAAGCTTGCGAGTTCACCATCATAGATAACAACACCGTCACGGATAACACGGACTTTAGAGTCACGGGTAACCTTACCGTTGATAACCATGAATCCACCGATAGTTCCCACTTTAGACACCTTGAAGGTTTCACGAATAACTGCTTCACCAATAACTTTTTCTTCAAATTCTGGATCAAGCATTCCTTTCATAGCTTCTTCCATCTCTTCGATAACCTTGTAGATAATGCTGTGGAGACGGATTTCCACATCGTCAGCTTCTGCTTGTTGACGAGCTTGTGGTGTAGGGCGTACGTTGAAACCAACGATAAAGGCATTTGAAGCTTCGGCAAGAGTCACGTCAGATTCGTTGATGGCACCGACTGCTGAGTGGACGATGGTCACTTTGACACCTTCTACATCGATCTTTTGAAGTGAGGCAGAGAGGGCTTCAACAGAACCTTGTACGTCGGCCTTGATGATAACGTTAACTGATTTGAGTTCACCAGCTTTAAGGGTATCAAAGAGGTTTTCAAGGCTGACACGTTGGGTAGCTTGACGTTGTTTCATAAGGGCACGTTTAGCACGTTCTTCACCTGCTGCACGCGCAGATTTTTCATCCTCGTAAACAGCAAAGTGGTCACCCGCCATCGGCGCTTCGTTCAAACCTGTGATAGAAACTGGTGTTGATGGTCCAGCCACCTTAACACGACGACCAAGATCATTGGTCATAGCACGGACACGACCAAAGGTATTTCCGACAACGATTGGGTCTTGAACATTCAAGGTACCTTGTTGAACAAGAAGGGTTGCGACCGCTCCTTTTCCTTTATCCAAGCGCGCTTCGATAACTGTACCGATCGCACGCACTGTTGGGTCTGCCTTGAGTTCTTGGATTTCAGCCACAAGAAGGACTGTTTCCAACAATTCTTCGATATTTTGGTTGAATTTAGCTGAGATTTCAACAAATTCAGAATCTCCACCCCAAGCTGTTGACATAACACCATGCTCTGCCAATTCACCGATAACGCGTTCTGGGTTGGCACCTGGTTTATCAATCTTGTTGATGGCTACGATGATTGGAACGTTAGCCGCTTTTGAGTGGTTGATGGCTTCGATAGTCTGAGGCATAACCCCGTCATCTGCCGCTACGACCAAGATAGTAATATCGGTAACAGAAGCACCACGCGCACGCATAGATGTAAAGGCCGCGTGTCCTGGTGTGTCAAGGAAGGTAATCTTCTTACCATTTTCCACGATTTGGTAGGCACCGATATGCTGAGTGATCCCACCCGCTTCACCTGTCGCAACACGAGAGTTACGAAGGGTATCTAGGAGTGTTGTTTTACCGTGGTCGACGTGTCCCATGATAGTTACAACTGGTGGACGCTCTACTAATTCATCTTCATTGAGATAACCATCTTCGACAAAGAAACGTTCGATATCGGCATTATCCACTTCAACTTTTTGTTTGGCTTCGATACCATAATCCACCATGAGGAGTTCAATGGTTTCCCCATCCAAGGATTGGTTTTGTGTGGCCATGACACCCATCATGAAAAGTTTCTTAACAATTTCAGCTGGTTCACGTTTGATACGTTTTGCGATTTCCGCAACGGTCATACCATCTGTATATTCAAATTCTGTTGGCAATTCATGGAATTTACGCTCCGTAACAGGTTTTGGAGTCTGATTACGGTTGTTCTTGTTATTGCCTTTTTTGTTCTTTTTGTTGTTATTCCAGTTACTATTCTTTTGATTTCTCACTTGATTTTGACTACTTCGATTCTTTTGTTGTTTTCTAGGACCATCTTCTTCATGATCATAATCGTCACGATTTTTGTCTGGTCGAGCTTGTTTTTTACGACGTGTATCCACTGCAGGTTCTGTTTTATCAGGGACGACTTCAACCACTGCTTGAACTTGCTGTGCTTGTTGCGCTTGTTCAGCTAACTTAGCCGCTTCTTCAAAGATTTCCTCTGGTTCCTTACGTTTGTTAGCTTGAGCCAAGGCTTCTTTGGCAGCCTGATACTGCTTGAAGCGTTCCTCGCTTGAACGTGCGTACTCTGCATTTTGCTCTGCTTTTAGGGCTGCTGCACGGGCTTTAAAGTCAACACGTGGAGCCGCTTGATTTGGACGTTTATCCTCTTGCTGACGGCGCTCATTTCTACGATTTTGCTGACCTTGCTGCTTCTTAGCTTGGTCATTAAAGCGACGATTGTCGCGATTACCTTGACCTTGTTTTCCACTATTGCGACCGTCGTTTTTCTGACGGTTCCCGTTTTGTTGTTGGTCACGGTTATTGCCCTTATTTTGCTTGCGTCGTTCTGCCTGCTCTTTAGCACGTGCTTCACGCTCAGCCTTGAAATTACGGCTTTGCGGTTTAGCTGCTACTTTTTCTGCTTTCGGAGCGACTGGCTCAGCTGGTTTTGCCTCTTCCTTAGCTACAGCTGGTTTAGCTGGCTTAGATTTTTCGGCTTTATTTTCTGCACTTGCTTTTGGTGTTGCTGGTTTTGCCTCTTCCTTGACTACAGCTGGTTTAACTGGCTCAGATTTTTCGGCTTTATTTTCTGCACTTGCTTTTGGGGCTGCAGGTTTTGCTTCTGCTTTCGGAGCAACTGCAGGCTGAAAGCTGGCAGCGATTTTTGCAGCGACAGCTTCTTCCACACTTGATGAGTGGCTTTTCACATCCAAGCCCAACTCTTTTGCACGCGCTACAACTTCTTTACTTTCTTTTCCAAGCTCTTTCGCGATTTCGTACAATCTTTTCTTAGACAAATCATGTCCTCCTCTTCTATTCCATAAGAGACCTCATTTTCTTTGTAAATCCAGCATCTGTCACAGCCAAAACTTTTCTTGATTTTCCGACTGCTATGCTTAATTCCAGTGTTGAAAACACGGTTACAATTTCTACTTGATAATAATGACTTTTATCTTGAATCTTCTTGGTCAGATTAGGTCCAGCATCATGAGCTAGAAAGACCAACTTGGCCTTGCCGTCTTGAATGGCCTTGACAACCAATTCTTCACCCGATATGATCCGCCCTGCTCGCTGAGCAAGTCCCAAGAGATTGCTTATCTTTTGCTTATTCAAGTCCTAACTCTCTTCTTTTCACTTTGTGATCCACATAAGCGATCAACTCGTCATAAAAGCTTTCTTCCACTTCCATGCTAAAGCTACGGTTAAAGACCTTCTTCTTTTTCGCCTCTAGGGCTTCTGCATTGTCTAGCTTGATATAAGCGCCACGGCCATTGGCCTTGCCTGTCGGATCGATAAAGACTTGTCCTTCCTTGTTTTTGACAATGCGGAGCAAATCACGCTTATCAATCACTTCATTGGACACAACAGACTTGCGCAAAGGGATTTTTCTCGTTTTCATCTTTCCCTCCTCTGGCAGCTTTTATTCTTCTACAGTATCGTTTTCTGCTTCCAAATCTACTGAAGCAACCTCTTCCATGGCTTCAAATTCACTAGCAGACTTGATATCGATACGGTAACCAGTCAAGTGAGCTGCCAAGCGAACGTTTTGCCCACGACGACCAATAGCAAGAGAAAGTTTGTTATCAGGAACAACCACCAAGGCACGTTTGCTGTCGTTTTCATCAAAGATAACTTGGTCAACCTCAGCAGGAGCGATGGCATTGTATATAAATTCAGCTGGATCTGCTACCCACTCGATAACATCAATATTTTCTTCGATTGGCACCATACGGTCATTTTTAGCATCGTAACGAGCTGGGTGGAATTTGCTAGTAATCTTCTTGATATTAGCACCACCACGTCCAACGATTGTACCGATAGCATCCACGTTTGGATTGTGGCTACGAACGGCAACCTTCGTACGGTCACCAGCTTCACGGGCCACGCTCATGATTTCAACAGTTCCATCATAAACTTCTGGAATTTCTTGCTCCATCAAACGTTTGATCATTTCTGGATGGCTACGGCTAACAAAGACGTTGACGCCACGAGGGTTATCTTCAACCTTGTAGACATACACTTCGATACGATCATGAGAAGCAAAAACTTCTCCAGGAATTTGGTCTTGTTTTGACAATTGGGCTTCGATGCTACCAAGGTTGACATAGATAAAGCGGTTGTCAAAGCGTTCTACTGTACCAGACATGATTTCTTGCTCATGCTCTTTGTAAGTATTGTAAGTAATGGCACGTGTTTGCTTGCGCATTTTTTCCATGATGGTTTGTTTGGCAGATTGGGCTGCTACACGACCAAACTCAGCAGGCGCTTCTTCAAACTTGATTTTGTCACCAAGTTCATAGGCTGAATTGATGGCAAGAGCATCTTTCAAGCTGATTTCCAAACGGCTATCAAATACTTCATCAACAACTTCACGGACAGTATAAACTGTAAAGTCACCTGTTTTTTCGTTGAAGTCAATAGCTACGCTGTCTGATTGACCATAGCGTCTGCGATAAGCGGAACGAAGCGACTCTACTACTGCGTCGATGATGTCTTCTTTTTTGATTCCCTTGTCTTCTTCCAAAATGCGGAAGGCCTCTAGCATTTCTTTACTCATGTTTTCTTCACTTTTGAATCCTCAAAAGCTATCCTTTCTTTTTCTATAATTTTACTGCTAAACGTGCTTTTGATACTAAACTGTATGGAATTTGGACAGTTTTCTTACGCGTCTTGTCCATATATTCCATAGTCAACTCGTCCTCTTCGAAGGCCAACAAGGTTCCTTCAAAGACCTTTTGCTTATCAATGGCTTGGTAGAGCCCGACATGGATGTATTTCCCAACCGCTCCAGCAACGGCATCCTTGGTTTTTAAAGGACGTTCCAAGCCTGGACTGGTGATTTCTAGGAAATATTGTTCTGGGAAGGGATCTGGCTTGATGGTGTCTAAGACAGGACTGATCATTTCTGTCAAGTCTGCCGTGTCGTTCAAGGTAATTCCTTCAGGTTTATCTACAAAAATACTGAGAATCATGTCACTGCCAATCTTTCCATACTCGATATCTACAAGTTCGAAAGGTGCTTGGATGACAGGTTCTACAACTTCTCTGACTAATTCTACAATTGTTGCGATTGCGTCCACCTCCTCATAAGCAAGAGGCGAAGATATTTCCCCGCCTCACTTTTCATATTCTTACTCTTAGTATAGCACTTTTTACTACTTATGTAAAGTATAAGTACTCAGAAGGCTTGATTTTAAGCTTTTTCTTAAAATTCTGCCTCAACTCGGTAGATAACTTGCCCCTTGTTGGAGAATTTTTGCTCGTATTCTGTCATGACATTGCCTTCAAAATCACTGGCATGTAAATCAAGCCAGACACCATTGAGCTTCATGCCATACTGAGAAAAGCTCACTAGGCTGTACTCAAACAAGCCACGGTTATCCGTCTTAAAATGAATTTCACCATTTTCAGGCAAGATACGCTTGAAGGTATCCAAGAAGGTCTTGTAGGTCAAACGACGCTTTTCATGGCGTTTTTTAGGCCATGGATCTGAAAAGTTCAGATACAAACGATCGATCTCACCGTCTTCAAAGTAGTCAGTCAAGTCAGAACCATCTACCCACAAGAGCTTGATGTTAGGTACTCCAACTTCAAGCACCTTGTCCAAAGCGTAGCTCAAAACAGACTTTTGAATATCAATCCCGATATAGTTGATGTCAGGGTTTTGCTTGGCCATACCTGAAACAAAGGCACCCTTTCCACTTCCAACTTCCACATGAATGGGATTGTCATTGCCAAACAAGTCCCGCCATTTCCCCTTGGCTTCCAAGGGATTGAGGACCACATACTGGGGATTTGCCTCTAGTAATTCTGTCGCCCCTTTACGATTTCTAACTCTCATCTTCTCTTTCCATACTTGTCTCGGAAGTGACGCAAGCCATGAATCTCCCGGTTGACATTTTCTAAATCTTGGTTCATATAATACTTGGAAATCTGGCTCAAGTAAGACAATTGACCGTACCAATACAATTTAGTTAATACCGTTTGATTGTACTTGTAACCGTAGTAGGTCAACCATTCCTTCCACTGATGTTCTGGAATATAATGGCAGAGCATATGGGCCACATCAAACATGCGATCGGTCAAGCGAACCGAATCCCAATCTACCAAATAAATCAAGCCACTATCTGTCTCAATCCAATTACTATGTCGTACATCTCCATGGACAATGGTCGCATAGTCCTCTCTAAACCCTGGAATAGTCTGACGTAAATCAGCCATCACTTCACTGATAAAATGATTTTTACGCAAAGCATCTGGAGCCGTTTCTTGCCAAGACTGTAGTAAATCTACAGGTGTTTCCATGGCATAGCCCAAACGACTTAACTGTGTCATCAAAGGACGTGAGCGATGAAGACGGGTTAAAATATTGACGATTTGCTTACGATTCATATCATAGGGGGTCAATATCTTGCCTGTCAACCATTCTTGAGCACACATATCACGCCCATCTGCCAAACGGCGACTCCATAATAATTGTGGAGCAATTTGTTCTCTAGCTAGACCAGGTAGGATTGGAGAGGTGTTCATTTTTACAAAGATGCGCTTCCCATCAGGATAGCTACCCATATAAGCCTTGCCACTTTTCCCAGGTATGGGAGTCAGTGTTAGCTCATTATCACCCAAATCCATTTCTTTCCTCCGTATAAAGTTTCCTTACTATTCTACTAGTTTTTGACCTATTCGTCAACCGCTCCACACCCAATTCTCAAAGAAAAGCCTCTGGATTGGCTTGGGTATCATTATAGAAAGAAAAAGATAAGCACCGTCTTCTGCTTACCTTTTCATAATTTTTATAAATAATATAAGAGTGGCCAACTGTTGTAAAACATGTGGACTAGAGTAGAAACCCATAAGTTTTGGCTCTTTTTATAAGCAAAGCCCAGCAACAAGCCCCCAAGTAGATAAAAAATAAACGAAGGGACATTAGAAGGTCCATGCATGTAGGATTGACTAACTTCTCATGATTCGTTGTTACCATGCTTTCAGCTCTCATCAGAACCTCACATCAATAGATAAGTCGTACATCTTTTCTCGTACACTCTCGTGATTTAAATATATGGATTAGGTATACCTATTTGTGCTTTAGAGTGTGAAGCCACTTTATCCTCTAAACGTGTCTTACTATAACATTCCTGTTCTTTAAGCCACGATTTCGCTATGCCTTCTTTTCCCCGCTACCTCACGATAGTCAGGCCTGGGAATCATTATTGGGTTCACCAGTAGCAGGTGTCCACCGAGGACTTACACCTCAGATATACGACATGCCCGTCGTATTCAAAAAAGAAAGGATGAAATTCGTCCTTTCTTGATCTTAGCTTTTCTTCAACTCACTACAGTTGACAATGAGCCAAAGGATAGCTAATAACCTATTGAAGTGTCAAACGTTGCTAACTCCATTGATCTTCAAATTTAAATAGGCACATTATCGGAGTTATCAGTAAGAAAAAATCTAACCAGTTCAGATAATTCATAATATAGGATATAATACCAGCCATAACGAAAAGGTACAAAGCTGTACGATATCCTCTCTTTTGGTTTTTATCAGCCTTGGTGTTAAAAATAATGTACACACAACAAATTGCAATGAGTATAAGCTGAATCATAGTTTCATTTAACATATTAACACTCGTTCCTTTTTAAAACTATTTTGGTGGTCTCAATCCATAAGCTAAAAAGCCACCTACTATAGCGCCTCCTGTTGCGCAAATCAAGTAAGCTTGGGGGCCTCCAGCAATACAAGATTGTCCTGCCTGAAATGCACCCGACAAGGCTCCTACAACTACATCTCCTCCCAATCCACCTCCAGAAATATTACTTAATTCTTGATTATCTACTATTTTGTAATTAAACATAATTTCTATTCCCTTCTAAGGCCAAATATTATCAGCAATTGCAGTAATAGAACCACCAATTTTAGCTCCAGCCCAAGCACAGCCAGCAGTCATAGCCCATGTGGAACCACCAGTAAGGAGTCCTCCTACCCCACACATAGCAACTCCGATACCTGCTCCATAGATAGCCCCTTTTCCTACTGTTCCCCAATCAGTTCCTCCCTCAATGCTAGCCAGCATTTCAGTATCCAAAACATCAAATTGAGTCGTTGTTTTTGTTTCCATGAGGAATACCTCCTTTTTTATTTTTAATTTTAATTTTAATTTTTGTCTTGTTGCAACTTTGACAAGTTTAGTATATCATCGTTTATTAATTTTTTTCATCCAAATCTTGAATTGTCATCGAAACGTCTTGAATTGTTAAAAAATTTAAAAAGCAAGCATTAAAAACATGCTTGCCCTTTCACTCTTGTCTATAGGAAAATTCTAGCCATATGTTATTACAAACAAATAGTACCATTTCACCTGTTTACCATCTATTTTTATTTATGAATTTTTTGTTTCACTTTAATCATTATAGAAGCCATAAAAAACGCGACAGCTAGCCAAATCAGTTGGTAACTTTCTTCCTCTCCTGTTTTCGGTAATAATTTTTCATTCGAAGTAATAGATTCGCTTACATAATCAGTCCCCTTAACATCAGTTGGAGGAGTTTTATTTTCTTGAGCAACATCAAAAATAGGTTTGGGAGTTTCCAATTGATTCTTATTGTCTAACATTGCTAAATTGTCAGATTGAGTAGTTTTAGCTTCAGAAGTTGAGTTTGTACTCTTCACTTTCCCACTATTTTCACTATTAGAATTGGGATTAACATTGGATATTTTCATTTCAGTTCTTTTTTCATCACTCATACCTTTGCTGTCACTTACAACTTTATCACTAATATTCATGCTGTCACTTCTAGTATTCTCATCACGGACACTTTCAGTTACTGTTTCCTCAGAAGATTTCACTGTCTCCGTTTGCTTAGGTGAGTTTCTTGAGTAGATATAATCATACACCTGTTGTGCAGTTGCTCCGCCACCAACCCATCCAGATATCGAATGTCCATTTTTTAAATACAAAATTGTTGGTGTTCCTGGAATACCGACTTTTTTAAATAGAAACTCTCTCGCTTCCCCATCAAAATCCTTACCATCCAAATCATAATACTCTAACTTCTTTTCAATCAAGTTATTAAATTCTTTCAATTCAGGAGAAAATTGACGACAATGAGAGCAAGTTTTTCTACCAAAATAAATAGTATGTTCCAATTGATCCTCTGTAAAAGATTGACGAACAGCTTCAATATCTATCTTTTTAAAGTCCGTAACATTCTTCTCATACTCTTCTGGGGTTACAACAGAAGGTTTATGCTCCATCTTTTCCTTAACCGATTGCAAATCTGGTGCCACAAGAGAACTGTCATTCGCCCGAATAGATGAAGTAGTAGGCTGTTCTTCTGCATATACAACACCCGTAGTAATAGATGCAAATACAAGTGGTACAAGTAATAGCGATTTTATATTTTGTTTCTTCATAAGAATACTCCTTTACATTTGTTATCTTTATCTTACCTTATTTAAGATTACAAATTCATCTAAATCTTAAATGGTCATCGAAACATCTTGAATTGCAAAAACTTCATTATAAAAGGGTAAGTATTGCGAAAACACTTACCCTTTTCTTTTATACTTCATTAAGCTCTACTTTTTATAATACTTCAAGCCCCAAATGAGCAGAAGCATGATGGTTGAGCAGAGAATAGCGCCAATATAAGCGATTAGTTGTTGATAGGATTCTGCTACTGTGATACCTCTATACAAATAGATAATAGACATAAAACCTGTCAAGCCGATATACATAAGTTGATTGGTTCTAGGACTAACCAAATCATCATTTACTTCTATTACTTCTATTTAAGATCATGTCTTTTATGCTAATGTATGTTAACACTAAAAAACAAGTTAGGCCAATAATATTCAAAATGAATAGCAATGGGGTTAAGTCTCTAAAAAAATTATCCACTGACATTATAATAAATACTAAAAATACTATAGTTGAAACTATCTTTTTCTTGTTCATAATTATTTACTCCATTCCAACTAAATTCAGCTTAGTAATGAAGAGCTATTTTTAACAGTATTTAGCAGCACCAGCTGCCGCTCCGCCCCAAAAACCAACAGTAGCTCCAGATACAGTACCAATGATAGGTAGCGTTACAGTTCCTAAGGCGCTACCAGCAATTCCTGTAGTCACTGCCCCTCCAACCACACCAAGTCCACATCTTATCCAACCGCCACCTTCAATACAAGCAAGCACATCAGTATCCATAATCTCAAATTGTTCCATCATTTTTGTATTCATGATAAATACTCCTTTTTTATTTTTAATTTTTGTCTTGTTGCAACTTTGACAAGTTTAGTATATCATTGTTTTTTAAAATTTTTCATCCAAATCTTGAATTGTCATCGAAACGTCTTAAATTAGCTTTTTTATTTAAAACCACCTCTAAAATTTTTTTAAAAGATAATTTCTAATCACTTTTTTACCATTCAGGAAGTTTCAATGACTATTCAAGATTTCATAAAATATGAACTTATTTTTATGGCATAATATACCTATCTACTATATGAAAGGAATTGCCAATGACTTCTTATAAACGTACATTTGTTCCTCAAATAGATGCTAGAGACTGCGGTGTTGCTGCCTTAGCCTCGATTGCTAAATTCTATGGTTCAGATTTTTCTCTAGCTCACTTGAGAGAACTTGCAAAGACCAATAAAGAAGGAACGACTGCTCTTGGCATTGTAAAAGCCGCTGATGAAATGGGCTTTGAAACAAGACCTGTTCAAGCAGATAAAACGCTCTTTGACATGAGTGATGTCCCCTATCCATTTATCGTTCACGTTAACAAAGAAGGAAAACTCCAACATTACTATGTTGTCTATCAAACAAAGAAAGACTATCTGGTTATTGGTGATCCTGACCCTTCTGTAAAAATCACCAAAATGTCAAAAGAACGCTTTTTCTCTGAATGGACTGGAGTAGCTATTTTTCTAGCTCCCAAACCTAGCTATCAACCCCATAAAGATAAAAAGAATGGTCTACTAAGCTTCCTTCCTCTGATTTTCAAACAAAAATCTCTCATTGCTTACATTGTTCTCTCAAGCTTATTGATCACTATTATCAATATCGGTGGTTCTTATTATCTCCAAGGAATCTTGGATGAATACATCCCAAATCAGATGAAATCAACTTTAGGAATCATCTCAGTTGGTCTGGTTATCACCTATATCCTCCAACAAGTCATGAGCTTCTCCAGAGATTATCTCCTAACCGTTCTGAGTCAGAGATTAAGTATCGATGTGATTTTATCCTATATTCGCCATATTTTTGAACTTCCTATGTCTTTCTTTGCGACACGTCGTACAGGAGAAATCATTTCACGGTTCACAGATGCTAACTCTATTATAGATGCCTTGGCTTCTACCATTCTATCTCTTTTTCTGGATGTTTCCATTCTGATTCTTGTAGGGGGAGTCTTACTGGCACAAAACCCTAATCTCTTCCTTCTTTCTCTTATTTCCATTCCTATATACATGTTCATCATCTTTTCTTTTATGAAGCCTTTCGAAAAAATGAACCATGATGTCATGCAAAGTAATTCTATGGTTAGCTCTGCCATTATCGAAGATATCAACGGGATTGAAACTATCAAGTCGCTCACGAGTGAAGAAAATCGCTATCAAAATATAGACAGCGAATTTGTAGATTATTTGGAAAAATCCTTTAAGCTCAGTAAGTATTCTATTTTACAAACGAGTTTAAAGCAGGGAACAAAATTAGTTCTGAATATCCTTATCCTATGGTTTGGCGCTCAATTAGTCATGTCGAGTAAAATTTCTATCGGTCAGTTGATTACCTTTAACACACTTCTTTCTTACTTTACAACTCCTATGGAAAATATTATCAACCTCCAAACCAAACTCCAATCTGCGAAGGTTGCTAATAACCGTTTGAACGAAGTCTATCTAGTCGAATCTGAATTTCAAGTTCAAGAAAACCCTGTTCATTCACATTTTTTGATGGGCGATATTGAATTTGATGACCTTTCTTATAAGTATGGTTTTGGACGAGATACCTTAACAGATATTAATCTCACGATTAAACAAGGAGATAAGGTTAGCCTAGTTGGAGTCAGTGGTTCTGGTAAAACAACTTTAGCCAAAATGATTGTCAATTTCTTTGAACCCTACAAAGGACATATTTCCATCAATCATCAGGATATTAAAAACATTGATAAAAAAGTTTTGCGCCGCCATATCAATTACCTACCCCAACAAGCCTATATCTTTAATGGCTCTATCTTGGAAAATTTAACCTTGGGCGGTAATAATATGATTAGCCAAGAAGATATTCTAAGAGCTTGTGAATTAGCTGAAATCCGTCAAGACATTGAAAGAATGCCTATGGGCTATCAAACTCAGCTCTCTGATGGAGCTGGTCTATCAGGAGGACAAAAGCAACGAATAGCCCTCGCTCGTGCTCTTTTAACTAAAGCTCCTGTTTTAATACTAGATGAAGCTACTAGCGGTCTTGATGTCTTGACTGAGAAAAAGGTTATAGATAATCTTATGTCCCTCACTGATAAAACCATTCTCTTTGTAGCCCATCGTCTCAGTATAGCCGAACGAACCAACCGTGTCATTGTTCTTGACCAGGGGAAAATCATTGAAGTTGGTAGTCACCAAGAGTTAATGCAGGCGCAAGGTTTCTACCATCATCTATTCAATAAATAAGGAGAATGTCATGAATCCTAATCTTTTTAGAAGCGTCGAGTTTTATCAGAGACGTTACCATAACTATGCGACAATGTTAATTATACCTCTTTCATTACTATTTACTTTCATCTTGATTTTCTCCCTTGTTGCCACAAAAGAAATTACTGTTACTTCCCAAGGAGAAATCGCCCCTACAAGTGTCATTTCATCTATTCAGTCAACCAGTGATAATCCTATCCTTGCTAATCATTTAGTGGCAAATCAAGTAGTTGAAAAAGGGGACTTACTCATCAAATACTCTGAAACAATGGAAGAAAGTCAGAAAACTGCCTTAGCAACTCAATTACAAAGACTTGAGAAGCAAAAAGAAGGACTTGGAATTTTGAAACAAAGCTTAGAAAAAGCGACTGATCTTTTTTCTAGTGAGGATGAGTTTGGCTACCATAATACCTTTAGGAATTTTACTAAACAAGCTCATGATATTGAGCTAGGTATCTCAAAGACTAACACCGAAGTTTCAAATCAAGCCAATCTTGCCAATAGCAGTTCATCAGCCATCGAACAAGAAATTACAAAAGTTCAACAACAAATTGGAGAATATCAAGAGCTGAGAGATGCTATCATAAATAAAAGGGCTCGCTTACCAACTGGCAATCCGCACCAGTCAATTTTGAATCGTTATCTTGTAGCCTCACAAGGACAAACACAAGGAACTGCAGAGGAGCCATTTTTATCTCAAATTAATCAAAGTATTGCAGGTCTTGAATCATCTATCGCAAGCCTCAAAATTCAGCAAGCTGGTATCGGAAGTGTAGCAACTTATGATAATAGTTTAGCAACCAAAATTGAAGTACTCCGTACTCAATTTTTACAAACAGCTTCTCAGCAACAACTAACCATGGAGAACCAATTAACAGAATTAAAAGTACAGCTAGATCAAGCGACACAGCGCTTAGAAAACAATACCTTAACCGCCCCAAATAAAGGTATCATTCATCTGAACAGCGAATTTGAAGGTAAAAATAGAATTCCAACTGGTACAGAAATTGCTCAAATATTCCCTATCATCACAGATACAAGAGAAGTACTAATCACTTACTACGTATCTTCTGACTATCTACCTCTACTAGATAAAGGACAAACTGTAAGATTAAAACTGGAGAAGATTGGAAATCACGGCACCACCATCATCGGCCAACTTCAGACAATTGATCAAACTCCTACCAGAACAGAGCAAGGCAATCTCTTTAAACTAAGCGCTCTTGCAAAACTATCTAATGAGGATAGTAAACTCATCCAATATGGCTTACAAGGTCGCGTCACTAGTGTAACTGCAAAGAAAACATATTTTGATTATTTCAAAGATAAAATTTTAACCCATTCTGATTAATTTTCAGATAACACTCTATAACTATTTATTATCTTATAAAACAGGAGAATCATAACATGGATAAGAAACAAAACCTAACTTCATTTCAAGAACTAACAACTACCGAACTCAACCAGATTACAGGTGGAGGATGGTGGGAAGAGCTTTTATATAACATTCGTAGATATCCTCTTCACATCACACAAGGATTTCATCAGCCAATACAACTATAAAAAAACAAGACCAAGAGAACGTACTCTCGGTCTTATTTTTTATCATGCTGTATGTATCACAGTAAGCATCTGACGAAAAACTTGATTTTGACAGGTGGTATTGAGACTAGCATTAGGATAACTTTCCACAATTTTCATAACGGTATAGAGACCAACTCCTCTTTCCTCCCCTTTAGAACTTGCTCCAAAGGAGAAGATTTCAGAAATATCGATGCTCTCTTCTTTGATGGAGTTTTCAATGATAAAGGTCTCCTGTGCCCCATTTTTAAAAAAAGCGATTGAAACATGAGGTTGACTAGCCTCTATACTCGCTTCAATAGCGTTGTCACAAAGGATAGACACAATGGTTAGAAAATCAAGCAGGCTCATCCCCTCAACCTGAATCTCCTCAGGAACTTCAACATTAAAAACAATGTTCTTTTCTCTAGCTTTTATAAATTTTCCAGCTAGGAGACTCTTGAGGGCACGGTCCCGAACATTCACCAATCGTCCAAGGTCATATTTATTGTCCTGCAATTTTTCACTAGAATCCTTTAAGACCGAGTCGTAGACCTCTTTTATCTGCTCCATATCCTCCTCTTCAACGCCCAGACGTAAGCTGGTCAAGAGGTTGGTGTAGTCATGGCGAAAACTCCGTACTTCCTTGTAAAGTTCCTCTATATGCCGACTATAGCGTTCCATATCTCTGTAGCGCAAGGTCTGCTCTTGGTTCAGTTTCTTCTGAAGTTTTTGTTTCAAATAGGTATCCAATTTCTTGATAACCCCCATAAAAAAGAGCAGGTAAAACACCAGAATAAGATGACGAACAGTCTTTGATTGGATATCGTATGCATATTCAAAGTAAGACAGATTTTCCATGACTAGAAAGTAGGCCCCCATTATCCAGTTAATCTTAGTAAGGGACTTTTGAAATGCTTTATCGAGAATCTCCTTTCTCAAACTAGTAAAATCATAATCCAACCATTTCAAAAAGGCTAGAGAAATGAAGAAATTGAAAATTATTATACACAACCAAATCAAAGAGTAATCATCATGTAATTGCCCTTGTCCCAAAAATGGAAGCACAAAATAAGAAAGACCTCTATAAAAGAGATTCACCAATATCATTGGAAAGAGACCATAAAAGAAAAGGAGTTTTTTAGGAAGCCCTTTTAATAATAAGAAAGATAAGCCGATGCCGTACAAGGGGTCCACAAAATAAGATAGGTAATTATTTCCTACTATATAGCTAATCGTTACAAAAGCAACTGCCAACAGTATCTTAAAAAGAAAGGACTTAAAAACTCGCTCCAAAGTGAGAGCAATTCCATCTACCTTAAAAAATATAAACAACTCCAATCCAGATACCAAAAATGTATAAACTATTTTCCAAACTATTTCCATTCCATCACCTCACTAAGTGTAAGTTATTGATAGCCTCAGACACTTCCCTGACCTTATAACGCGCGATTAGACAACTTCCACCATTGGGAAAGAAAAGCAGTTTTTCTTTCTTATCCAAATGTATCACATTGGCTGGATTGATGAGAAAAGAGCGATGACACTGCAGGAGACGAGGCTCCTGCTTGAGAATCTCCTCTAAACTCGCTGTAAATTCCAGTCTGTCCGTCTCGGTATAGAGAATGACATGATGAGATTTTGGGGACGTTTCGAGATAGTAAACTTCTTTAAAAGGATACTGGAATTGAGCAAATCTTGATTTAAAATAAAAGCAATCTTCCGCCAGACTCTTACTGTCTTGACTACTGGCATAGAGAAGGGCTGTCTCAATACGAGATTCAAACTCCTCTGCTGACAAGGCCTTATCAATATAGTCTAAAGCTGACACTTGGTAGCGAAAGGACAGGGGCATAAACTCCGAGTGAGTCGTCACAAAGACAATCAGGGCATAAGGATCCCGATCCCGAATCTTTCTAGCCACTTCCAGCCCCTTCATCTCCTCATTTCGAATCTCAATATCCAAAAAGAATAGCTGATGCGCCCCCTTCTCATGCACCTCTGCCAGCAGTTGAGCTGGCTTACCAAAGACCTCAAAAGAGCTGGGAGTGATATGATGTTCCTTCAAAAGTTTCTCAATCGTCGTTTCAATCCTAGTCTGTTGGGAAAAATCATCTTCTAAAACAAATATTCTCATCTTCTTACTCTCCTTCTTTCAACCATTTTTGACGAATTTCTCTATAGCGACGTCTGGCATACTTGACAGCGTATTGACCTTCTTCTCCGAGAAAAAGGATTCTTTCTTGAAAATCAATCGATTTTAATTTATCAAGATTAACCAAACAATTTCGATGACATCTCATCAAGGTTTCCCCATATTGGTTCTCAAGATTACTTAAATTTTGAACCATATTAAAGCTAGCTTCTTCTGTAACAATCTGTACGGTATGGGCTTTAGTTGGATGTGTTTGGATATAGTAGATATCGTCGACGTTTACTTTATAGACTGTTTTCTGTGTCTGAATAATCATATGTTTCATTGGATTCTCCTCCTAAGAAAAGAATAACAGAAAAGGTCTAGCACAAGCACACCCAATCCTAAACAGTCTTTGAAAGCTCCTAAAAGGATTATTTTTCTACAACATCATGATGGGCTTACCACTATTTTATCATAAAATCTTAACAGTACCATTCAGGAAATTTCAAGAACAATTAAAGATTTGATGGTGAAAAAGGAGATAAAAGTGATAGACTATGATTATAGAAAGACTATGTTTGCAACAACTTTAAAAATCATCAAAAAAGGAGGGGTGCATATGATTTATTCACATCCACCATGATTAACACCCTATAAATATACTCTATTGCAATTGACGTAAATATAACAAGGAGAAAATTATGGCCAAGTCAAATAAAACAAAACAATTAACATCAATCGAACTTTCTCATATAAATGGCGGTAGTATTCCATATGGATGGTATTCTCCGTTTCATATGATTAGCGATAATGTACTATGTAGAAATGGATATTCATATAATAAAGCTAATCTTGATAATGGTAAATGTATCATTGATTGGGGCAACATAGTTGGCAATGTTGCTAATAATATAGGTGCCTCACTAGGAGATTTACACAATCCCTTACCTTAAAACATAAATTATATAGGAGGTCACGTAAATGACAGACCCAATTAAAACTGCTCAGGCACTGATAACTGACTTAAACAAAGCCTACCAAGCATGCAAACAGGCAACCGCTGACGACGTCCGCTTCCAGGAGCAATTAAACTCTATTCTTGGCTTTCTAGCCAAGGCTGAGACAATGGATAATCGAGTCTTGATTGAACTGGAAAAATTTTACCAGACTTCCAGTCTTCTTATGGGACTCAGCGCTCTTGATCCAGATGCTCCTACTCGCGCCGCTTGGCGGGCCTATGACCGCTTCCACTTTGACCAAGTCAAGACCAAGTTGAGTCTCTACGGACCAACCATTATCCTGTAGAAAATAAAAGAAGTTGAGACAAACTGAACTCAACTTCTTTTTTAATATCATATAAGCAAGTTTTAGTCCTGCATCTGACGTTTTACCTGATAAGGTAAGTACAAGACTAGTAAAACCAAACCAGCTCCCAGTAAGGCTAGAAGGGCCAGTTTTTCTTGGAAGGTAATCAACCCAACAACTAATTCCACAAGTAAAACAAAACTGGTCAATCCTCGGACTACAACCTGTAAGCCTTTTTCCTTTTGCCCCTTGTTCAGTGGAAAAAGTTGGGTCAAATACTGGTAGTCAAAGGCATGATAGAGGGCCAGTAACTGGAAGAGCAAGAGGTAGTTAAAGAGAACCACCACTGCTGTCGCAATCCAAGCTTGCTCGATAAAGACCTGCGCCAGCAAAGAAAGCAAGAGCAGACGGAGACTGAGCGCAAAGAGGTCTCCATTTCGCAGATAAGAACGCAGATAGAGATTTTGCCAAATCTTTCCAGGCACCTTCTGAACAGTCTTTAGGATAAAATCCAGATAAGCACGGCGCTTGACGCTGTTTGAAATTCCCTTTACCTGCGTAAAGAGGGCAAAGAAACGAAGCAAGACTTGCTTGCGCTTGCTTTCTTGAGAAATAACATAGTCCCAGTCCAGTCCAGTTTCAGTGAAAAATTTGCTGGCCTTTTGACGAAAGAGGAAATATTTACCTACCCCCACTAAAAGTACATAGACCAGAAAAACAGGCAAGCCATAACCCATGGCTAAAAATAAGGGCGCAAATAAAAGCAAGAAAAGGGTCTGGACAAAGAGCCAAAAGACTAGGGAAACGCCAGTTTGACGCTTGAGATAGAGTTTGATTTCCTCTTCTCCGACCAAGAGAAAGAGCTTGTCTGGAGCCTCCATATAGGTGGCAATTCCTCCCCAAAGCAAAAGTAAAACAGAGGTAATTCCTACAAATAAAAGGATAGGCCAATGATTTTCAGGAAAATGTTGCAAGAGTTGACTGTACTGGTAGGCTAGAAAGCCCAGCAGGACAAGCAGGAACAAGACAAAGTGGTCATTGAGAACATAGCGCAGATAACCGACACACTCCTTACGAAAAGCCTGCTTTCTCTTTAAAAACAAGTCTTTCATAGCTCCTCCTCTTTGGTCAGAGCCAAGTAAATATCATTCAAACTAGCCTCAGGCATATCAAAGGCTTCGCGCAGTTGCAGGAGATTGCCTTTGGCACGCACCTCTCCCTTGTGAAGAATGACAAAGGCATCACACATCTTTTCCGCTGAATCCAGCACGTGAGTACTCATGAGAATAGACTTGCCCTTTTGCTTTTCCACTTCCAAAAGCTGAATCAAGTCCGCAATCGCCAATGGATCAAGACCAAGGAAAGGCTCATCCACGATAAAAAGACTCGGATCCACCACAAAAGCACAAATAATCATGACTTTCTGCTTCATCCCTTTTGAAAAATGAACAGGGAACCAATCTAATTTCTGATCCAGACGGAACATTTTTAACAAAGGTTCTACTCGCTCAAAAGCCACCTTTTGCTCAATACTATAAGCCATAGCAACCGTTTCGATATGCTCTCTGAGGGTCAATTCCTCATACAAGCTAGGTGTCTCAGGAATGTAGCCAATTTGCTTGCGGTAACTTGTCGCATCTTCTTGCAGGGTCAGGCCATTGATATTGATGGAGCCACTATAAGGTGTCAAGAGACCGATAATCTCATTGATCGTCGTTGATTTCCCAGCACCATTGAGACCAATCAAACCGACCAGCTGCCCACTTTCAACAGTAAAAGACACATCTTTCAGGACAGGGACATGAACATAGCCACCTGTCAGGTTTTTAATTTCTAACATATTTTCTCCAAATCTGGTATAATGTAGCTATATTATATCAAAATTCAATACAGTAGAGGTAGATTTTATGTCAGATTGCATTTTTTGTAAAATCATCGCAGGGGAAATTCCTGCTTCAAAAGTATATGAAGATGAGCAGGTTCTTGCCTTTCTGGATATTTCTCAAGTGACACCAGGACACACCTTGGTCGTACCAAAGGAACACTATCGCAATCTTTTGGAAATGGACGCTACTAGCGCCAGCCAACTCTTTGCCCAAGTGCCAAAAGTGGCTCAAAAAGTCATGAAAGCTACTAAGGCCGCTGGTATGAATATCATTGCCAACTGTGAAGAAGTCGCAGGGCAAACAGTCTTTCATACCCACGTTCACCTCGTACCTCGCTACAGTGCGAACGATGACCTCAAGATTGATTTTATCGCCCACGAACCAGACTTTGACAAACTCGCTCAAGTCGCTGAAACCATCAAAAATGCCTAAGGAGTTGCCATGAAATTATCTAATCTACTGCTATTTGCAGGAGCTGCAGCCGGAAGTTATCTGGTCACAAAAAATCGCCAAACCATCACAGATGAAGTCTTGAATACCACTGACCGCGTTCAAGCTATCAAGGATGATGTGGATATTATCCAAAACAGCCTGCAAATCATCGACCAGCAAAAAGAACTCATCAAGGAATACCAAGAAGACCTGACTTACAAATTTAAAGTCTTAGAAAAAGATATCCAGACTAGACTAGCTGTGATCAAAGAAACACAGGAAATCGAAGATAAGTAAAAAGAGCCGACGGCTCTTTTTAAAACGTAAACAAGTTATATCCCATCAACTATACATCATAATTTAGGCAACTCATACTCAATAAAAATCAAAGAGCAAACTAGAAAGCTAGGCGCAGGCTGCTCAAAACACGGTTTTGAGGTTGTAGACAAGGCGACGCTGACGTAGTTTGAAGAGATTTTTGAAGAGTATTATTCACCGTTTCATAACTAAATCGAAGACTTTCTCAGGCTTTCCGCAGTAATGAAAACACCTGAAACAGCTTGGTTTAAGGTGTTCGGAAACTTTGAGACCTAGGCTCAAAGTTTAGGTATGGAACTTCGAAGAAGGTCGCTACCGTCCGTCATTACTTAAGGAAAGTCTTAAAAAATCTATAAACAAAAAAGAGCCCAACGGCTCTTTTTACTTTTATTCTCCTTCAAAGGCATCTTTAATATGGTCAAAGAAGCCCTTTTTCTTTGGATTGACTTTTAAATCACCAGCAGCTGCAAATTCTTTCAAGGCTGCTTTTTGACGATCGTTCAAGCCTGTTGGTGTTACGACATTAACGGTAACATATTGGTCACCAACTGCACCACCACGAAGACTCGGAGCTCCTTTGCCACGTAGGCGGAATTTCTTACCAGTCTGAGTTCCCTCTGGGATAACCAATTCAACATCACCGTGAACAGTTGGAATATCTACTGTGTCACCAAGAGCTGCTTGGACAAAGTTGAGGTTGAGATTGTAGAAGATAGTAGTTCCTTCACGTTCAAACTTATCGCTGGCTTCCACAGAAACAACCACGTACAAGTCACCATAAGGTCCACCGTTAAATCCCGCTTCACCTTGACCAGCTAGGCGAATTTGTTGACCAGTTTCCACACCAGCAGGAATTTTGACATGTACGCTATGAGCTTGTTTTTCATGCCCTGTTCCGTGACATGTTGTACATGGATCTTTGATTTCTTTTCCGCGACCATGACAGACATCACAGGTTACTTGGCGACGCATCATACCAAGCGGAGTCTGCGTATCGACGTTAATGACACCAGCACCATGACAGCGTCCACAAGTGACTGGACTGGTTCCTGGCTTAGCACCTGAGCCATTACATGTACGACAGCTTGCTTCACGGTTGTATTTAACTTCTTTTTCAGCTCCGAAAATAGCTTCTTCAAAGGTCAAGTTCACACGATACTGGAGGTCATCTCCTTGACGAGGAGCATTTGGATTGCGTGAAGCACCGCCTCCGCCGAAGAAACTTGAGAAAATGTCCTCAAAACCACCGAAGCCACCTGCCCCATTGAAACCGCCAGCTCCACCACCGAAGCCTCCAAATCCACCATTGGCGCCTGCAGCACCATATTGGTCATAGGCAGCCCGTTTTTGGTCGTCACTCAAAGTCTCATAGGCTTCTTGAACTTCCTTGTACTTTTCCTCAGCACCAGGCTCCTTATTGATATCTGGGTGATATTTTTTCGAAAGCTTACGATAAGCCTTTTTGATCTCGTCTGCCGAAGCGTTTTTTGACACCCCCAGACGATCATAAAATTCAGTATTGTTCATACAAGATACCAAGACCGTAAAATTCGACTGAAAAATAGGAAATCTGACGCTGGAGCGATGCTCCTCGACAGATTTATCTTTTTTCCAAGAATTTAGGTCGGGTTCAATTCCTTTCTGTTATATTTAGTAAGAAATTTGGGAACCCGTGTTCAGTTACGAACACATTTGTTCCTTTCTATTTATATTTTGAATCAAACCTCGATTTAGTCCGGGTTCAATTCCTGTATTTCATATTGATGAGACAAACCCCAAATAAATCAGGTTCCGTCCCTTTTTATCGAAAAACAGAGGCTGGGTTGCAACCTCTGTGGATGAGTGAAGTAACTTAAATCAAATTTATTTTGATTTTAAATATCCAATAAGCACACAAATATTTATATATTTTTGTCTCTTCTTAGTATCTGCTATATAATTCCAATTGATCATAAGAAATACAACTACTGTCCAAATCATACCAATTATGAACGGTATTACAAATTTATATGTTTGTATTTCTAATGATATCATAGCTGATACCAGCGCCGATACAAATGCAGACAACAATACTGAAGTAACAAAATTCCTTACCGCTTCATCATTTTTGACACAACTCTCATGTTCAGCTAATATAATTTCTCTATATCTAGCCAAATATACTGCTGGAATATTATCTATAAAATCTTTTGCAGATTCATAACTATCAGCTTTATCACAAAAATCATTATAAACTTTTCTTGTACTTTTTAGATACTCTTCTGTTAATACTTTCATCTTACTTTTCAGTAAACTCTCCGTCTACGACGTCATCACCTGCGTCTCCTGTTGCTTGTGCGCCTTCTGCTCCTGCTTGAGCTTGTTGAGCTGCTGCGGCTTGTTCGTAGAGTTTCACAGCAAGTCCTTGGGCTTTTTCGTTCAATGCTTCAAGTTTTGCTTTCATGTCGTCCAAGTTGTTGTCTTCTTGAGCTTTCTTAAGATCATCAAGGGCAGCTTGGGCAGCGTCACGTTCTGCGTCGAAACCTTTGCCTTCAGTTTCCTTGATAGTCTTTTCAGTTGCGAAGATAGCTTGGTCTACTTCGTTACGAAGGTCAACTTCTTCTTTACGTTTCTTATCTGCTTCAGCGTTAGCTTCGGCATCTTTCATCATGCGGTCGATTTCTTCGTCTGTCAAACCTGAGTTCGATTGGATAACAATTGTTTGTTCTTTTTGAGTTCCAAGATCTTTAGCCTTAACAGACACGATACCGTTCTTGTCGATGTCAAATGTTACTTCGATTTGAGGAATTCCACGAGGTGCAGCTGGGATGTCTGTCAATTGGAAACGTCCAAGAGTCTTGTTATCTGCTGCCATTGGGCGTTCACCTTGAAGAACGTGGATATCAACGGCTGGTTGGTTGTCTGCTGCTGTTGAGAAGACTTGTGATTTAGATGTTGGAATAGTAGTGTTGCGATCGATGAGTTTTGTAAATACTCCACCCATTGTTTCGATACCAAGTGACAATGGTGTTACGTCAAGAAGGACAACGTCTTTGACATCACCAGTAATCACACCACCTTGGATAGCAGCACCCATAGCAACTACTTCGTCAGGGTTTACTGATTTGTTTGGTTCTTTACCAGTTTCAGCCTTAACAGCTTCGACAACGGCTGGGATACGAGTTGAACCACCAACAAGGATAACTTCGTCGATTTCTGACAAGCTCAAACCTGCATCTGAAAGGGCTTGACGAACTGGAACTTTTGTACGTTCTACAAGGTCACGAGTCAAATCGTCAAATTTCGCACGAGTCAAAGTCATTTCCAAGTGAAGAGGTCCAGCCTCACCAGCAGTGATAAATGGCAAGCTGATTTGAGTTGAAGTTACACCAGAAAGGTCTTTCTTCGCTTTTTCAGCTGCATCTTTCAAACGTTGCATTGCCATCTTGTCAGTAGACAAGTCAATACCGTTTTCTTTTTTGAATTCTGCTACCAAGTGGTCGATGATTTTTTGGTCAAAGTCATCACCACCAAGTTTGTTGTCCCCTGCAGTTGACAATACATCGAAGACGCCGTCACCCAATTCAAGGATAGAGACGTCGAATGTACCACCACCAAGGTCAAATACCAAGATTTTTTCTTCTTTGTCAGTCTTGTCCAAACCGTAAGCAAGAGCGGCTGCAGTTGGTTCGTTGACAATACGTTCTACTTCAAGACCAGCGATTTTACCAGCGTCTTTTGTTGCTTGACGTTGAGCGTCGTTGAAGTAAGCAGGAACTGTGATAACTGCTTTGGTTACTTTTTCACCAAGATAGTCTTCAGCATAACCTTTCAAGTATTGAAGAATCATAGCTGAGATTTCTTGTGGAGTGTATTCTTTTCCGTTTGCAGAAACTTTTTCAGAAGTTCCCATCTTAGATTTGATAGAGATAACTGTATCTGGATTTGTAACTGCTTGACGTTTCGCAGCGTCACCAACGATGATTTCGCCGTTTTTGAATGAGACTACAGATGGAGTTGTGCGGTTTCCTTCTGGATTTGCGATGATTTTGCTTTCAGTTCCTTCAAGAACTGCTACTGCTGAGTTTGTTGTACCTAAGTCAATACCGATAATTTTAGACATGTGTTTTTCTCCTTAAATTTATCTTTTTTTCTTTTTGATATTTCCCTTAAGTGGTGGGGACGTGAGCAACTCCCTACGGGATTTCATCACTTATTTTTGAGCCTATTGTCTCAAAAATCCCCTGTTTCAGTAGCTTTTGCTACTGAAACTTTCACCACGGTAGGAAATATCTTCCTTGCAAGCCTCCGGCTTGCCTCTTATCTTTCTTCATAGTTTATTGTCGTTTCGGACAAGTTTTCTATTATGTAAATTGCGACACGAGGAGTCGAAATCGATTTTATTTCGACGACGAGTTAGTAAGGAGGCTAGGCAAACGCCATAGCGATTGCCGTTTTCTGACGAGTTGCTTTAGCTGCCGTCAGAATTGCCTAGTTGTACACCACTACCATTGCTGGGCGTAGGATGCGGTCATGGAGTTTGTAGCCTTTTTGGAAAACTTGGGCGATGGTATCTGCTGGATGTTCATCGTCTGCTGGGAGAGTTTGGATGGCCATATGGTAGTTATGGTCAAATTCACCGTCAGCTGCGATTTCTTCGATTCCTTCTTCTTTCAAAGCGTGAATCAAGCTTTCTTGCACCATCTCCAATCCTTTTTTGACATCGTCTGTCAATCCTTCAACCGCGAGTGCACGCTCAAGGTTATCCAAAGAAGGGAGAATCGCTTTTGCCAAGTCCTGGCTACGATAATGTTGCAAGTTTTGACGCTCTTCATTGGCACGGCGTTGGATATTTTGCATTTCTGCATGAGCGCGAAGGTATTTATTTTCGAACTCATCTGCACGTTCATTTGCCAAGTCCAACTCAGACTTCTCAGGAGTCGTTTCTTCAGTTGTTTCCACAACTTCCTCTTCTTGAACTTCTTCTACTTCTTCATTTTTTATATCTTGGACCATTTTCGCCTCCTTTAATGATTTCAATCTTAATGTACTTCGTAATGATTACTACTAAGGTAGCGGTAAAAATCTGTCAACTTCATGGTCAAAACACGGTTGACCACATTGACTTGGTTGATTAGCTGTTGGTAATCCAGATTGACTGGACCGATAATGGCTAGAATTCCAACTCCCCGATAAGGAATGAGGAACTTGCTACTAATCACCGCTAGGTCAGCTAGACAGGACTCTTGACTGTCCGCAACACGAACATTTTGCATCTGATCTTCATGCAAACCCTCACGAATCTCCAGAGCCACCTTTTGCGGTTGATCAAAGAACTGATAGGCTGCTAGATTGGCAAAATTCAAGAGATTAACCTTGCCCGCCACCACAATGTTTTCGTTGAACATTTCCTTAAAGATATGTTCAAAGAGATCGATAACATTGTCCGTTGTTGTAAAGTAACGCTGGATAATCTGCGGAATCTCCGTCCGAATCTTGTAGTGAATATCTAGCACGGTGTGGCCGAGAAAACGTTCCTGAATAATGTTCTTCAGTTTCAGCAAATCCTCCTGCAAGAAGTTCCTTGGAATCAGAAATTGACTGGTAACCGTTCGAGACTCGTCTAGGGTGAATACCGCCAAGGCTGTATGTTGCCCCAAAACAACGATATCAAAGGCTGTCAATCGTTGTCTGCTCGGCTCAACGTCCAGTGCTACTACCGTACAGCCACTCAGGTCTGTCAGTAGATTAGCAGCTTCTTGCAGAATATCTTCTAGCTTGAAGAATTCCTGATCAAAGGCTTTGACAATCTCGTAAACCTCATTTTCAGCCAGTCGGTCAAAATCCAGTGAGTGTTTTACATAGTACTGAAAACCAGCAACACTTGGCATCCGACCACTTGAAGTATGAGCCTTCTCAAGCAAACCTTGCTTTTCTAGAGCCGCCATGTCATTACGAATGGTTGCACTGCTAGAGTTAATAGACTCTTGCAAGGCTTTGGATCCGACAGGTTCGTGCGTTTTGGTAAAGATGTCAATAATCAGATTTAGAATATCCTGCTGACGCTCTGTAACCACCTCATCACTCCTCTCTGTCTGATCGATTAGCACTCGACACACTCAAGTGCTAACTTATGATTCTATTATACACCCTTAAAAGAGAATGTCAAGACAAAAACTCAAAAAATTAGCACTCTTTTATCAAGAGTGCTAAAAATCAGTCTAAAGACCTAGAACCCTACCTCCCATCTACTTGGTATTTCCTTTTAAGTCTGAAAAAACTATGGATTAGATAAGAAATCATAAAGGAATATAGAGCAAAAATGACAAAGAAAGATTGCGACAGTTCTTCTCGAAACAAACTCATACAAACAACAAGACCGCCTGAGAAAGCAACTGTACATGAACGAAATCTATATCGCATAACTTCCCATCTGAGCCCCTTACTCATATAGACTTGATCCTCTGGAAGTAAATTAGAAGACGATTTACGAAGAATCGAACAAAAACCTCTTTCTATCAATTCCCAACCTCTATTTCTAAAATCTTGCAGTTCATGCTTATATTTTTTAAGAAATCTAGAATCATAGATACAGTAGATGACATCGTCTGGTTGACATTGGTCAAAATAGAACAAACCAAAACGACTCGTTCTATATCTCCAACCCTTCAAATGCATCTCATGTAAATATTCTTCTTCCTTGTCCAAATCAACAATGGTAAAAATCCGAAATTCTACTCTGCTATTCATTGTCTTACCCCAAAATTAGAAAACATGCCTGGCGTTATTTATTAGATAATTCTTTCCACTTTTGACCCAATCTCTAAAAAATATAAGAAATCTGAATCGCATGAACTATCAATAAAACACCATCTATTATAACAATCAAAAACATTTCCCAACTGAAAGAACTACCTCCAGTGACAAACTTTGAGAAAACCGGTAGTAGAGCTAAAAAGAGAAGCAAAATAGGAAGCATCCGACTCAATTCCAGAATGAAGCTTTCTAAAGTAGGAAAACCCATTAAAGTCTGTAATATGCTCCCAGCCACAGTCTTTAAACAATTGTAAATAGGTGGCTCTATCAGATTTTTTCATAGGATAGAAGTCCAACTGATAAGACACCTGCTCCGGTTGGCACTTTTCAAAAGTATACTTAACCGCAACTACTAAGTTAGAGTAGGTTACTTCCTTGAGCTTCCAGCCCTCAGCATGCATTTTTCTAAGATATAAAGCCTCTCTATCATAATCCGCAATGGTAGCAATTCGATAAACAATTTTCTTTTCCATCATCCTTCCTCCCGACTGTTTCTATAGAGCCGTTCAATACGTTTCAATTCAATATCTAAGACTTTTCGTCCCAAGTCTGTGATTTGATAGATTTTCCGTTTTTCCTCTTCTCGGACAAAGGAAATCAAACCATCCTTTTCCATCTTTGACAAGGTTCCATACATAGTCCCAGGACTAATCGAAACTTGAGAATCTGTCATCTCCTTGACCTTTTGCGTAATGCTATAACCATGACCTTCCTTTTGCAGACAGAACAAGATATAAAAACCTGTTTCCGTCATGGGAAGATAAACTCGACGAATCTTATCTGTTAATTCCATTTATAGCCACCTCCTATTCAGTTCGATATATCGCACTTCGTTATATAAAATATATCACACCTCGATATAAAACACAAGAAAAAAAGACCGCCCTCAGGCAATCTTTCGTCTATGATTAGTAAAGGTCTAAATAGTTATCAATTTCCCATTGTGAAACGAAGGTTGCATAGCTAGCCCATTCGATTCGCTTGGCTTCAAGGAAACTAGTATAGATATGTTCTCCAAGAGCTGCTCTGACAACCTCATCTTCTGTCAAAGCTT
Source organism: Streptococcus sp. 1453 (assembly GCF_013276955.1). Lineage (NCBI taxonomy): Bacteria > Bacillati > Bacillota > Bacilli > Lactobacillales > Streptococcaceae > Streptococcus > Streptococcus sp. 1453. Next base: position 86,098 of record NZ_VMLZ01000005.1, read on the forward strand.
TCAAAGCGTTGTGAAGGGTTGATGGAAGGTCTGTAATACCAGCTTCCTTGCGTTCTTCTGCTGTCATGATGTAGATATTTTCTTCGATAGGAGCTGGTGCTTCGATTTTGTTTTCAATACCATGCAAACCAACCTCCAAAAGAACAGCCATAGCGATGTATGGGTTTGCCATCGGATCCACTGAACGCAACTCAAGACGAGTTCCCATGCCACGTGAAGCAGGTACGCGCACAAGTGGCGAACGGTTACGACCAGCCCAAGCAATGTAAACAGGTGCTTCATAACCAGGAACCAAACGTTTGTATGAGTTAACTGTTGGGTTCATGATGGCAGTATAGTTGTAGGCATGCTTGATCAAACCGCCAAGGAAATGGTAGGCAGTTTCTGACAACTGCATTCCTTTTGGATCATTTGGATCAAAGAAGGCATTGTTTCCTTCTTCATCAAACAAGGACATATTACAGTGCATACCTGATCCAGCAATACCAAATTTTGGTTTGGCCATAAAGGTTGCGTAAAGTCCGTGTTTGCGAGCAATGGTTTTAACAACAAGTTTAAAGATTTGAATCTTATCACAAGCACAGAGAACTTCATCGTACTTAAAGTCAATCTCGTGTTGTCCAACCGCAACCTCGTGGTGACTCGCTTCTACTTCAAATCCCATTTTGGTCAAGACATTCACAATCTCACGACGTGTATTGTCCGCAAGGTCAGTAGGTGCCAAATCAAAGTAGCCACCCTTGTCATTTACTTCAAGTGTTGGGTCCCCATTTTCATCCAGTTTAAATAGGAAGAATTCTGGCTCTGGTCCAAGGTTGAAGGATTTGAATCCTACTTCTTCCATGTGACGAAGAGCTCGTTTCAAATTGCCACGAGGGTCACCTGCAAATGGTTCACCTTCTGTTGTATAGACATCACAGATCAAACCTGCAACACTTCCATTTTCATCTCCCCAAGGGAAGACTGTCCATGTATCCAAGTCAGGGTACAAGTACATATCTGACTCATTGATACGTACAAAACCTTCAATAGAAGATCCATCAAACATAGCCTTATTTGACAAGACTTTATCTAACTGTTCATCTGTAGCAGGAATTTCGACGTTTTTCATGGTTCCCAAAATATCTGAAAACATGAGACGAATAAAGGTAACATTTTTTTCCTTGACTTCACGACGAATATCTGCAGCTGTGATTGGCATGAGTTTTCTCCTTAATGTATGACTACTTGCGGTTGCCTAACCGCGACCAAAAGGTGACTGTACTGAAGCAAAGCGACCCTGTTGGAGGAGTTCATTGTGAAGTGCACGGCGCACCTCAGTCTGACTCACCGCTTTCTTGGATTTCGCTTCACGTTCAGCATATTTTTTCTTAATGGCAGCGATATTATAACCTTCAGAGATGTAATCTTTGATTTCAAGCAGACGATCCATGTCATTCAAGGAATACATGCGACGGTTCCCTTCGTTTCGATCAGGCTTAATCAACTCTTGATCTTCATAATAACGAATCTGACGCGCCGATAGATCGGTCAACTTCATAACACTGCCGATAGGAAAAACAGCCATATTTCGGCGAAATTCTTTTTCCTTCATTTACAATTTCCTTCTTTCTGTCTATTATAGTCTAAAAAAAGACAAACGTCAATTGATAATGTTATAAAATGTAACATTATTTTTCTTTTTTCTCTAAAAAGAGCCGAATGCGATCAATATCGTAATTTACGAGAATTGCGACAAAAACTCCCATGAAAGTTTCAAATACACGCGCAAACACGTACAAAATCGTCTCACCACTCGGAATTGACAGGGTAATGATTAACATAGCCGCTACACCACCAATAACCCCTGCTTTGTTATTCATGGCTACATTTGTCATAATGGTTAACATGGTACAAATCGGAACAACAACCAAGGTTACCCAAAAGGCTTCGTGGAAAAAACTATTTATTAGGAAGAAAACCAAGGCATAGAGGCCACCGATACTATTTCCTAGAATACGCGAAGTCCCAAAATGGACACTCTTATCAAAACTCTCCCTCAAGCTAAAAACAGCTGTCAAAGCACCAATTTGAAGACCTTTCCAACCAAAAAAGCCAAAAATCAAGAGAACTAGGAAAACAGCAATACCTGTTTTAAAAGTTCGCATACCAAGTTTAAACTGGGATTTATCGAATTTATATTTTTTAAAATAACTCATAATCTCAACTTTCTATTTCCATTTTATCATAATTTGGGTGATTTTATGAGGAATAGTTGAGAGGAAGCGTTTTTATTTTGAGCAAAAGAAAAGAGGAACTTTCATCCCTCTCTTCTTTGATTCATTTAGTTAATCTTATTTTTCTGTCAAGGCTGCAAGTCCTGGAAGAACTTTATACTCAATGAAAATCAAAGAACAAACTAGGAAACTAGCCGCAGGCTGTACTTGAGTACGGCAAGGCGACGTTGACGTGGTTTGAAGAGATTTTCGAAGAGTATTACCTTCAAGAAGCTCCATTGATGCCCCACCACCGCGTCACAAATACCTACACTAACACAAAAAGGTGACATAGCCACCTTTTTGTTAACGTTTCAGTTTTCTTCCTTTTTCGGCTCTATAATATTTGTAGTGGGTAAATCCTCTATAGATATTATGGAGCCTATTTTTGTATAGAAAAAAAGTCCCATAAGATCTATAATGAAAAGCGACCAAACAACTCATTAGAAAGATTCATATGGAACAATTACATTTTATCACAAAACTGCTCGATATCAAAGACCCTAATATCCAATTTATGGATATCATCAATAGGGATACACACAAGGAAATTATCGCTAAACTGGATTATGAGGCCCCCTCTTGTCCTGATTGCGAAAGTCAAATGAAGAAATATGACTTTCAAAAACCGTCTAAAATTCCTTACCTCGAAACGACTGGTATGCCTACTAGAATACTTCTTAAAAAGCGTCGATTTAAGTGCTATCATTGCTCTAAAATAATGGTCTCAGAGACCCCTCTCGTCAAGAAGAATCACCAAATCCCTCGTATTATCAACCAAAAAATTGCGCAAAAGTTGATTGAAAAGACTTCTATGACCGATATCGCTCATCAACTGGCTATTTCAACTTCAACTGTCATTCGCAAGCTTAATGACTTCCGTTTTAAGCCTGATTTTTCTAGTCTTCCTAAGATTATGTCCTGGGACGAGTATGCCTTCACTAAGGGAAAGATGAGTTTCATTGCACAAGATTTTGATAATCTCAACATCATCACTGTTCTTGAAGGCAGAACACAGGCTATCATACGAAATCACTTTCTGCGCTACGATAGAGTCGTTCGTTGTCAGGTGAAAATCATTACGATGGATATGTTTAGTCCTTATTATGACTTGGCTAAACAGCTTTTTCCATGTGCTAAAATTGTTCTAGATCGTTTTCATATTGTGCAACACTTAAGCCGTGCTATAAGTCGTGTCCGTGTTCAAATCATGAATCAATTTGAGCGAAAATCCCATGAATATAAGGCTATTAAACGCTACTGGAAACTCATTCAACAGGATAGTCGTAAATTGAGTGATAAACGATTTTATCGCCCTACTTTTCGTATGCACTTGACGAATAAAGAAATTCTAGATAAGCTTTTGAGCTATTCAGAAGACTTGAAACACCACTACAATGTCTATCAACTCTTACTCTTTCACTTTCAGAACAAGGAGCCAGACAAATTTTTCGGACTCATTGAGGACAATCTTAAACAGATTCATCCTCTTTTTCAGACTGTCTTTAAAACCTTCCTCAAGGATAAAGAAAAGATTGTCAATGCCCTTCAACTACCTTATTCTAATGCCAAATTAGAAGCAACTAATAATCTCATCAAACTTATCAAACGAAATGCCTTTGGATTTCGGAACTTTGAAAACTTCAAAAAAAGGATTTTTATCGCTCTCAACATCAAAAAAGAAAGGACGAATTTCGTCCTTTCTAGATCTTAGCTTTTCTTCAACCCACTACAGTTGACAAAGAGCCCCTTTTTCTACAAAATCAGGATTTTGTAGAGACTAACGGGCTGAAATTATTTTTCTGTAAGTGCAGCCAAACCTGGCAATACTTTACCTTCAAGAAGTTCCATTGATGCTCCACCACCAGTAGAGATCCATGAGAACTTGTCTGCACGTCCAAGGTTGATTGCTGCGGCAGCTGAATCACCACCACCGATGATTGATTTAACGCCTGGTTGTTTCACGATAGCGTCCATCACACCGATTGTACCAGCTTGGAAGTCTGGGTTTTCAAATACACCCATAGGTCCGTTCCATACAACTGTTTTGGCACCAGTCAAAGCTTCGTCAAATTTAGCGATAGATTTTGGACCGATGTCAAGACCAAGGAAGCCTTCAGAAACTGCTTCACCTTCAGTGTCACGCACTTCAGTGTAACCAGCAAATGCGTTAGCTTCTTTAGAGTCAACTGGTAAGATCAATTTTCCGTTTGCTTTTTCAAGAAGAGCTTTCGCAACATCCAATTTGTCTTCTTCTACAAGTGAGTTACCGATTTCGATACCTTGTGCTTTGTAGAATGTGTAAGTCATACCACCACCGATAAGGACTTTATCAGCTTTTTCAAGCAAGTTTTCGATAACACCAATCTTGTCAGATACTTTTGAACCACCAAGGATAGCTACGAATGGACGTTCTGGAGTTTCAACTGCTTCTTGGATGTAGGCAATTTCGTTTTCAAGAAGGAAACCAGCAACTGCTTTTTCAACGTTTGCTGAAATACCAACGTTAGATGCGTGTGCACGATGAGCTGTACCGAATGCATCGTTTACGAAGATACCATCTCCAAGTGATGCCCAGTATTTACCAAGTTCAGGATCATTTTTAGATTCTTTTTTGCCGTCAACATCTTCGTAACGAGTGTTTTCAACCAAAAGAACTTGTCCATCTTCAAGAGCGTTGATTGCTGCTTCCAATTCAGCACCACGAGTGACACCTGGGAAAACAACATCTTGACCAAGTTTTGCTGCCAAGTCAGCTGCTACAGGAGCAAGTGATTTACCAGCTTTATCAGCTTCTTCTTTCACACGTCCAAGGTGAGAGAAAAGAATTGCACGTCCACCTTGTTCGATGATGTATTTAATAGTTGGAAGAGCTGCTGTGATACGGTTGTCGTTAGTGATTACGCCATCTTTCAATGGTACGTTGAAGTCAACACGAACGAGGACTTTTTTACCTTTCAAGTCAACGTCTTTAACAGTAAGTTTTGCCATGTTACAAAAACCCCTTTATTTATTTTATTCGAAACTATTATATCACACTTTGGAAATATAAGGAAAGATTTCACAAGATTTTTCGATATTTAATCTTCATGCCATGCTAGAGTCTATTATTTTTACTTTTTCTCACGAATTTTCTTTCTAAAATCTTAGCTTAACACTTGTTAGATTTACTTTTATCCTTTAAAATAGAATAGGAGATATTCCGTTATTATTTTTCGGAGGAAAAAGAAATGTCCATTAATTGGCAGGAAATTTTATTTCACTTTTTAGGTGGTCTGGGACTATTCTTATATAGTATCAAGACCATGGGAGACGGTTTGCAACAAGCTGCTGGAGATCGCCTTCGTTTTTACATTGACAAATATACTAGTAATCCTTTCTTTGGAGTTCTGGTTGGTATTGGGATGACTGCTCTAATTCAGTCTAGTTCTGGTGTAACAGTTATCACAGTCGGCCTGGTCAGTGCCGGTCTCCTAACCTTACGTCAGGCTATCGGGATTGTCATGGGAGCTAATATTGGGACAACAGTCACATCCTTTCTTATTGGATTTAAACTAGGTGACTATGCCCTGCCTATGCTCTTTATCGGTGCTGTCTGTCTCTTTTTTACGAAAAATCGGACAGTCAATAATATCGGACGCATCCTCTTTGGTGTCGGTGGTATCTTTTTTGCCCTCAATCTCATGAGCGGTGCAATGGCTCCACTCAAAGATTTACAGGTCTTTAAGGACTATATGATTGAGCTAAGTAAGAATCCTGTTTTGGGTGTCTTTGTCGGTACTGGCTTGACCTTACTGATTCAAGCTTCCTCGGCTACCATCGGGATTTTACAAAACCTCTACGCCAGCAATCTCATTGACCTGCAAGGAGCTTTGCCAGTTCTATTTGGTGACAATATCGGGACAACCATTACAGCCATCATTGCCTCTTTAGGTGCTAATATTGCAGCTAAACGGGTAGCAGGAGCTCATGTTGCCTTCAACGTTATCGGAACAGTCGTCTGCGTTATTTTTCTAGTTCCTTTTACAGCCCTGATTCATTGGTTTGAATCTACGCTAAATCTAGCACCAGAAATGACCATCGCCTTTGCTCACGGAACCTTTAATATTACCAACACCATTGTCCAATTTCCATTTATCGGAGCTCTGGCTTACTTTGTAACCAAGATTATTCCTGGAGAGGACGAGGTTGTCAAATACGAACCCTTATATCTTGATGAGCATTTCATCAAACAAGCCCCATCTATCGCTCTCGGAAATGCTAAGAAAGAGCTCTTGCACTTAGGAAACTACGCTGCCAAAGCCTTTGACCTTTCCTATAAGTATATCATTGACTTGGATGAAAAAGTTGCTGAAAAAGGGCATAAAACCGAAGAAGCCATTAACACCATCGATGAGCAATTAACACGTTATCTCATTGCCCTTTCAAGCGAAGCTCTCAGTCAAAAAGAAAGCGAAGTGCTCACCAATATCCTTGATTCCTCCCGTGATTTGGAACGGATTGGAGACCACGCGGAGGCTCTACTCAATCTGACTGACTATCTTCAACGGAAAAATGTTGAATTTTCTGATGCCGCCTTGAAAGAATTAGAGGAAGTTTACCGTCAAACTAGTGACTTTATCAAAGATGCTCTGTACAGTGTGGAAAACAATGATATTGAAAAAGCACGCAGTCTTGTAGAACGTCATGAAGCAATCAATAACATAGAGCGTGTTCTCAGAAAAACCCACATCAAACGCCTCAACAAGGGCGAATGTTCAACACAAGCTGGGGTCAACTTTATCGACATCATCTCACACTACACCCGTGTATCAGACCACGCTATGAACCTTGCCGAAAAGGTTTTTGCAGAACAAATCTAAGAACCAAGAAGCTATCCTGAATGGGATGGCTTTTTACTTTTTTCCTAAGTAAGACTAGGATGAATGAAACTGAGAGAGTATTCTGCAGATATAGTGGATTAAATTAAAAAAGTATAGTGTATTGAATCTATAACAGTACACCTTGACTGCTAAAATATTTCTATAAATTGATTTGGCTTTCCTGATAGAGATGTTCACATCTTATTTCAATATACTGATAAATCCATTCACTAGCACAGGGCAAGAGGGAGTCGCTATTGATTTCAAGGGTAGCAGGCACATACAAAGGACTCCTACCTCAGATATACTGCAATATCCATCGTATGCAAAAAACCTCTGAGATTCTTCTCAAAGGTTCTGATTTTGCTAATTGCTGTTCTCAACTGCTGCAGTGACAAAGGCAGTGTAGAGTTCTTCTGGACGATTTGGACGGCTTGACAGTTCAGGGTGATACTGACACGCTACAAAGAATTTATTTTCAGGAATTTCCACGATTTCGACCAAACGATTGTCTGGAGAAACTCCTGAAAAGACAAAGCCTGCTGCCTCAAACTGCTCACGGAAGGCATTGTTAAACTCATAGCGGTGACGGTGACGGCGTTGCACCACTTCTTGATTGTGATAAGCAGCCGCTGCCTTAGAGCCACGTTTCAACTTAGATGGATAAAGTCCCAAACGAAGGGTTCCCCCCATATCCTCAACGTCAATCTGATCACGCATGATATCAATGATAGGGTATTTTGTTTCTGGTGCAAGCTCTGCAGAATTGGCACCTTCAAGACCCAAAACGTGACGAGCAAACTCGATACATGTCAACTGCATTCCCAAGCAGACTCCCAACATTGGAACATCATTCTCACGCGCATAGCGAATGGCTTGGATTTTACCTTCCGTACCACGCTGGCCAAAACCACCTGGTACGATGATTCCGTCCGCATCAGACAAAAGCTCTGCCACATTCTCTGCTGTCACATCATTGGCATTGATCCAATTGATTTTAACTTCTGCGTCATTGGCATAACCAGAGTGTTTCAAGGCTTCAACCACAGAAATGTAGGCATCTTGCAATTCCACATACTTACCGACAAGGGAAATTTTAACTTGTTTCTTGAGGTTCATGACCTTATCCACCATGGCTGACCATTCTGTCATATCCGCTACTGGTGCGTCTAATTTCAAATGATCACAAACAATTTGGTCCATACCTTGTGTCTGCAAGTTCAGTGGAATTTGGTAGAGATGCTCAACATCCAATGATTCGATGACAGCTTCTGGTGCCACATCACAGAACTGGGCTAGTTTGTTTTTAATTCCTTGACCAGCTGGCTCTTCTGTACGAATAACCAACATATTTGGCTGGATTCCCAAGCCACGTAATTCTTTGACAGAGTGTTGGGTTGGTTTGGTTTTCATTTCACCAGCAGCCTTGAGGTAAGGAAGCAAGGTTGTATGAATGTACATGACATTATCCGCACCAACATCTGCCTTCATCTGGCGAAGGGCCTCTAGGAATGGCAAGGACTCAATATCCCCAACAGTTCCACCAACCTCTGTGATAATGACATCAGAGTCGGTCGTTAGAGCGGCACGCTTGATTTTTTCTTTTAAAGCATCTGTGATATGAGGAATAACCTGAACAGTTGCCCCAAGGTATTCTCCACGGCGTTCCTTACGAAGAACTTCACTATAAATTTTACCAGTTGTCACGTTGGAATATTTGTTAAGATTGATATCGATGAAACGTTCATAGTGACCCAAGTCCAAATCTGTCTCAGCTCCGTCATCTGTCACAAAAACTTCCCCGTGCTGGTAAGGACTCATAGTTCCCGGATCAATATTGATATAAGGGTCAAACTTTTGAATGGTTACTTTGAGACCACGATTTTTCAAGAGACGGCCTAGACTCGCTGCAACAATCCCTTTCCCAATAGACGATACCACACCACCAGTTACAAAAATATATTTCGTAGACATAGATTCCTCTTTCTAAAATGCTCAAGGCCTTGTTAACTACGAGGGGAGATAGAAAACAAGACCCTACTAATAAGAATAATCTGGGACAACTGCACCAGATTCACAACTAATACTCTTCGAAAATCTCTTCAAACCGCGTCAACGTCGCCTTGCCGTAGATATGTGTTCCTGACTTTGTCAGTCTTATCTACAATCTCAAAACAGTGTTTTGAGCAACCTGCGGCTAGTTTGCTCTTTGATTTTCATTGAGTATAAAACACAAGAAGATAACTTCTTGAAAAAAACAAAAATAGCTCCCTAAGAACTAGGGAGCCCCGACCTCTAAAAGAGGTGCCCGAACAATATGATACCTAAAAATAGGATAATTGTCAATAGCTAACTTTTATTCCTCGCTGGTTTCAGCATCATCTTCTGAGAACTCGTCATCTTCTTCGTTGAGATCCACGTCTTCACCCAAGTCATCTGGGGCGATTTCGTTGATTTCTGCATCATAAGCTTCCACTTCATTTTTCTCATCATCTGGATTTTCATCATCATATGAAAGAGCTGGATCTGCTTCGTATGCATCTTCGTCTTCTGGATCATCTGCATTGTAGTCAATAGCATCTGAATCGCCATCCATGAAGGCATTGACACGTTTTTTCTTAGCTTTTGGTGCTACTTCATCGTCGTCATTTTCTTCAAGAGCGATGATTTCTTCGTCGATTTCGTCCACACCATACCATGAACGAAGCCCCCATTTGTTGTCTCCAAGTGAGATGAAGCTACCGTCAAAGTTCAACTCTGTGTAGAACAAAGGCAAGGCTTCGCGGATATCGCTGTTTGATGTTCCAAGGTAGTTTTGAATTTCGTTTACAAGATCGCTAAAATGCATCTCATGGTCGCGACCACGAAGTTCCAAGATAGCACGCGCTACCTCAATCATAGATAGTTCACTTTTTTCTTGCCCAGCAAATACTTCTAATTCCAAAGCGTTTCTCCTCATTTATACTACTATCGCCAGAGTGAACAGACTCTGACCTCATTTTATCATTTACTCTTTATTTTACGATAATTTTGCGGAATAGTCAAAGGTTAAGGGGGAGAAAGTGGCAGGATTAGACTAATTTCAGTATAAAACTCATTCCTTTTTCTGTTGCTCCATTTTCCACAAATCCAAGCGACTTGAAACACCTCCTAGAAGCATAATTGTAGGTGTAGATTTCCTTGACTCTCAATTCTTTCCATCCTTTTACTCGAGCCAATTCAATCAAAGCACTTAGAATCTTTTTTCCAAGTCCTCGATGTTGGTAAGCGGAATTCCCAATCACAATGGGGAGATTATCCTGAGATAGTGTAACATCCCCAATTGGAAACCATTCTCCCTTCTCCTTGACTTCAATCCAAAAAAGTTCACCATGCTGATCCAAATAGGAATACATGGCTTCCAAAGTTTCTTGACTATAAGGAAGCTTCACCCCATCTACGAGGTAAACCAAGTCCACATTCTGATACCAAGCAAAAGCTTCCTCACAATGATTGACCTTACAATAAGGAACGAGACGTAGTGAATTATCTATTTGTAAAATCTGTTTCATCTGCTTTCCTTTTCAATAAGAGAGTTACTGCTTGATTAAAACCATCACACCAGTTATACCATTTTGCTTCATACTCATCTTGAGCTAAGATATGATTTTTTAAATCCAGAACAGAGTAGATTTTTCTTTCTTCGCAGGCTTGCGCATAGAAATGATATAGTTCATCACCACCATCTCTATCCCACTCAGCAGAAATCGTATCCCAACCTGCCAATAAAGCCTGATAAGCCCTATGATGCCCATCTGTAATCAACAAGCAATTTCCAAATGCAAGAATACTAATTGGATCAACATTGTTTAGTTCTACCGACTGATAAAGCATCTGAATATCTTGCAACTTCTTTTCTGATAAGTATAGTTGAGTCGGATGAAGATCTGCTATATTGACTTTCATTTCTTTCTCCTCAAAGGAATTTGATACTCACTTCTGCTTGCCTTTAAATCGCCATTGGAAGCGGAGTTTGTCATAGAAGGGAAACTCGATAAACAGGACTCCCATCCACAAAAGAGACAATAGTTCATACTACTATTACTCTATTTTCATTGCTCTCACAATCGCTAAGGCAGTCAACACAAAAATAAAAAGTGGAATCACTGTGGTTTTTAGGTTTGTAGCACTCGCTAATGCAACGATGAGCATACTAAGAATTCCTGGTACAACAACATTAAACACTCCAAGCACTGACTGTATGGTTCCCATAACTTCCTCTGGAACCATCGAAAATACAAGGTTGAAAATCCGAGGTCCCATCATTCCTACAGCAACTGCGCATAAGAAGACAACTGCCAATAAAAGGAGAAACTGATTGGTCAACCAAGAAAAGAGAATACAGAGATGCATAATTTCTTCAAAGTAAGCAATCATTTTTATGGGAATATTTTTTAAGATACTTCCGCTCAGAAAACTTCCCACAATCGTTCCTGAAAAAATAACCACGGACAAGACTGCAATGGATTGCCCAGTGTCAAGGAAGATAAATGGATGATGGATCAACATCAAGGTCGTTAAAGGGGTAATAATACTTAAAATCACTTGGTTCATAGCTGCAATGAATATTAATTTGATGATTGCTGGAAAACTTGACAATATCTTCATTGAATGGAGGAAATGCTCTCCAAAAGATTTTGCGGTTAATCTTTTACCAACCTCCATCTGTCCCTCAATATCTCTCAAAGAAGTACGAATAAGCACCACACCCAACAGTGCAAAAAGAAAGGTCAAAGCATTCAAACCTACAAACATCTGAAGACTGATAACCCCAATCAAAACTCCACCTATAAGGTTGCTGAGAATATTAACTACACCAGCAGTTGCCTGTCTAAACCCCATAGCATCTGTCATATCATCTCCGATAATCCTCACATACAAAGGAGAAATCATAGCACCCGCAAAATAACTCATGGTATCTGATAAAAGATTGATTCCGCAAATAAGGAGAACCATCCCCATAGAGAAGTTCTTATCCGCTACAAACAGTGTCAATAGAGTATAAAGCAGAAACTTACTTGCCAATATAGCAATATATTTTGCGACACGATTTTTTTGAAAATCGGCAATAACACCTGTGAACAACTGAGAAATCTGTGGCAAAGTCTCCGAAACTGTTATACAAAGAACAGCTAATGAAGCAAATTTATATTCCGATACATACGAAATAAAGGAAATATAAAACAGCGTATCACCAAATGACGAAACCCATTGATTAATCAGCAACATTCGATAACTTTTATTGGTCAAAAAAGTATTCATTGGTTTGCCTCCTTCTTCAGTTCAAAAGGAAATTGAAATCCTAACAGTGCCCAATATATTCCCAAAGTTCCAATACCAAAATCAAAATAATCGTAATTTCGATTCTCACTTTGAAAAACAAGAAGTTCATCATACTTTCTAAAAGACTTAGTAAGAAGCAACTGAACTATATCATTCTTATCTTTATATCCAAATACATACGCATAAGTTTGTAACAGACTAGCAATGCCATGGCAATAACATGTTTCCATACTCAGGTGGTGGTTAAGAATCACCACTCTAGCCTCCGAAATTAACTTGGAGTATTTTAGAGGTTCGACCAAACAAAGATATAGAATCAATCCTGATAGTCCATCACACCAAGATAGCTCTAAATTATTATAGCTATTTTTATTTTTCAAAATTTCTTGTGACAATATTTTTGCAATTTCTTCTGTAAAAATACTTATTATGGAATCATATTTCTTACTATCAAATAAAATTTTATATTCATTCAAAACATATGCTATTCCTGCTTTTCCATGAGCAAAACTATAATCAAACAAGGAATTATATTGTGAAAAATCCTTACCGATTTCCTCTTCAAGTTCAAAAATTGCAGTATGGATAAATTCTTCGAGATAGGCGGTTTCTTCCAACTCATAATACCTCATAAGAGATAGCAAAACACCTGCCTTTCCTAAAACAAAATCCTGCTTACCAATGTTGTCATAATCTAACAATATCTCATTTACTAGACTAGTAGCTTTATTTTTATAAAAAATATCACCTGTTCTTTCAAACAATAATATTAAAGCCCATAAAAATCCTGACACACCAAAATACAATGAATTTTGATACAGATAACTCTTGCTACCTCTTGTTATTTCTATCTTTTGAACCCATTGCTTAACTAACTTCAGTTCAGAAGACGATAAACATTGAGTAACAAATATTATATAACCAGACAGTCCGTGCTGAAAAGATATCGGGTTAACAAATTCTCCAAATTCATTTGAAGGTAAAAGACGACCTGTGCTATCAATATTTTGTGATAAAATAAAATGTGCTACTTTCTCAGATTCCTTTTTAAAATCATAACAACTAACATTAAAATCCACCTCTGACATATCAATATTCAAAATTTCAATTTCATTAATTTTCTTTATTATATTAGTAGATTCTTTCGCTTCACTTAAATTCAACAGATAAATCAACCAGTAATACACACTCTCTGATATATATTCCATATTTTTAGCGATTCGTAACGCTTGTTTTATTTTATCAATACAACTAATATCGTATAGATTGTCTCCCGACGAAAAAACTAATGTTCTACCAACCAAAATAGCAAAACTAGTCATGGCTACAGCAAAATAATCTTGATTAATCGAACTCTCAGATAGGTCATTATCTGGATTTACCATAAAAGGGGTTTTTACATATCGTCGTACATCTTTTATCAGAGATACATTCTCTAAATCTATTAAAAATATAGAACCATCTTCTCTATAAATAAAATTTGTAGGCGATAAGTCTACAATCTTATATCCTAAACTATGAATAGAATTAACAATTGATATTAAATTATCTATTAATTTTAATTTTGTTCTATAAGAAAACCTTTCTTCCCCAATTAAATCAAAATAACTATATCCTTCAATAAAACTTTGAACAACAAAATAGTCTCCATCAACTTCAAACTCATCTATAAAGTTTGCCGTATAAAGCTGAGAATCTAATGTCTTCAACATATTAACTTCATTTTTTATCTCATCGATAGCAAAATGCTTCCCCTCAACATCGTTGCTGACAAAAGGGCGCACTTGTTTCACAATAACTTTTTCCCCAGTATCTTTCTTTTTAGCTCTATATACATTCCCTCTGTTAGATTTTTTTAATATTATTTCAAATTTATAGTTATTTATTAAATGATTCTCAGGTATTTTCCCTATCTCTCCAAATAACTCCTGCTTCTCTTCTGGAGTAAAAAGATCCTCCTTCCAATCAGGTATCACAGGAAAATTTTTACGAACATCTTCTACCCAATTCCCCTCCTCGTTTTTCAACAAATAAATAATTTTGTGATTTTTTTCATCATATTCTTGTATTTTTTTAAATGAACCAAATCTATAGTGCAGTGGTGAATATTTTCCACATTGAAAATCAGACAATATTCTTGGAGAAAAATATATAGCAAGTTTCTCACGTAACGCTAATATTATTTCACGAGCTTGCTTGTCATTTGCAGGATAAATTGCCATAAATTTATTGGCTATAGGTGACGTTTCTCGTGGAGAGTTAATCTTTTTTAAACTTTCAATATCCTTAACAACTTTAAATGAACATTCAATTTCGCGTAAAAAAGATGCTACTAGTGTAAAGATACTAACCGCATCTTTCATTTGTGAACTTATGTGAATTTTCCATCCCGAATCTGATAAATTCTTATTATAGCTAAAATAAACCCAGTCAGAAGAAACATACTTAACTTTAGAATCAAATTGTTGTATTGAATTCTCAAGAACATCCATTAATTACTCCTCGTATATAAAGAAGGAGAAGTAGACTAACCCACCTCTCCTATATAATTAAACTATCTTAAACTATCTTAAACTATCTTAAACTTTCGTAAATAATCTACAATTGATTAAATACATGAAAGCACCTGTTAAACTTGAACTTCTTAAAAATGAACTGTCAAACTATAAAGAATTATGAAATATTTTATATGCAGACATCAACATTTCAATAAGAAGAGGTTCTAAAAGCATTTAAGACTAACCGACTGTAACCGAGCATGTAAAGTCACATAATCTTTCTACTTGCGTAGGAAGAGGTGCAACTGGTAACATCTCAAGATTTGACAATGTTTCCATGGTAATTCTCCTAATTTTATTTAGAATTCTTTTTCCGGAAAGGAAAATTCTATAAAGCCTTTATAAATATAGTTAAAAAGTTTTTTAGATAAATCTCACAAGCAAAACTTCAACATCCAGATAAATGAAGTCTCAATACACTAATACAACACTTAAGGGCTAAATCCTCCATCAGAATCTGATTTATTTTTGAAAGTAAAACTCAATCCTGTTTATGAAGCGATATATTGGATATCTTTAAAGTGAAATTCCATATGCTGGTCCTGGATCAACTCCTCTAGTTGTTACAGATAAAGAACCACTTAACACATTAAATAGAAATAGAAGCAATAAAGCAATTAATATACATCGCTTGACAACTTGGGATCTTTTCATCTTCTAAACCTCCTTAACTATTGATGGTATTCTAACACATCAATTTTAGTTTGTCAATAGTTTTATATCATTTTCTTATTTTTTGAGAAATATGGATTAAAGTTATCTAAAAATACAAATCTTTTTCTTAATCTTCACTTTCCAATAATTTCATTTCCTTCTCAATTTCCAGCATCATTCTCTGGTTGTCTTCATGCTTGTAAAGCTGGTAAGATACTTGATAAAAACCTAGTATCCTATCCTTTTCAGCAAAGCCCACGCTTATATTTCCCAATAAACAATACAAATCTGCTAATCGATAACTGCTATTATATCTTTTACAAATAGCTATTGTTGCTGTAATCTCTTCTATAGCTTCAGATGTTCGTTCATTCAACCACAAATATCTACAATAGTTATATCGGAATTTAATCATCAGTTCTAATTGTTCCAAATGATGGACAGATAATGACTGGATGTTCTCTTTTAAAAGTTGATAGAGCTCCTGATATGTGTCTTCCTGCCCCATATCAAAATAAAAATTAGCCAAGGTATTTCCCAGTTGTAGATAGTAAAAATCAGATTTTTTCAGAGATAACAGTATTTTTTCCAATTTCGCAACTGCCTCTGTTTGATGATTTAGATAACGGAATTGAACTAACGTATCAATCCAGTCTAAATAAATCTGGTCTTTAGCAGATAAACGAGCACGTTTAGATTTTTCAAGTTCATAAATGTATTTGAGAGATTCATATTCCCTCTCATCCAAAAACTTCTTAGATAGTTCTTTAAACTTGTCAATATTTTCTAAACTAGAAACCTCAGTCTCTTCAAAGAAATAATTCATACTCACCTTCAATCGCTTAGATAGCTGAAAGAGTAATTCTGACCCGGGTGAGTATTTACCTTGCTCCATACGGCTAATCTGTCCTTGCTCACAAATCCCCTCAGCCAATTCCTTTTGAGATAATTTTAATTCCTTTCTCTTATTTTTTAAGCGTGTCGCTAACAACATATCCACACTTTCTTCCTCCTTGCTTTATGTATTAAAGTATATCAAGTTCCAAAACATGTTTCAAGTATATATTTTATGTCCTTCTGTTTGTATTTATATAATCTTTTATCTTTTTCATCACTTCTGCTTGCCTTTAAATCGCCATTGGAAGCGTAGCTTGTCATAGAAGGGAAATTCGATAAACAAGACTCCCAAGCCCACACAGAGACTGGCAAGGACATCTGATGGATAATGAACTCCCAGATAGACCCTTGATACCAGCACACTGACTAGGTAGAGACCTAGCACAATTTGCATGATTTTTCTCCAGACCGGATTTTTCATCCGTTGACTGAGAATGACAATCAGAGAGCCGACCATCAAGGTTACAGCCAGAGAATGACCACTTGGGAAGGAAAATCCCTTCTCCTCAACCAAGTGTAAAATAGCTGGTCGTGGGCGCTGGTAGATGTTTTTAAAAGTCACGATTAAAAGTCCTGCTAAAGCCAGATTTCCCAGCATGAAGAAACTTTCTATCTTCCATCGCTTACGATAAAAGATAGAGGCTACGATGGCAACCCAAGTGATAATCACTGGAATATCAATCAAGCGTGTGATGGCTCGGAAAAGAATAGTCAAGTAATCTGGTAAGTCTCCTCGAATGGCAGTCTGAATCGATTGGTCAAAACCGACCAGCGTTTCAGGGTAAAATTTGACCATGTAGCCAAGAATAACGAAAAGTAAAAGGGCAAAACTGCCCTTCATTAAAAATGTTTGTTTATCTTTCATAATGTTTTAAGGTTGGTTTCAAAAGGACATACAACAACCAGAATGAAACGGAAAAGATTACACCCTCAATCAAGTTAAAAGGCAACACCATAGTCATTAGGTAGTTGGAAAGTCCCAAAATTTTTCCAATATCAAAGTTAGCAAACTTAGCGTACAAAGGAACAGCGTAAACATAGTTGAGAACCAACATAGCCACGGTTAAACCAATAGTCCCAGCTAGAGAGCCTAGTAGGAAACGAAGGGTTGTCCGTTCCTTTTTCCAAATCAAAGCAAATACGATGACAAAAACTCCCAAAGCTACGATATTCATCGGCAAACCAATGTAAGTATTCACTCCTTGACTATTAAGAAGCAATTTCAAGAGTGAGCGAAGCAAGAGAATTCCTAGAGCAGCAGGCAAATCCATGACCACCAAGCCCACAAGGACTGGCAAGATACTAAATTCGATCTTGAGGAAGGACGCCGCTGGCAAAAGCGGAAAGTCAAAGTACATCAGCACAAATGAGATGGCTGATAAGATTGCAATGGTCGAAAGTCGACGTGTGTTTGTCATAACAGGTTCCTCCAATTTTCTATAAAATCAGAAGAAGTTAGAAAGGATTCCTCTATCTATTCTCAATTTTATATCCCAAAAGTTCCCTCTCACTCTATTAAAGAAAACAAAAGCAAGCGGTTACAATTTAGCTATAAATCTATCAGAACAGACAAAGCTATTCTTTCGTCTTCTCCCATCCAGACTATACTGTCGGTTGTGGAATCTCACCACATCAGCTTGCGCTCGCGGACTTATTTGGCTAAGATATTTTAGATTTATCTAGGCGTCGCAGTCGAAGATAATACTTAAAGTATATCGAGACAAGACAACGACGAGAATGCTAAAATAGCTAGTCAAATTTACCGCCGGTCGGGAATCACACCCTGCCCTGAAGACTCTTTTATCATAACAAAAAACGCTTGCAAGCGCAAGCATTTTGTTCATTTTCATTTTCATTTTTTATTTCAATTTATCTGCTTCATAGGTATGAACGAGCTCAAGACCTGCAAAGTTCTGCTGGCGGAGGGCTTCGTAGACAATCATGCAGACGGTATTAGACACATTGAGACTGCGGACATGTTCATCATTCATAGGAATACGGAGAGCCTTTTCAGGATGTTCTCGCATAAAGTCCTCCGGCAAGCCCTTGTCTTCACGTCCAAAGAGAAAATAATGGTCCTCGTCAGTCGATAAATCCACATCAGAATAGACTTTTTCCGCGAATTTCGAAATCAGATAGAGTTTGCCCTTCATCTGAGACATAAAATCTTCCAAACTCTCGTAAAAATAAATCTCTAGCTTATCCCAATAATCCAATCCAGCTCTCTTCATCTTGCGGTCATCAATAGGAAAGCCCATTGGCTTGATGATGTGGAGGGGAGAATTGGTCGCAGCGCAAGTACGCGCGATATTGCCTGTATTTTGTGGAATTTGTGGTTCAAATAATACAATGTGATTTATCATGACTTGCTTCCTTTCACCATTGCAAAAAAATAGCCACACTGCCCGGAGTCAAGCTCAGCAAACAGCGTGGTTAAGGCATCGTTAACTTACCTCACAACAGGTTTGAAGTAAATCAGCGAAACTACTTTCTTAGTATAACACTTTCAGAATCATTGTCAATAGAAACGACTTGATTTTTTTCAATTTTTTCAAGCTATTTCCAAGGGTTGTAAAATCGTCCCTGATTCTGCAAGATAAGTAGTAAACTAGCTACTAAAAACACAGCTGCCAAGAACAAGGTAAGATAGTCTCCTTTTTTCAAGGCTTGATAACTATACCAAGTGCGTTTTTTCTCTTTCCCAAAGCGGCGAAGCTCCATGGCGGTCGCGATGGTATCAATGCGTTCTAACGAGCTAAAAATCAAGGGAGTGATAATGCGCAGATTGCCTTTGATTCGTTGCATAAGAGAAGCTTTCTTGGATAATTCCATCCCACGCGCTTCCTGAGACATCTTGATGGTAAAGAATTCTTCCTGTAAATCTGGAATATAGCGCAAAGTCAGGCTGACTGAATAGGCAATCTTGTAAGGCACACCAATTTGATTTAAACTGGAAGCAAACTGACTAGGATGGGTTGTCATCAAAAAGATAATAGCCAGAGGAATGGTGCAAAGGTACTTAATAGCCAAATTTAGCAGATAAAAGAGCTCTTGACTGGTCAGAGTGTAGGCACCGATTCCCTGCCAAATCACACTTCTCTCTCCGTAAAGTCCAACCCCATACTCGGGAGAAAAGAGATAGACCATCAAGACGTTTAAAACGGCAAATACCGTCGCAAAAACGGCTACAAAGGAAACATCTTTAAAACGGATTTCTGACAAATAGAGGAGAAAGACCGAAAAGATGGCAATCAGAACAAGCAGTCTGGTATCATAGCTAATCATGGCCGCCAATGACACGAGGATGAAAAAGAGAAGTTTCCCAGCTCCTGACAAGCGATGAATCACAGTATCTCTATGCTGGTAACCAATTAATTTAGCTTGCATCCTTCTCTCCTTTCTTTGTAAAATGCCGTTAAAGCGAGTGGATCCACGTCTAGTTTTTTAGCCAAGTTGAAGATTGAAGTTTCTTTTAGATTGGCTTTTACTAACAGCTCAGGATTGCTCAAAAGACTAGCTGGATCAGTATCAGCAATCAATTCCCCATCCACCATAACAAGGGCTCGGTCTGAATAATCCAGCATCAATTGCATATCATGAGTAATCATGACAATGGTATGCCCTTTTTGATGTAACTCTTCGAGAAATTCCATAATCTCAGTATAGTTCTTCTGGTCTTGACCTGCAGTCGGTTCATCTAAGAGGATAATTTCAGCCCCTAAGACCAAAATCGATGCAATAGTCACACGTTTTTTCTGCCCAAATGACAGGGCAGAAATAGGCCAATTACGGAATTCATAGAGACCACAGATTTTCAAAGTTTCATAGACTCTCGTTTCAATTTCCTGCTCTTCCACACCTCGCAAACGAAGTCCCAGAGCCACCTCATCAAAAATCATATTGGTCGAAATCATTTGATTGGGATTTTGTAGTACATAGCCTACTCGTTCCGCCCGCTCTGCAACAGAATCTCCTTTTATATCCTGTCCTTCCCAAAGATAGTGGCCTTCAGTCTGGATAAAGCTACTTAAGGCCTTGGCTAGAGTTGACTTCCCTGCTCCATTTTTTCCGACAATGGCAATTTTTTCACCCTTTTTAATATCTAAATGAATGAATTTTAAAATCGGTCTATCATCATAAGAAAACGACACGTCCTCTAGTCTAAAGAGTGACTGCAATTCTGGGGTTTCTTTTACCAGTTCTGTCCGCAACTGAACCTGACCTTTTGAGATAGACAAGTTATCCAGATCTGCTAATTGTTCTTCCTTCTTTAAATCCACACCCAATTGACGGAGAGTCGTTAGATAAAGAGGTTCTCGAATTCCATTTTGTGTCAATAAATCAGTCGCCAGTAGCTGGTCAGGGCTCCCATTAAAGAGGATACGACCATCGTTTATCAAGACAATCCGATCGACAGGGCGATGCAGAACATCCTCCAAACGGTGCTCAATAATAAGGGTCGTCGTCCCCTCCTCCTTATGAATCTGGTCAATCAATTCGATAATATCCTGACCTGACTTGGGATCCAGATTGGCGAGCGGCTCATCAAACAAAAGAATCGGACTTTCATCAATCAAGACACCAGCCAGACTGACCCGCTGCTTTTGTCCACCTGACAAATCCTGGGGACGCTGATTCAGTAAAGGAAGAAGGTCCAGCTTTTCAGCCCATTTATGAACACGGCTTTTCATCTCTTCTAGTCCTGTTACATCATTTTCCAGAGCAAAAGCCAAGTCCTCTGCCACAGACAGGCCGATAAACTGCCCATCTGTATCCTGCAAAACTGTACTGACTAAATGAGATTTATCGTAGATGCTCATATCAAAGGCCGCTTGCCCCTTAATCAAAAATTCTCCAGACATCTGACCCTTGTAAATATTTGGAATGATTCCATTTAAACACTGACCCAAGGTAGATTTACCTGATCCAGATGGGCCAACAATTAAGACTTTCTCTCCCTTGTAAATGGTCAAATTCATCCCTTGCAAGGTCGGTTCTTGTTGTGTTTCATACCGGAAAGAGAAATCCTTCCACTCAATTATAGCTTCTTTCATCTTACTCTCTTCATTCGCTTCTTAGACTTCTATTTTATCATAAATCGAACCCTTCTTGCAGTCTCTTCTCTTAAAATCTTAGCGCCAAAAAAATTCCTATCCTAGCTTACTTGCCTAACTAATCTATAAACATCGAAAAAGACTGGTTGCCCAGCCTTCCCCATCATTTTAATCCTTTTTCAAACTTCCTGCACGAGTTTGAGTTCCTGCATAGGCAAGCAAGAGAAGAGTTCCTGCAATAGCTACAGATACACCATTAGCAATTCCCGCAACAATCCCTTGGGCAAATACTTTTTCTGCAGCTTCTTGATAAATCACAACATCTCCAAGTGGTGCCAAGACACCCCAAACAAGGGCATTTGCAAGTAGTTGAATGAGGTTAAAAATAAGAATATCTTTCCAGTCAAAGACACCATTGATCACGCGAACGTACTTTCTAAATAGCCCCACGGCTAGACCAAAGAGCCCGCTAGCAATAATCCAAGTCCACCATAGACCGTAGCCAGCAAGCGAGTCCTTCACTGCATGCCCAATTAAACCAACAAGTAGTCCTACTAGAGGGCCAAAAATGATAGACAAGAGGCTCTGTAACGCATACTGAAGCTGGATACTTGTATTTGGAACGGGTGTCGGAATACTAATCATCCCGATAACAACAAAGAGCGCAGCTCCAACACCGATAGCAACAACTTGTTTAATTGATTGATTTTTCATCTATATTCTCCTATTTTATCCTTCTATTTTCTTTATTTCAATGGTCCAAGATGAACCGACACCCACATTATAAGCCTTGGCAAAAGAACCTTGGTTGATAGCCAGACCTAAACGATAGAGAGAGTTGATGTAAAGGATGGGTTGCCCAATTCTCACATCTGCAAATGATTTGCCATAGACAACCTGATTTTGATAGACCAGCATATCTGCATGATAGATTGTTACTTCAAAACGGTCACCAAATTCTGGTTCCAGCTTGTAAAATTCTTCTCGCGTGATAGAGGTCCAGAGCGAACCAAAACGCACATCCAGAATATCAATAGCTCCCTTGACCAGATGATCTTCAATGATGGTCTCTACGACTGGAAGCTCTACAATCTGGTCCACACTGAGCTCTGGCCCCACTTCCTCAAAAGTAATGTGACCACTGGCTAGTTTAGCGCCAGTATAGGCATAGACATCACGACCGTGGAAGGTATAAGAATGCTCTGTATTTTGACGTCTATTGGCCACCTCAGAAATCTCACGAATAGCTACAATCCCAACGTGTTTCTTGATAAAAGAAAGCGTCCCATTGTCTGGCGTGACAATGTATTGATTTTTTGCAGTCTTAGCAACCACGCTTTTACGTTTTGAGCCAACACCTGGATCAACAACCGATACAAACGTCGTTCCCTCAGGCCAGTAATCCACTGTCTGAAAGAGACGATAGCTCCCCTCAAAAATATTATAAGGCGTGATATCGTGCGTCAAGTGATGAATTTTTAAGGTTGGAGATTCTTCTAAAGCCACTCCAATCATAGCCGATACCGCACCATCAACCAGACCAAAGTCTGATTGTAATACCAGTAAATTATTATTCATTTTATCTCCTTGTATATCCTTTATCATACCATATTTCAGAGAAAGGTGCTAATAGCTATTTCAATTGGTTAGGGTATAGTTTTACCTTATAGCAGATTTCCGCTAAAAGTTCTCCCTTATTGGCTAGTAGGTGCATTTTTTCTTGAAAAAAGGTATGATAGTTACATAATGAAGAAGTAGGTTTTATTATGAAAATTATCCTTGTCGGAGGGGGAAAAGTTGGTTTTGCCCTCTGTCGCTCCTTGGTTGCAGAAAAGCATGATGTTTTACTGATTGAACAAAACGAAGCTGTTCTCAATCATATCGTCAGTCGTTTTGATATTATGGGTATCCTTGGTAATGGGGCCGATTTTACCATCCTTGAGCAAGCCAGTGTCCAGGATTGTGATATCTTTATCGCCCTGACTGAATATGATGAAGTGAACATGATTGCAGCCGTTCTAGCCAAAAAAATGGGAGCTAAAGAGACCATCGTTCGGGTGCGGAACCCTGAATATTCTAACTCTTATTTCAAGGAAAAGAATATTCTCGGTTTTTCTCTTATCGTTAACCCTGAGCTCTTGGCTGCCCGCGCTATCGCCAATATCATTGACTTCCCCAACGCCCTGTCTGTCGAACGTTTCTTTGGTGGACGGGTAAGCTTGATGGAATTCACTGTTAAATCCTCCAGCGGTCTTTGCCAAATGCCCATTTCTGATTTTCGGAAAAAATTTGGCAATGTCATTGTCTGTGCGATAGAGAGGGATCATCAAATTATCATTCCAAGCGGTGACATGACTGTACAGGATAAAGATAGAATCTTTGTCACTGGTAACCGTGTTGACATGATGCTCTTCCATAATTATTTCAAGTCTCGTGCCGTGAAGAGCCTTCTCATCGTCGGCGCAGGTAGAATTGCCTATTATCTACTAGGTATTCTCAAAGACAGTCGTATCGATACCAAGGTCATTGAAATCAATCCCGAAATCGCTAGCTTCTTTAGCGAGAAATTTCCAAATCTTCATATCGTCCAAGGAGATGGTACTGCAAAAGATATCCTGCTAGAAGAAAGTGCTCAACACTATGATGCCGTTGCGACTCTAACAGGAGTCGATGAGGAAAATCTGATTACTTCGATGTTCCTTGACAGGGTAGGTGTACAGAAAAATATTACCAAGGTCAATCGTACCAGTCTCCTCGAGATCATCAATGCGCCTGATTTTTCAAGTATCATCACACCTAAAAGTATCGCTGTAGATACGATTATGCACTTTATTCGTGGTCGTGTTAATGCCCAGTATTCAGACCTTCAAGCCATGCACCATCTAGCCAATGGCCAAATCGAAACCCTGCAATTCCATATCAAGGAATCCAATAAAATGACTGCCAAACCTCTTTCTCAACTGAAATTAAAAAAAGAGGTTCTTATTGCAGCCATCATTCGAAAGGGCAAGACTATTTTCCCAACTGGGGAGGATATGTTGGAAGTTGGAGACAAGCTCCTAGTAACAACTTTGTTGCCAAACATCACCAAGATTTATGACTTAATTGCGAGGTAAGAAATGAATAAAAGTATGATTCGTTACCTCCTTTCAAAGTTACTTTTGATTGAAGCTGTTCTCCTCTTGGTTCCTGTAGCTGTAGCTGTCTATTACCACGAATCGAGCCAAGTCTTTACAGCCCTCTTTTCGACCATTGGGATTCTCGTATTACTAGGTGGTTCAGGAATTTTACAAAAGCCCAAAAATCAACGGATTTATGCCAAGGAGGGAGTCTTGATTGTTGCCCTCTGTTGGATTCTTTGGTCTTTCTTTGGTGGTCTCCCCTTTGTCTTTTCTGGACAAATCCCTAGCGTTATCGATGCCTTTTTTGAAATCAGTTCTGGGTTTACAACTACTGGAGCAAGTATCTTGAACGACATTTCGGTTCTCAGCCGTTCCCTCCTCTTTTGGCGAAGTTTTACCCACTTGATTGGAGGGATGGGAGTGCTCGTTTTCGCACTGGCTATTATGGATAATACCAAGAATAGCCACCTAGAAGTGATGAAGGCTGAGGTTCCTGGTCCCGTCTTCGGTAAGGTTGTATCCAAACTAAAAAACACTGCCCAGATTCTCTATCTCCTTTATCTAGCTCTCTTCTCCCTCTTTGTCATCATCTATTATCTAGCTGGTATGCCCCTATTTGATAGTTTTGTCATTGCCATGGGAACAGCAGGTACAGGAGGATTTACCGTCTATAACGACGGAATTGCTCACTATGGTAGCTCACTGATTACCTATCTGGTTAGTATCGGAGTTTTGGTTTTTGGGGTAAATTTCAATCTCTACTACTTCCTTATGCTCCGTCGCATCAAGGCCTTCTTTAGAGATGAAGAGCTTAGGGCTTACTTGGTCATCGTGCTGGTTTCTACAGGCTTGATTAGCCTTAATACCCTCTATCTCTACCCAGGATTTTCAAAGAGCTTTGAAATGGCCTTCTTCCAAGTTTCCAACATCATTACAACAACTGGTTTTGGATATGGAGATATTACCAACTGGCCCCTCTTCTCCCAGTTTATCCTCCTCTTCCTCATGGTAATCGGTGGCTCTGCTGGATCAACTGCAGGTGGACTCAAGATTATTCGAGGTCTTATCCTTTCAAAAATTGCCAAAAATCAAATTTTGTCAATTCTATCCCCCCACCGTGTTTTGACTCTCCATGTGAATAAAACGGTGATTGATAAGGATACCCAGCATAAGATTCTCAAGTACTTTGTCATCTATGCTATGATTTTGCTATCCCTTATCTTTATTGTCAGCCTAGATAGCAATGATTTTCTGGTTGTGACCAGTGCTGTCTTTAGCTGTTTCAATAACATCGGGCCTATTCTAGGAACAACTTCTAGCTTCTCAATCTTTAGTCCTATCTCAAAAATTCTCCTCTCCTTTGCGATGATTGCAGGACGATTGGAGATTTATCCAATCCTCCTTCTCTTTATGAAGAGGACTTGGTCTAAGAGATAAAATATAAAATCCCTCTTTTTACAATTGTGAAAGAGGGATTTTTATATTAAAAAGGGGGAACGTTTTTAAATCCAAGCCTGTCTGTAAGCAAAGTCCTTACTCAAATAAAAGATGGAAAAACTGACTACACAGCTTGGTAATGCTCCAATACAAATTGTAAGGCTTTACTTGGATTCTTTGTTAAATGAATATATTCCATTCCTCTGGTAGCAACTATCTGAATACCTAATCTTTCTGCATCCACCTTCATCTCTCTATAGTAACTCCGAACTTGTGGAGCCAGAATAATTAAATCATAAACACCCATAATATCATAATGAGCTCCGTACGCTCCTGAATTCGCAATCACTCTAACTTCTGCTAATTGAGCGCCCTCGTTAATTGCATTGGCTAATTGCGCACTTGTTCCAGACCCAGCACAAAGAACCAGTACTTTCAACTCCTTACTTTTTATTACATCTAACTCACCAGGCATTATTTCACTTGTATCCTCCTCTAAAATAATATCATTTGAGCTTGCAACATCTTCTTTCATCAGTAACTGTCTATCATACGCTCTACAGAATGGCAAATAAATCAATATGTCGACAACTAAAATCAAAGATAAAAATACAAAGGAGATAGGTTGAAAATTCGTTCCAATTAACAATCCCAAGGGACCAGGAAAGGCCCAAGGTAACTGGATATAAAATCCATTCATTCCAAAGAAATCAATAAAGACCTTTCCTAGAAATACATTCACTGGTGGAGTAAGCAAAAAAGGGACAAAAAGATAGGGATTCAAAATAACTGGCATACCAAATAGAAGAGGTTCATTTACCGCAAATAAAACAGGAGTAATTGTAGCTTTACCTACCGATTTTAATTGTTTAGACCGCATAAAGAAAATCAAAATAAATGGTACAACAAAGGTAGCCCCCGTTCCTCCAATAGCAGCGATATAATTCCCGAAATTAGGTGTTAAAGAATGATAAGGGAACTGCCCACTTGCAAGAAGTTGAGCATTCTCTTCCATATTGCTCAGTTGTAAAGCTGTAACAGCAGGTAAGACAATAGATGGTCCATGAATTCCAACAAACCAAAGCAAAGCACACATAAACCAAATCAACATCATAGCAGGATATGATTCTGCACCCTTAAAAATAGGGGTCAATAGTTGTTGAAATACTTGGGCAAAAGGAACATCTAAACTAAACCGAGATACAATATCTAACAAACCACTAATAAGTAAAACAAAAGAAAAAGGAAAAATATCTCTAAAAGCTTGTGATATAGCCCCAGGAACTTCCTTAGGTAAATGAATAGTAATGTCTCGCTTAATACAAAACCGGTAAACATTTACAGTAATAAAAGCACTGACAAACGAAGTTATCAATCCTTGAGATCCTAAATAGTTTGTCGACAAACTTGTAGATCCCGTCTTCTCATCAACTACAAGCGTTACAGTTAATACCAGATAACTACATATGGCTGCCAACATTGCAGAAGTATCATTTATTACCTTTCCAGGAGGCATTTTTCTATTAACATTTCCAGCCAATGACTTTGCAACTGTCCCTGAAACAATAACCCCCAAAACTCCCATGGTTAGCATATACACTTTCCTCATCCAGGCAATAGCTGGACTCGGTAACTCTACTCCGAAATTTTTAGGAATCATAATAATAATCATCAAAAAGCTTGAAAACATAATTAAAGGCATAGTAGCAATGAATCCATCTTTAATAGCCATCATATAGTTATTAGTAGAAATTTTTTCAAATTTCCCTTGTTGCTTTTCAATGGCAGCGACTAGCTTATCCATAAAACTCCTCCTATAAAAAATTCAACCTCATAGTTAAAACATATTGAACATCATTCAAATCGCTAACCTTAATTCCGTTTTAGCCCTTTTACCCAAAGAGCACTTTTCTTAATATATCTCTTCTGTGTTTCATAATCAACAAAGAAAAGACCATATCGCTTATTGTAGCCATTCGCCCAAGAAAATTGATCTTGCAAAGACCATATAAAATAGCCTTGAATATTGACTCCCCTATCTCGAGCCTCTAAAACTTTGTGTAAATGTTGCTCAATATAACGGATTCTTTTACTGTCATCAATAATATCATTCTCGCCCTCTGGCTTAACCTCTTTAAGGGCTGTACCATTTTCCGTTAAATAAATGACTGGATGTTGAGGATATTCTTCTTTGATACGAAGCAACATATCAAATAAGCCTTGAGGATAAATATTCCAATCCCAATCTGTTGTCGGAATACCAGGCTTTTTTACAAATTCACCTAGAGCATTTAATTTAAAAGAGGACTGTCCTTTTATTCCTGTTGAATTAAATTCTTGTCTATTTTCACCTTTGTATTCACGAATAAATTCTGAACGATAATAATTCATCCCAAACATCGTATTAAGAGGTGCAGCTCTTTTCATAATTTCTAAATCACCATCTTCAATAATAAAGCTAGAATTATTAGCTTCCAATATTTGATTTAAGTGAAAAAGTGTGTCATCACTGTAGTAGCCCAAAAAAGTTCCATCTAATAGAAATTTATTATTATAAACATCATACCGTTTAGCTGCCAAAATATTTTCTTTTTGCCCATCAATAGGATAGCCTGGCTTTAAGGCATGAATACAACCTACCTTTCCCTCAATCCCTAATTGATGAAATTCGAGGACTGCAAGAGCATGCGCCAACAACATGTTATGATTCGATTGAATTGCTTCAGATAATTGAAAATGATGATTCGGAGGAAACTGACCTCCTATATATTGACCTGCGGCAAGAGACATCAGTTCATTGATTGTAAACCAATGCTTGACTTCTGTAAATTCTTGGAAACAAAAACGAGCATATCGTATGAAACGATCAATATTTCCTCTATTTAACCAATCCCCTGTTTCTAACATTTTCTGAGGCGAATCAAAATGATGTAAAGAAACAAACGGAATCACATTATGTTTTAAGCAGGACTGAAAGACTCTATGGTAATACTGAACAGCCAATATATTAGGCTCCCCATCTATATCAGGAAATATACGAACCCAAGAAATAGATAAGCGCAAAGCCTGTAAACCATGTTCTGCCGCCAAGGCTATATCTTCTTCGTAACGATGATAAAAATCACTAGCTGGATCTGGTAAGAACGGACTATTTTCTTGCAAATAAACATCCCACATATTTATTCCTTTGCCATCTACCCTAGTTGCACCCTCTACTTGGTAAGCAGCGGTGGCTGCTCCTAATAAAAACTCCTTCGGTAAGGCTTTAACCTGTAAATTTTCCATGACTAATCCTCATTGCAAACCAATATGTTCTTCAATCTTTCGAATTCGTTCATATTCATCAATAAAAAACTTTACCTGATCATACAATAACATCGTTGTCATCAAGGTATCTTGACCATGAATCATAATAAAGCTCACTTCAAAATTATCTCCAGATGCCTCCTCCGCTAATAAATTAGTCTGTTCTCGATGGGCAGACACTATTGAGTCGTTTGCAGACTCAACCAATTCTCTTGCCTGTTCAAAATATCCATCTCTCGCAAACGCCAAAGCATCCATCAAATCTGACCTTGCATCTCCTGCGTAAGCGACAATTGTAAAACCAAGCATATTTATTTCTTCTTTTGATTTCATCTTTCTTCCTCCTCAATCTTGATCCATCTTTTACACATCATTATTAAAATGACTTCGCTACGATACAAATAGAAAGTTGACCCTAAATATCTTAAAAATCCTTAAATTTCATAATATTTAGGATCAATCTTCTCTGAATACCTTAGTTCATTTTCTATACTTATGATTTATAAGTGGAAACCAGCGTAATTTTTTGCTACTTCAATTACACGATAAACATCCAAATTAGATTGGAATAGCAGTTCGTGCCCACGGATATAATTCAAAACATTTCTCCATTCATCTTGAGCTTGCCTTGTTTTTCCAGTTGCTTGAAGATATAAAGCCTTCGCCATCTTAACAACATATTCACGATGATAACTTAGTTGTTTCCATTCATCCTTTTGACTATTCACTAATTTAGAAATATTTTCCTCAATAATTGGTAAAAAATTATCAGCTAGATTGTAAGCTATATAATAATGATTCGCTAAAACATCATTTTGACGGCTGCCAATTGCATTAAAATAATCACAAGAGGAATAAATGGATAATTTTTCTAAATATTCAACAACAGACTGCCAATTTTCCCCATACAAAGCAGAAAAGTATTCTTCAATCAATTCTTCATAACTTCTTGTCTTCTTCCAGAGCATTTGCCCCATAACATAATTAGGAAAATTATGAGGGAATCCGGCACGTAATTCTTGACACGAAATGTACCCGTTCAAATGTAGGTTTGAAAGATAAGATACATCTTTGTAAATAGTTTGACTAATTTTCATATAGCCTAAATCGCCATAATGAGCACGCCCTAAAGGATAGTCATATACGAAACTATCTCCTTTAAATGTTTTTTGCCACTCAAAAAGATAAGATAAATTTTCCTCAAGAGAATTCGGAAGTATAATTTTATTACGCATATAAGGTTTAGGAGCAGGTATGGAATTGTCAAAATCTACATCTGCATAACTCATTTCAAATGTTCTTGTAATCGGTGCAAACATCATGGTAAAGCGTTCAGGATTATCTAATTTTTCTTTCTGAGGCGCCCATAACAACTCATGATAAAGTAGGAAACAAATCTTTGTATCTAATCCCTCACTCCTTAAAGCCCTATCCAATTGATTGAGAATACGAATATACTGATCCGAAACCAATTCTTGTCTACAGTTTTCGCATTCACAAATATTATTACGAGCATCCGACAACCATACATGTAAGTAATTCACATCAGGTCTTTTCTTGGCATAATCCGTAATAATTTCTACCATCTTATCCGCCACATCTGAATTTGAAAAATCCAGACTTGTTAAAATTGGAGCCGTACTAAATAATTCTCGCTTCCCGTTTATTTCAGCGACATACGGTTTCTTCTCCTCTGAAATACTAAGACCTGATTCCCAGCCAAATTTTGAAGAGTAACCTAAAACCTCACCTGTCCATCCATGACCAACACGATGATGAATAAGACCTCTTTTTTGCAATTCTTTATCCAACCTATCACTCAATTCTTGTACTAATTCATTTGAGAATTTTTCTTTATTTAGGTATGGATTAAACTCATGTTCATACCAACGTTTCAAAAAAGAATAGGGATTTTCAAACTGAATGAAAAAACTGTTCATCCCAATCTTAGGTAGCCAATCAATGAAATCTAGTATATTTTCAAATGAATCTGCTCCCTCTATACATACTCCCCTATGATAGTAACTGGCTGTTTCATCTATAGATAGCTGTTTATCTAAAAAATCTTCAAATCCTAACTCTGGAACAAAGTCATGTCCGCGCCCTGGTCTAGTATACACAACCCCAAATTCATGAAACATTCGGTAAATTCCAATAAGTAAACCTACAATTGTATTAGACTCAATTCTCCCCTTACCCTTGTCTAATGAGATAAGAACATGGTCTTTTCTATCCTCTTTATTGACTAATCCTACAAAAATATCCGCTTCCTTCTCCTCGACAAGTTCTATGTCAGTCTTAAAGACCCGATTCATATAGTAACTCAATTCCTCTAAGGCAAAGCTAGAATAAGTATTTTTCTGCTGATCAAATACTCTGATAACCATCTTATTCCCCTCCAACAGTAGCTTTTTCTTTTTCAAGATTGCGTTTATCTGCAATTTTGAAGAATGGATAATAAATTGCCACAGAAACCAAAATTAAAACAACTTGTAATAGAGCTCCTCGCCAACTAGCCCCTGTCGCAAGGAATCCTCCTATGATCGGTGGCATTGTCCACGGAAGAATTACACCTGTTGTATAAGGTACTAATCCTACAGCCATTGATACATAGGTAATTAAGGCATTGATTGTAGGAGTAGCAATAAACGGAATCAGCATAATCGGATTTAAAACCGTTGGAAACGTAAATAGAATAGCTGTATTGATATTAAAGATAGACGGTATAATAGCTAGCTTACCTAATGTTTTATTCGCACGACTCTTACTAAATAGGAAGAGACAAATCGCAAGACCAATAGTCGCTCCACCGCCACCAATAAATACAAATAAATCTTTAAACGGTAATGTAATAATGTGTTGTAGGGTTTGTCCTGCAGCCACAGCTTCTTGGTTTTCTGTAGTAAATTGTAACCAAACTGGGTCTACAAAAGCATTTAAAACTTGTCCCCCATTAACTCCACAGAACCAAAAGAATGAGTTTACAATAACACATAAAATCATACCTGGAAGTGTTCCTGCAATTAACTTAAGCGGCGTTCCAACAATTGCACCTAAAAGTCCGTTGAGACCTCCTGCAACTCCTGCTGCTTCCAGACCTTTTAAGACCAAAGCCCACAAAACAAAAGTGGTAAAACCAGGTAAAAGAGCTGAAAATGATTTACTGACCACATCTGGGACACCATTTGGCATTTTTATCGTAATTCCGCGCTGGATAAACATACGATAAATCTCTGCTGTAACCAATCCAATGGTAATCGCCATAAATAAAGAAGATGCATTCAGGCTAGAAAATGGTATTGCGCCGCCAAATAACTGCTTGACCTGCTCCCCATTTTTATCATAAACCATACTCGAAAAACGAGGTGCCATCAATACAAAACTGGATAAGGCTATGATCCCTGCCGACGGACCATCTGTACCATATCCTTCTGACAACCTGTAGGCAATACCGAAACAAGCGACCAAGGAGATAATCGCTACTGTTGACTGATTCATAGTTGTCAAGATACTTAGCAATCCAACACTATTCAGCCAATTTGTAAAAGCCTCTTGAGGCCAACTGATTAGAATAAGAAATAAAGAGCCGACTAAAATCAAAGGCATTGCCATCATAAATCCTTCACGAATAGCTTTCAAATGCCGTTGGTTGCCAACTTTTTCACCAAACGGAGCGACTTTCGTTTCTAAAAACGTTAAAATATTGTTCATCACCGGAACTCCTTTTTTTATTTTTTATAAATTAAATATACCACTAACAGAAAGCGTTGTCAATATATTTTTTGCTGTTTTTACAATATTTTTTTCTTTGTATAGAATAATAATTTTAATTGATTTTTTCTTATGTTTAATATAAAATAAACCAAAGGAGGAAACAAATGATTACAAAACAATCAGCCTTTTTACACAATAGAGCCACTATACTGGAGTTTCTATATCGAAATCCAGCAACATCCCGTACAGATATTGTTAATGAAACAGGACTTACTCCAGCAACAACGACTAACATCATAAAAGAGCTAAGCGAACAATCCCTCATATACGAAACTGGTGATGAATTTAGCGAGTTTTCCGGATCTGGAAGACGTAGAAAAACTATTTCTATTACAGATAATATCCCCTATGTTGTTGGAGGTATTGAAATAAACGTCCTAGGTATCTTTCTCAGTCTATGTGACTTACAAGGGAAAACTCTTTTCGAGACAGAAATTTTGAATGAAGATTATCCTATTTCAGAAATCAATTCCACCATTACCAATATGATAAAAACAGCTATAGAGTATGTCCCTTTGGAGACAAAATTACTTGGATTTGGCTTATCAATACCTGGACATTATAACAAAGACTCCGGAAGCATCATTACAAACAACCCCATATGGGAATCTTTTAATTTATTAAATGTAATTAAAGATTTCAATTTTACTTTTATTGTAAAAAATAATATCGATTGTATGGCTATAGGACAATACCTTTTTAATCCACACAATACCCCCGATAACTTTATTTTCCTACACGCTGGATTAGGTATTTACACTTCCTTTTTCACAAAAGAAAAAATAGGAGCCTCTAAAAATCCTTATATCGGAGAAATTGGACACACCATTGTCGAATTGAATGGGCAATATTGTGAATGCGGAAAAAAAGGTTGTTTACAAACATATATTTCGGATGCTTGGTTAATCAAACATGCCCAATTATTATTTAAAAATTCTCAACTAACTGTACTAAAAAGCCTTGTAAAGACTGAAAAAGACATTCATTTAGATACCCTTTTAACAGCTTACAACTTAGGCGACTCTGCTTTACGCCAACAAATTGATAAAGGAGTCAATTTATTGGCCACTTCTATTGCAAATCTTCTCCTCATCAATCCTGCTGATAAAATCTATATCAACAGTCAATTGCTTAATTATCAACCTTTCACTCATGAAGTCAGGGATAAAATCCAAGATCAACTCCACTTTGTTCCCTTTACTCGTAATATAGAAATTGAAATTTTACCTTACAACAAACATCGTGGAAGTATAGGAGCTTGTGCATTAGCTATCGTTGCTTTTTTCATAGAGCATAGCAATGTGTTACAAGATATTATTTCACCTTAATATATATTAGAAATCTATACACCTGTTTAAATCAACTACAATCTGTAGTAAATATCTCGTATTTAGACAATATGAAAACAAGACGACTTCCATATAGAAAATCACCTTCTCACTATGTAACATTTATCATAACCCCCAGAACTTAAACAACAGATACAGGTATCAAAACTTTGAAAAAAACAAGTCTCTAAATTTACTAAAGACACTGCTCAACTTTACACCTGTAAATGGTTGTTGTATAATAAAGTTACAAAGATGTACGACCACACTGTTGTAAATCATCGCCTCCGTGAATATATGACGGATGCCATTTCTACAAATACACTTGAAGCGGCTAGATAGGATTCAAACGAAATATGTCAGCGTTTTGGCATTCCTAGTCTTAGTATCATTTAAAGAATTGTATAGACGAAATTTTCCCCCAATACAGATACTCGTAACAACTGCTTCATTTTTCTACTAACATATTTAGGAACAGTAAAGATACAAGAGAACTAATCCATAGGTAAGTTCCATAACACTCTAAGCCAAATAAGCTCAAAAACAATTGATAATAAGCAAATAGATTCCAAATTTTCTCTGTCTGCTCATTTTGATAGGCAATACTAGTGTAACTATCCTTTCAGTCAGAAGCTTGTCAAATCACACCGAAAATTCTTCTAAGATTTGTCTCGTTAGGCAATCAAGCAAAAACTCTACGACAGTACAAACATTATCATACAGAATCGACTTCCTAAATTATATACTCTAGTAAGGTTTTCGGATGAGAAAAAAATTTCATTTTACATTTCTAAATACTCTTTTCTAAGATGAAAAACAGAATTTTTCGATTGCGATTTAAATAGACAAGAAGATTCTCAGTATCATCCTATAGATACGAGCTAATTAAGAAAAACTACATTTTTGAATATAAACTAAATTTCATAGGAGGAAGACAATGGATTGGTACGATTATATGATACAGGCATCCAAACAATCACAATTCAACGCAAGCCATTGGTTTCGCTATTTGCGAAAAGTTATTTTTGAAGACTATTCTTATTTAACAAACCAAGACGTAGAGAAGTTACTAAATTCCAAAGAACTAACCCATTTTCAAAAAATTAGCTTGAAGTATGCCTGTCAAGAGCATACTCCAACTCATAAATATGTGATTTCATTAAATAAACCTGCTAAGTTAACCAATGTTCAAAAATTGATGGAGAAATACAAGCATGGATAAAATGAAACCGGTCTTCCAAGCCCTAAATAAGGAATTAATTCAGGAAAATCTTACTTTAACAATTATCTGTGTCGGCGGTTATGTCTTGGAATATCATGGTTTGCGTGCCACACAAGATGTTGATGCTTTTTATGACCAAAATCAGAAAATCAATGAAATTATTGCTCGTGTAGGAAAACAGTTTAATCTTAACACCCACGAAGAGTTATGGCTCAACAATCATGTTGCAAATATGAACAAACAACCTCCCTTAAGTTTATGTGAATCCTTATACTCGTTTGAGAATCTGACCGTTTTAGTAGTCCCTATTGAGTATGTGTTAGGAATGAAGATGATGAGTATCAGGGAGCAGGATTTGAAAGATATTGGTGCAATTATTAAATACAAAAACTTTCATTCACCATTCGATACCTTTAAATATTTAAAAGACATGGGATTTGATACTATTGACCTCTCTGTTCTATTAGAAGGTTTTAGTTATGCTTATGGTATGGATTGGTTAGAAAAATTTTTTAAAGAAAATCAAGATAAACTTCGCGAATTTTATTAACAGTATCAAACAAGATGATTGTCAATTAGCCAGTCGTCTTGTTTTTATGATGAAATGAAATAAAATCGGAACAAATCGCTTAGAGAATTCCAGTCAATTTCTAGCACTGTTTGAGCCGTTTCAGCGGACTATAGTAAAATGAAATAAGAATAGGACAAATCGATCAGGACAGTTAAATCGATTTCTAACAATGTTTTAGAAGTAAATGTGTACTATTCTAGTTTCAATCTACTATATTTCAGATTCGGTCCACTATTCCTGCCCAAAAAACATTGCATATTGCGCCGAAGGAATTGCTCACACTATCCCAAGCACAAAACCCTCAGTCGACTGACCGAGGGTTCCTTTTTATTATTCAAAAACTTGATTAGCTCAATGCATCCAAGGCGTCATCCATTGAAAGAACTTCGTGGAAGACACGTTGTGTCAATTCAGTTTTTTGTTCTGGTGTGAGGTATTTAGTGTTTACACAGTATCCAGAGATACGTACGATAACGTCTTCACCTGACATGATCTTTTCGTAAACATCGTTCAAGTCCATAACGTTCAAGTTAACGTGTTGTCCACCGTTTTCGAAGTAACCATCAAGGATTGTTACCAAGTTATCAACTTGTTCGTCACGAGTCTTACCAAGAGCGCGAGGTGATACTTGTGTAGTCAATGAGATACCATCAGCTGCATAACCAAAGTCAAGGCTAGAAAGTGAATTCAAGTTTTGCAACCATCCACCTTTAGCTTTATTAGATGGGTTAGCACCTGGTGAGAAGAATTCAAGTTTAGACAAGTTCACAGAACCATCTTCGTTGAGGTATACACCTTTGTGGACTGGTGAGTTACCAGTTTGTTTAGAGTAAGCAACGTTAGATGTGATAGTCAAAAGTGAAACTGTAGCTTCTGCGTCTTTGTAAAGTTTGTGGCTACGTAGACGAGTTGTGTAAGCTTCGATCAACCATTCTGCCAATTCGTTTGAACGTGGGTCATCTTCACCCCAACGTGGGTATTCACCGATTGTTTCGTAATCGTAGATATAGCCATTTTCATCACGGATTGGTTTAACTGTAGCGTACTTAATAGCTGACAATGTGTCAACAGTGTTGGCAAATCCACAGATACCGAATCCCATGTTAGCGCGTTGTTTAGTTGGCAAGAAGGCCATTTGAACAGCTTCGTAGTTGTACTTATCAGTCATGTAGTGGATGATGTTCAAAGCATCTACGTAAGTGTCAGTCAACCAGTCAAGAGATTTTTCAAAGTTAGCTTTAACTGATTCAAATTCAAGAACTTCGTCACGAATTGGTTCGATGTCAAATACTTTGTAGTCTTTGTGAACATCGTCATAACCACCGTTCAAACCAGTAAGAAGGGCTTTCAATACGTTTACACGCGCACCGAAGTACTGGATGTTGTGGCGTTGCTCTTCATTTTCTGGGTCAAGTGGAGACACACAGCATGAGATACAGCTCATTTCACCATATCCGTCTTTAGCCATTGTTGTTACACCTTCGTATTGAATAGAAGAGTGTTTGTGGCTCATGTGCATACAGTAGCGACGGAAGTTGTATGGCAATTTATCAGTCCAAAGAACTGTCAAGTTTGGTTCTGGAGAGTTACCGATGTTATCAAGAGTGTTCAAGAAACGGTAGTCCATCTTAGTAACACGGTGACGACCGTCGTTACCCATACCAGCCATAGAAGTTGTGATGAAGGTTGGGTCACCTGAGTACAATTGGTCATAAGCTTTTGTACGAGCAAATTTAACTGTACGAAGTTTCATAACAAAATCATCAACGAATTCTTGGATTTCTGATTCAGTAAATGTACCACGAGCAAGGTCACGTTCTGCAAAGATGTCCAATACGATTGGCACACGTCCAAGAGATGTAGCAGCACCGTTAATCACACGGCAGACAGACATGAAAGCGATGTTAACCCATTGGATTGCTTCTTTAACGTTCATCGCTGGTTTGCGAACATCAACCCCATAAAGGTCACCCAAGCGAACAACTTGTTGCAATGCTTGGTATTGAAGGTTGATTTCTTCACGAAGACGGATTGTTTCTTCATCGATTTCTTCAATTGCATTCCAGTCGTTTACTTTTTCTTGCATCAAGTAGTCTGCACCGTAAAGAGCAAGACGTGCGTAAACACCGATGATACGTCCGCGTGAGTATGCATCTGGAAGACCAGTTACAGTGTGAGCGTGACGAGCGCGACGGATGTTTGAAGTGTAGGCACGGAAGATACCGTCGTTAACTGTTGTTACGTATTTAGTAAAGATTTCGTGAACAGCTGGATCTGGTTCGTATCCATTTTCCTTCAAAGTAGTTTCAGCCATACGGATACCACCTTTTGGCATGAAGTTCAATTTGAAGAGTTCATCGTTTTGGATACCGAAGATAACTTCGTTTTCTTTATCGATAAATCCTGCTGGGATATCAGCGATAGATGTTGGACGAGTGTCCATTGGGAAACGAGTTTCTTCGTAGTGAGCCTTCGTTTCTTCTACAATTTTTTTGATGTGAAGTGAACGTTCTGTTGGTCCAGCAAGGAAGCTTTCATCTCCATCGTAAGGTGTGTAGTTAGCTTGTACGAAGCGTGATACACTTGCTTTTTCTTTCCAATCTACGCCTTTGAAGCCTTCCCAAGCTTTGTCAAAAATATCTTGTGCTTCAACAACTGTTTTAACAACCATGTTAATGTCCTCTTTTTTCTTTCTAGTAACAACCATCTGTTACATTCATGAGTCAAGTATACCATACAGTAACCGATTTCAACAAGTGAAAATTCCCTATTTTTACACTTTCTTTTCTAAAACAGTCTACATTTTATTTCAAACTGTATTATATTTTTGAAAAAATAAAGTCCTTTTTTCTTTTTTTCAGAAAAAAAGGTATAATAAAAGAAAATAAGCGGTAAAAAGGGGGCTAGACATGTTGATTTTTCCTTTGTTAAATGATTTGTCAAGAAAAATCATCCATATTGACATGGATGCCTTTTTTGCTGCAGTGGAAATCAGGGATAATCCTAAACTCAGAGGAAAACCTGTCATTATCGGAAGCGACCCTCGGCAAACAGGTGGACGTGGTGTCGTTTCCACTTGTAGCTATGAGGCTCGAGTTTTTGGTGTCCATTCAGCCATGAGCTCCAAGGAAGCCTACGAACGTTGTCCCCAGGCAGTCTTTATCTCAGGGAATTATGAAAAATACAAGACTGTGGGACTCCAGATTCGAGCTATCTTTAAGCGCTATACAGATTTGATTGAACCTATGAGTATTGACGAAGCCTATTTGGATGTAACAGAAAATAAACTTGGGATTAAGTCAGCGGTCAAAATCGCTCGTCTCATTCAAGAGGATATCTGGCAGGAACTCCATCTAACTGCTTCTGCTGGCGTTTCTTATAACAAATTCTTAGCTAAAATGGCCAGTGATTATCAAAAGCCACATGGTCTGACAGTGATTCTACCTGACCAAGCTGAGAATTTTCTCAAACAAATGGATATTTCCAAATTTCATGGAGTAGGAAAGAAGACAGTAGAACGTCTTCATCAAATAGGTGTTTTTTCTGGTGCTGATCTACTTGAAGTCCCTGAAGTGACCCTAATAGACCGCTTTGGCAGACTGGGCTATGACCTTTATCGAAAGGCTCGTGGCATCCACAATTCCCCCGTCAAATCCAATCGCATCCGTAAATCAATCGGCAATGAAAAAACCTATGGAAAGATTCTCCGTGCCGAGGAAGACATCAAAAAAGAGCTGACTCTTCTATCAGAAAAAGTCGCTCTCAATCTCAGTCAGCAAGAAAAAGCTGGAAAAATTGTCATTTTGAAAATCCGCTACGAGGACTTTTCAACTCTTACCAAACGAAAAAGTCTTGCTCAAAAAACACAGGATGCTAGTCAGATAAGCCAAATCGCCCTGCAACTCTATGAAGAGTTAAGCGAGAAAGAAAGAGGTGTCCGCCTGCTGGGGATTACCGTGACTGGATTTTAAAACCTTGAAGAGCTGCCTCTTCAAGGTTTTTCTTATACAAATAAACGGACAAAACTGTAAAGTAGCAAAACACTACCAAGCACGATGCGGTATTTGCCGAAAAGGGTAAAGTCGTGTTTTTTCACATAGCTTGTCAAGAAACGAATAGCCACCATGCTGACTGCAAAAGCGACTCCCATCGCAACCAAGAGCAAGAACAATTGCCCAAAGCTCAAGAGCTGTCCTGCTTTTATAAATTTGAAAATCTTTAAGGCGCTAGCTCCGAACATAACAGGAATTCCAAGATAGAAGGTAAATTCTGTCACAACAGAACGACTGGTTCCATTTAACAAACCACCGACAATCGTTGCCCCAGAACGACTCGTTCCTGGTAAAAGAGCAAGAACTTGGAAGAGTCCGATATAGAAAGCGGTCGTATAAGGAAGCTTGTCCAACTCTGTTACACTTGGCTCGATAGCACGCGCTTTATTGCGCTTTTCCAAATAGATAAAGGCAATCCCGTAGATAATCAACATGAGGGCAACAGAAACCATGTTATGGAAGTGGGTATCAAACCAATCATCAAATTTAAAGACACCAAGTAAAGGTAAAGTAGCAACCAAGACCTTCAACCACAATCTCCAAGTCTTACGAACTTCCTGCTTGTCCTTAGTCGGTTTGAAAGGATTTAGTTTATTAAAGTAAATCACCATGACTGCTAAAATAGCACCAAGTTGAATCACGACATTAAACATGGACATAAAGGCTTCATTCTGATTTTGGTATTGGATAAATTCCTCTGCTAAAATCAAGTGACCTGTACTGGAAATCGGTAACCATTCCGTAATTCCTTCAACAATCCCGAAGAAAATAGATTTTAAAATTTCAATAAGATACATAGATTACTCCTTTTTTCTATCTTCCATTATAGCATACTTTTTCAGTCTGTGATAGCTCTCTTTAAAAGGCACCGATACTGCCGCCACCTCCGCCTCCAGAGAAGCCACCGCCAGAACTTCCACTTCCAGAAGATACGGAGTAGGTACTTGCTGTATTTGCAACACTAGCATAATGGCTCATTTGCGCGCTTGAATGATAAAACATACTATGCCAACCATAAGCTACATATAGATTGATATCTGGATTTTCCACTTGAATCTGATGAACCTTCATCAAAT
The DNA here is from genome assembly GCF_013276955.1 of Streptococcus sp. 1453. Lineage (NCBI taxonomy): Bacteria > Bacillati > Bacillota > Bacilli > Lactobacillales > Streptococcaceae > Streptococcus > Streptococcus sp. 1453. The sequence goes on from NZ_VMLZ01000005.1 coordinate 127,588, forward strand.
GACTAACCTTGTCCGCATAGCCAAATAAGGTCGCATAGACCAAGAGGCGATTCCAGACCACAATACTTTCCAATTCAGCCTGATCCAATCGTGCAATCTCACGCAACATATTTTCAAAACTGGTCCAGAGATAGTATACTTCTGCTCCTGCTTCATTTAGGACACCATCACGATTATCTAATCGAAGCTTCCAATAATAGAAAACAGCCAAAACCAAACCTAGAAAACCAAGTATTGGCAAGAGGAGGTAAAGATAGCCATAAACATCCAAACTGTACAAGAACAAACCAAATCCGATAAATAGGGGCAGGATAGTCAAGGCACCCATACTCACTTGCAAGGCCTTTTCCCCACCAGTTAAAGGACGATAGTAATCCGGAAGCCCCCAGAAGGAAACTCGACTTCTCACTCCTTCTTGCATCTGGTTCAATACTTCTTCAAAAGAAGATTTGAGTTGAAGCCCTCTTGCTTGAATCCTTTTTTCATCAGAGACTTTTGCTCTACGATAAAGACTATCAGATACCTTGTAATCCGCAAACAAATTGGAAAGAGTTTCTTCTTTTTTGCCTGAAAAAGCCAAATTTAGACAGTCTTTCTCAAAGCTTGACAAACCATCTTCTTTTACTAGCCTCAAACCAACTGCATCTCCTTCTGAAATGATAGAGACATTCCCACGGTCTATCACATCTAGCAAGGTAGCTTGAATAAGTTGGTCAAAGGTAAATTTACCTGCTCCTTTTGTTAGAGGACTCACTTCCTCCAAGGAGGTCGAATAAACCGCCTCTGATAAAACCATAGGCTCTAATTCCATTGGTGGTTCATAGAGACGATGATTTTTGGCATATTTGACCGAAGGAGTGGTCTTTCTTCTATAAATAAAATAAAAGCAAATACTCAATAACAAGGAGATGGAAAGTATGGAAGGAAAGACCCAAGTAACGAGTTGTTTACTCTGATCTTTTTCTCTAACAATCGAGTCTTCTATCTTATTAAACTCCTCTAAACGATTCCCTTTCAAACCCTGATCCCTAGCGCTAGCAAAATCATTTCGAGGCCAATAGGCATGCAATTCAACTCCACGCTTAGGCGGAAGATTGTCTAAACGGATAGTATAATCAAGGTTACTCTTTTCAACCATTCCCTCTCTAAAGAGTTTCCCTGTATGGAAAAAGAGTTTTTCAGCCCCCTTTTCTCCCCTTACATGAAATTCAAACTTTCCAATAGCCCCTGAACTATCTGTTAAAGGTTGCCAATTTAATTCAGCAATGTCATCATATAGGAAAAGCAAATTTTTTAAGTTCCATGTAAGCTCAACTTCAACTGTGTCGCCTTCCTGGCCTGGATTATAGACTCTCACAGTATAACCATTCGCTTCTTCTGTCACTTCGCTCGTAACGTCTGCTAGTTCAGCACCATTTTTCGCAGCCTGAACCTTTGGATGGGGATCAATGTCAAATCCACTAGGCATCTTGCCAGCACGTCCAAGTCCCACGATTTGGCCCTTAAAGTCCTCCTCAAACTGATAAACTATCTTTTGTCTAAATTCTGCCGTATTGTCTGCATGAATATACAAATCCCCTTGATAAGAGTTTATCTTGAAATCAATGGCAAAAACAGAGAATGGCAGAAGGCAAAACAAGCCTAAAACAAATAAGAAAAAAGTTTTTTTCATCAATTAAGCCCCCTTTTTATCTTTCTTATCATTATAGCATTTTTTCGTAAGTAAAGGCTTACTTATGTTGAAAAATTACGCATTTTTCGATAAAATAGGAGACAGTTATTTTTTAATAGATTAGAAATAGGAGAAATCATGAGAAAAATATACTTATCTATTTTCACAAGTCTCTTGCTGATGCTAGGACTTGTCAATGTTGCTCAAGCCGATGAATATTTACGCATCGGGATGGAAGCAGCATATGCTCCCTTTAACTGGACTCAGGACGATGATAGCAATGGAGCTGTCAAAATCGATGGAACCAACCAGTACGCCAATGGATACGATGTTCAAATCGCCAAGAAAATCGCTAAGGACTTAGGGAAAGAACCTTTGGTTGTTAAAACCAAGTGGGAAGGTCTAGTCCCTGCCCTTACTTCTGGTAAGATTGACATGATTATCGCAGGTATGAGTCCTACTGCTGAGCGCAAACAAGAAATTGCCTTTTCAAGCAGTTACTACACTAGCGAACCAGTTCTACTAGTCAAAAAAGATTCTGCCTATGCAAGTGCTAAATCTTTGGATGACTTTAATGGTGCAAAAATCACTTCTCAACAAGGTGTCTACCTTTACGATTTGATTGCACAAATCCCAGGCGCTAAAAAAGAAACAGCCATGGGAGACTTCGCTCAAATGCGCCAAGCTCTTGAGGCTGGTGTCATCGATGCCTATGTTTCTGAACGCCCTGAAGCACTGACTGCCGAAGCCGCTAACTCTAAGTTTAAGATGGTTCAAGTAGAGCCAGGTTTTAAAACTGGGGAAGAAGATACAGCTATCGCTATTGGACTTCGTAAAGATGACAATCGTATTAGCCAAATCAATGCCAGCATTGAAACCATTTCAAAAGACGACCAAGTTGCCTTGATGGATCGTATGATCAAGGAACAACCTGCCGAAGCTACAACAACTGAAGAGACTAGCAGTAGTTTCTTTAGCCAAGTCACTAAAATTCTTTCGGAAAACTGGCAACAACTCTTGCGTGGTGCTGGTATCACTCTTTTAATCTCTATCGTCGGAACCATCATCGGTCTCATCATCGGTCTTGCCATTGGTGTTTTCCGTACTGCTCCTCTCTCTGAAAATAAAGCCATTTATGGATTACAAAAACTAATCGGCTGGATCCTCAATGTCTACATTGAAATTTTCCGTGGTACCCCAATGATTGTTCAATCGATGGTTATCTACTATGGAACTGCCCAAGCTTTCGGGATCAACCTTGACCGTACACTAGCTGCTATCTTCATCGTTTCAATCAATACCGGTGCCTACATGACTGAAATCGTCCGTGGTGGTATCCTAGCAGTTGACAAGGGACAATTTGAAGCTGCGACTGCTCTTGGTATGACCCATAACCAAACCATGCGTAAGATTGTCCTCCCTCAGGTAGTCCGTAACATCCTACCAGCAACTGGTAATGAATTTGTCATCAATATCAAAGATACATCTGTATTGAACGTTATCTCTGTTGTCGAACTTTATTTCTCAGGAAATACCGTGGCAACTCAAACCTATCAATACTTCCAGACATTTACAATCATCGCCGTGATTTACTTTGTCCTCACCTTCACCGTAACACGTATCCTACGCTTCATCGAGCGCCGAATGGACATGGATACCTATACTACAGGTGCTAACCAAATGCAAACGGAGGATTTGAAATAATGACACAAGCAATCCTTGAAATTAAACACCTCAAAAAATCCTATGGACAAAACGAAGTGCTAAAAGACATTTCTCTGACTGTCCACAAGGGAGAAGTCATCTCTATCATCGGAAGCTCTGGAAGCGGGAAATCGACCTTCCTACGCTCCATTAACCTACTTGAAACACCAACTGATGGACAAATCCTTTATCATGGACAAAACGTCCTCGAAAAAGGCTATGACCTCACGCAATACCGTGAAAAGTTGGGGATGGTTTTCCAATCCTTTAACCTCTTTGAAAATCTCAACGTGCTTGAAAACACAATCGTCGCTCAGACAACAGTCCTTAAACGCGAACGCACAGAAGCTGAAAAAATTGCCAAAGAAAACCTAGAAAAAGTCGGCATGGGAGAACGCTACTGGCAAGCGAAACCAAAACAACTCTCAGGTGGTCAAAAACAACGTGTGGCCATCGCTCGCGCCCTTTCAATGAATCCTGACGCTATTCTCTTTGATGAACCAACATCAGCTCTCGATCCAGAAATGGTTGGAGAAGTCCTCAAAATCATGCAAGATCTAGCTCAGGAAGGCTTGACCATGATTGTCGTAACCCATGAAATGGAATTTGCCCGTGATGTCTCTCACCGTGTTATCTTTATGGATAAGGGTGTGATTGCTGAAGAAGGCAAACCAGAAGATCTCTTCACCAATCCTAAAGAAGACCGTACAAAAGAGTTCCTTCAACGCTATCTTAAATAAAAAGAAAAGGCTGCATCAACCGTGCAGTCTTTTTGCTGTCCAAAATGAAAAGGCAGATTCTCTATCTCTACTACTTGAGGGTCAAGAATCCGCCGTTATCCAAAGATTAATCTTCAAATTTTTCATGATTTTTTTCATAGAAATCAATTAGGCCTAGGGCTGTTTCAAATGAAATATTTTTTACTTTTGCACGACCCTGCGCCAGAGCAATGATAGACATTTCACGCGCATTCGTTTCTTTAGAGATACGGTAGCCTGTGATTTTCTTATCACGAACCCAGCCAACAACTGATTCTACTTTTTCAAAGTTTGACTTAGCCATGTTTTTCTCCTATTTTCTTCTTTACAATATTTAATTGTATACGTTTTTACTACTTTTGTCAATAAAAAAACATATATTCAACGAAAATAATTAGTTCAGAATTTTCTTACTTCCTTTTTAAAGCCGATAATATATAGGTTTTGCTAGCCTCTACACCATAAATATTTGCTAATAAAAATATTGTATTATTACCCTCTTGAGGTGCAAAATTATTCAAGCTTTTAAAAAAATGCTTCTCTATTTCCGTAAGATAGCTTATTTCTTCGATTTAAGAACTGAAGATGACAGTTCTAACCTTTAGAAATCCAAGCATTCACTAGCTCAAAAACTCCTATCTTTCTTCCTCAAAAAATCATCTGAGAGATAGGTATTCCTTATATCCTTCAAATTCATCACTCATTTGGATATTGAGGTGCTAGCCTAAAACCAAACACCCGATTATCTAAACCATCCTTAATAAAGATGACAAGACAGATAAGCTCAGTCGATTACTTATATATCCTTTTAATATGGTATATTTGTCAATAAAAAGAAATCAAATCACATCTTAAAGACCGTGTGAGTTTACTTTTCAAAATAGATGGGAAATCAAAATGAAGGATGGAAATCTGAGCCAAACATCATAAGTGCTATAATGAACAGAAGTAAGAATTGCACGATAAGCTTCCTAAAACCATAGGAATCGCCCCCTTTCTTCATCTTCATTATAGCACCTATACATCAGTTGTGCAAATAATATGATATTTTTTTATTAGTCCTCAGACAAGCATATTATAAAGCGTTTCATTCCCATTTAAGTTAATATAAGCCGGATCAAAACCTTCCATTCTACGGATCAAACCTGCATAATCATGCTTATCTGCTAAGGCGATTCCGATCAATACTGGACCTGTTCCCTTACTAGCTCGTTTGATGTACTCAAAACGTGTGATATCATCATTTGGTCCCAGGATATCATTTACAAATTCACGCAAAGCTCCTGGACGCTGTGGAAAATTGACCACAAAGTAATGTTTGATCCCATCATAAATCAAGGCACGCTCTTCCATTTCTGGCATACGGTTGATATCATTATTTCCTCCAGAAATGATACAACAAATGGTTTTCCCCTTAATATATTCAGCTAAAACCTCTAAAGAGGCGATACTAGCCGCTCCAGCAGGTTCTGCGACAATCCCTTGCTTAGAGTAGAGGTCAATCAAGGTTTCAGAAATCAATCCCTCATCGACACCTACTAAAGTTTGAACATGTTGACGAGTTGCCTCATAGGTCAACTGTCCTACCTTTTGCACAGCAATCCCATCCGCAAATTTGTCAATTTCTTTGAGTTTGACTGGACCACCAGCTTCAAAAGCAGCCTTCATAGAACGTGCTCCATTAGCCTCTACCCCAATGACTTCAATTTCTGGACTTGTTTCCTTGATATAGGTAGAAACCCCGGCAATGAGACCACCACCACCAACAGGAACCAAGACAGCATCAAAATCAATCGATTCTTTTCGAGCTTCTTCTAAAATCTCATAAGCAACTGTTCCTTGACCTGCCTGGACATGAGCATCATCAAAAGGATCAATAAAGGTACGATTTTCAGAGACTGTAAATTCTTGAGCTGCTTTAGCTGAGGCATCAAAGGTATCTCCAACTAGTTTAATAGTTACAAAATCCCCACCAAAAAAGCGAACTTGACCAATCTTTTGTTGCGGAGTGGTAATGGGCATAAAAATAGTAGCAGGAATTTTCATTTCATTACAGGTATAGGCTACCCCCTGCGCATGATTTCCCGCAGAAGCGCAGACTACCCCACGCTCACGCTCTTCCTTGCTGAGCTGAGAAATAGCATAATAGGCACCACGAATTTTAAAGGAGCGAACACGTTGGGCATTTTCCTTTTTCAAATAAATCTTAGCACCATACTTCTCCGATAAATAATGGTCATAATCAAGCGGTGTATTCACAACCACACCGTTCAAGACCTTGTGAGCCTTGATAATATCTTTTGAACTTAACATCTTTTTCTCCTAGACTATTTCATACTTATCGTAATCCATCTTTTTAACAAGAGATGAATTGATTATAAAAGCGAGTTAGTCCCCCAACTCGCCTTCACCTTAATTTCTATCAATTAGTTATAGATTTTGAATGCATCATCGTCGTTTTTACCAACGAATGGCATTGCTTTACGCAATTCTGCACCAACTTTTTCAATTTCAAGGTTAGCTGCTTGTTCGCGGTAAGCAGTCAATTTTGGACGTCCAGCTTTATAGTCATTTACAAAGTCATTTGCAAATTTACCATTTTGGATATCTGCCAAGACAGCTTTCATGTTTTCTTTAACTTGTTCAGTGATTACACGTGGACCTGATACATAGTCACCATATTCAGCAGTGTTTGAAATAGATTGACGCATTTTCTTGAATCCACCTTCGTAGATCAAGTCAACGATCAATTTCATTTCGTGAAGAACTTCAAAGTAAGCCAATTCTGGAGCGTAACCTGCTTCTGTCAAGACTTCGAAACCTGCTTCGATAAGGGCAGTCAAACCACCACAAAGTACAGCTTGTTCACCAAACAAATCTTCTTCAGTTTCTTCTTTGTATGTTGTTTCAAGAAGACCTACACGAGCTGCTCCAACACCTTTACACCAGTCCATAGCAATGTTTTTAGCATTTCCTGTTGCATCTTGGTAAACTGCATAGAGAGCTGGAACACCAAATCCTTCTTCGTAAGTACGGCGTACCAAGTGTCCTGGTCCTTTAGGAGCACACATGAAGACATCTACATCCGCAGGAACTTTGATAAACTCAAAATGGATATTGAAACCATGAGCAAATCCAACTGCGTTTCCAGCTTCCAAGTTTGGAGCGATTTCTGCTTCGTACAATTCTTGTTGGATTTCGTCTGGTGCCAAAATCATGATAACATCAGCCAATTTAGTAGCTTCTGCTACTGTGTAAGTGTCAAATCCATCTTCTTTTGCTTTGTCAAAAGATTTACCTGGACGTACACCGATGATGACATCGCGACCTGAATCACGCAAGTTTTGAGCATGCGCATGTCCTTGCGAACCATAACCGATAACGGCGATTTTTTTACCATCAAGTGCTGCTACTTTAACATCTTTTTCGTATTCCATTTGAACTGCCATAGTTTTTCTCTCTTTTCTATTATTTATTGCCTTTTAGGCTGGTTTAACAAATTTAAAATATTTTTATACTCAATGAAAATCAAAGAGCAAATTAGGAAGCTAGCCGCAGGTTGCTCAAAACACTGTTTTGAGGTTGCAGATAGAGCTGACGTGATTTGAATTTGATTTTCGAAGAGTGTTAATCACGGGTAAATCCAGTTGCACCCGTTCGAGCAATATTGCGAATACCGTATGGTCGAATGACTCGCAATAGAGCTTCACTCTTTTCGGCATTTCCTGTCATTTGAATGGTAATCGAGCTTGGCGCTACGTCTACCACTGTTGCACGGAAAGGTTGAATAATGGCTAGAATCTCAGCTCGCTTCTCAGCTGGCGCTGACATCTTAACCAAAATCACCTCGCGCTCCAAATGAGGCTTGTCTGTAATATCTCGAATGCGAATCACATCAATCTGACGATTGAGTTGCTTGATGATTTGCTCCACTTCATCATGTGAAGCTACATCAATAATAATGGTGATACGCGACACATTCGGATCTTCTGTTGCTCCAACAGAGATGCTTTCGATATTAACCTGACGACGAGATAGGACACCTGTAAAGCGATTGAGGACTCCTGAACGATTTTGTAGTTTTGCTGTTAACATTCTACGCATGGAACTTCACCCCCAACATCTCATGATTACTCTTACCAGCTGGTACCATTGGTAACACCTGTTCCTTACGAGAAATATCTACCTCGATTAGCATAGGAACATCCTCAGTGATGACTTCAAGGTCTTGAGCCAAGGTCTCAGGATTGTCAAATTTATAGTTTTTAATACCGTAAGCTTGTGCCATCAATTGGAAATCAGGAAGGGTATCAAAGACCGACTCAGACGTTCTACCTTCATAGAAGGATTCCTGCCATTGACGAACCATTCCAAGTGAGTGGTTGTTCAGCATCACCACCTTGATTGGCACCTTGTAAATGTTCAAAATAGCCAATTCCTGGTTAGTCATTTGGAAACCACCATCCCCAACAAACAAGACTACTTCCTTATCTGGGTTAGCAATTTTAGCTCCAATTGCTGCTGGAATTCCAAATCCCATGGTTCCTAAACCACCTGAAGTCACTAACTGACGTTCATTTTGGTAGGGATAATACTGGGCTGTCCACATTTGGTGTTGACCAACGTCTGTTACCACGATGGCATCTCCGTTAGTTAATTCACCAATTCGTTCAATAACAGCTTGCGGTTGAACTACACGCTCTTTCTTATCATAAGAACGAACGCGGTTCTTGTCTTTAGTGACTTTCTCAATCCATTTCTCAGTATTGTTATGAACTGTCGGTTCTGCTAGTAACATTTGCAAGGCTTTCTTAGCATCTCCAACTACTGGAATATCCGCACTGATAATCTTTCCGATCTCAGCTGGGTCAATATCAATATGGGCAACCTTAGCATTCTTAGCGAAAGTCTTAGGATTCCCAGTCAAGCGGTCATCGAAACGACAACCAATACTAATCATAAAGTCCGCTTCCGTCATGGCAATATTAGCTGCGAATGACCCATGCATGCCTCCCATTCCAAGGAAGAGTGGATGACTCGTTGCAATCGTTCCTTGCCCCAAAAGGCTGGTTACCACTGGAATTTGATAACGCTCTGCAAATTCATTTAATTCTGCCGCAGCCTCAGCATAACTAATCCCACCACCAGCAAGCAAGACTGGCTTTTTAGCCTTGGATAATTGCTTCAAGATTTTCTTGATTTGCATATCATTTGGCTCAAGAGTTGGCTGATAGCTTGGTAGGTTTACTTCTGGTGAATAGATGAAGTCGGTTTCTAAAGCAGATACGTCTTTAGGTAGATCAATGACAACTGGCCCTGGACGGCCTGTAGTTGCGATATGGACAGCTTCCGTAATGATACGCGGAATATCAGCTGTCTCACGAACTTGGTAATTGTACTTAGTGATTGGCATGGTAATTCCCACGATATCTGCCTCCTGAAAGGCATCCTTCCCAATCCCTGCTCGCGCTACTTGCCCTGTAAAGACCAAAAGGGGAACGCTATCGCTCATGGCATCTGCAATCCCTGTAATGGCATTGGTTGCTCCTGGTCCACTAGTGACGACGGCAACACCCAACTTTCCAGTTGATTTGGCATAACCTTCAGCTTCATGCAAACAACCTTGCTCATGGCGCCCTAGAATGTGGCGAATGCCTTTAAAATTATATATCGCATCATAAAAAGGTAAAACCGCACCACCAGGATAACCAAAGATGGTATCAACTCCTAAATCACGAAGTGTTTCCAAAACTAGGTCCGACCCCGTCTTAGGAGATTCTAAACTGATTTTCTCCATTGTTCCCCGTTCTTTTCTCTTAAAAATAACTTGTTACTATCATACCATTTTTTCAAGATTTTTCAAGAGAAAAGAAGAAATTTTCTGAATTTTCTATTTTAACGTTTATTTATGAATGTTATTTTTGTTTTTATTAAAAAGATACCGATTTCATTATTCAAAAAAGAAAAAAGAACTGATTTCTCAGTCCTTCATTAATCTTATTCCACACTAAATAGGTATGGGTAAACTGGTTGTTGGCCTTGGTGAATCTCGACTTCAACGTCTTCGAATTCTTCTGCGATTTCTTGAGCAATTTCATTAGCAAGTTCTTCGCTTCCGTCTTCACCGACATAGAATGTTACAATTTCACTATCTTCATCCAACATATGTTTCAATGTTTCTGTCAAGGTTTGGTGCATGTCAGGGTTTGACACGAGAATTTTCCCATCCACCATACCTAGATTATCATTTTCATGGATTTCTAAGCCATCAATGGTTGTATCACGAACGGCTGTTGTGACGCTTCCACTAACAACATCGCTAAGAGCAGCTGTCATACGCTCTTGGTTTTCTTCAATGGACTTGCTTGGATCAAAGGCAAGAAGACTTGTCAAACCTTGAGGAAGAGTACGAGCTTCTACCACTACTGCTGGTTGCTCCAAAACTTCTGCTGCAGATTGAGCTGCCATGAAGATGTTTTTGTTGTTTGGCAGGAAGATGATGTTACGAGCGTTGACCTGTTCAACAGCTTTGATAAAGTCTTCTGTTGAAGGGTTCATAGTTTGACCGCCTTCGATAACATAATCCACACCTTGAGAACGGAAGATATCTGCTAGACCTTTACCAGCCACCACAGCAATCAAAGCATACTCTTTTTCTTCAGCTGGCTTGCTAACTTGAGCAGCTTCTTTCTCAACCTGTGCTTCGTGTTGGTTGCGCATATTGTCAACTTTTACCTTGACCAAGCTACCATATTTGAGTCCTTCTTGCATAACAAGTCCTGGATCTTCTGTATGGACATGGACTTTGACAATTTCATCATCGTTAACAACGAGGAGAGAGTCTCCAAGCTCATTCAAGTAGTTACGAAACTCGTCGTAGTCAAAATCTTTAGCATAGGTTGGACCTTGCTTAAGAGCTACCATGATTTCAGTACAATAACCAAAGGTGATGTCCTCAGTCGCTACATGACCAGCCACAGACTTATGATGCTCTGCATTGATCATCTCACTCATGTTGGCAGGAGTCGCTACAAAGTCCTCAGATGCAATATATTCGCCAGTAAGGGCTGAAAGGAAACCTTCGTAGATAAAGACCAATCCTTGACCACCTGAGTCCACAACGCCAACTTCCTTCAATACTGGAAGCATGTCTGGCGTTTTAGCTAGAGCTGTTTTAGCACCTTCTAAAGCTGCACGCATGACTTCAACAGCATCATCTGTTTGCTCAGCTTTTTTCTTAGCACCGATAGCAGCTCCACGAGAAACTGTCAAAATCGTTCCTTCAACTGGTTTCATCACTGCCTTGTAGGCAACTTCCACACCTGATTGGAAGGCAAGGGCCAAGTCTTGACCTGTTAACTCGTCTTTATCCTTAATGGCTTGTGAAAATCCACGGAAAAGCTGAGACGTAATAACTCCTGAGTTCCCCCGCGCACCCATCAAAAGACCTTTGGCAAGAATGCTCGCTACCTCTCCAACAGTAGAAGCTGGCTTGTCTGCAACTTCTTTAGCTCCATTTTCAATGGTCATCCCCATATTTGTACCAGTATCTCCATCTGGAACGGGGAAGACGTTTAATGAATTGACATATTCAGCTTGCTTATTCAAGCGAGTTGATGCAGCCTGCACCATTTCTTGAAATAAGCTAGTAGTAATTTTTGACACGGTTATTCTCCTACAACTTTGATATTTTGAATGTAGACATTTACAGTCTGAGCGGTAATTCCAAGTTGGTTTTCCAAGCTAAAGGCAACACGCTCTTGAATGTTTTTTGACACTTCACTAATCTTTGTTCCGTAGCTCAACACGGTATACACATCAACTGCAATGCTGCCATCTTCGGCTGCCTTTACGACGACACCTTTAGAATAATTTTCCTTACCTAGAAGGGCTTGGAAATTATCTTTGAGGGCATTTTTACTAGCCATACCGACCACACCAAAAATCTCAGTTGTTGCACCGCCTACGACAGTTGCAATTACTTCATCTGTTAGTTCGATTTGACCATCTTTTGTATTGATTTTTACAGTCATCCTTTTTACCTCAACTAGTTGATACTCTATTTTATCATATTTCAGCCCAAGTGTAAAAGCAGAATACTGTATCAGCGGATATTTACTCTGCTTTTAAAATAATTTTTTCGATATGACAAAAGAAAAAGACCCTGAGGTCTCCTTGCTTTTATTATTAAACGCGTTCAACTTTACCTGATTTCAAAGCACGAGCTGAAGCCCAAACTTTTTTAGGTTTACCATCGATAAGAACAGTAACTTTTTGAAGGTTTGGTTTTACGGCACGTTTTGTTTGGTTCATCGCGTGTGAACGGTTGTTTCCTGATACAGTCTTACGACCTGTAAAGTAACATACTTTAGCCATTGTGTTTTCCTCCTATTAGATCTAATATAGCGGATGTGCTAGCACCACATACCGTACTATGTTATCACACTTTCTTCATTTTTGCAAGGGAATTGGAAGATTTTTTTATTTAATGTGATTCGGACGTAACTTCTCAAAGTAACTTCCACTTGCTTGACCAAAGTGGAAATTAGTCTAAAACGGATTTTTATGGTGGAATTAAGTGTGAGACGTTTGAGTTAGAAATGAGGCTCACTATGACAAAACATAAACATCTTACCCTTTCAGACCGTAACGATATCCAACTAGGCTTAGAGCGCGGTGAAACCTTCAAAGCTATCGGACAGTCCATTCTAAAAGACCCAACTACTGTTTCTAAAGAAGTCAAACGAAACAGACAAGTCCGAGAGTCTACATGCAATAATCTTCCTTGCCCTCTACTCGACAAAGCTCCCTTTGTCTGTAATGGATGTCCTAAAAGAAGACAAAACTGTGGCTATCAGAAAATCTTCTACCTCGCTAAACAAGCTCAAAAACAGTACGAACAAACTCTTGTTGAAGCTCGTGAAGGAACTCCCCTCAATTCCAAGACCTTCTGGGAAATGGACAAAGTCATTTCTGATGGGGTTAAAAAGGGACAACACATCTATCATATCCTCAAAACTCATAACCTTGATGTCAGCTCCTCAACCGTCTATCGACACATCCGAAAAGGATACCTATCTATCGCTCCTATTGACCTAGCCAGAGCCGTTAAATTCAAAGAAAGACGGAAAACTAAGCTACCTTCCATCCCTAAAGAAGCTAAAAAAGGCCGTTCCTATGAGGATTTCCTAAATTATTTAACCCTTAATCAACTAGACTCTTGGCTGGAAATGGATACGGTTATGGGCAGAATGGGAGGTAAAGTCCTACTCACCTTCAATCTCTCTTTCTGTAACTTTATCTTCGCTAGACTTCTGGATAATAAAACTGCCCTTGAGGTTACCAAACACCTCTATGACATCAAGAACACTCTTCACCAAGCTGATAAAGATTTCTGTCAACTCTTTCCTGTCATCCTGACAGATAATGGTGGAGAGTTTGCCAGGGTTGATGATATCGAAATGGATGTGCGAGGAGAGAGTAAACTCTTCTTTTGTGACCCTAATCGCTCTGACCAGAAAGGGAGAATTGAGAAAAATCACACGCTGATTCGCGACATTCTGCCTAAAGGAACTTCTTTTGACAATTTAACTCAAGAGGAAATCAATCTCGTCTGTTCGCATGTCAACAGTGTCAAACGCGCTGCTTTGAATGGAAAGTCAGCCTATGAACTCTTTGCCTTTACTTACGGAGAAGAAATTCCTAAACTTCTAGGTATTTCTAAAATACCTGCAGAAGACGTCTGTCAGTCGTCTAAATTACTCCAACATAAGTTCTAAAAACTAACCTTTAACCACATTCAAACGTCTCACACTAACTTCCACCATAGCGGAACTTAATCTGAAACGCTTTCAGATGAGGGGATTTTGTGCGCTCTTTTTTTCTATTCATTTTGGCTACAAAAGCAATAAAATCAAGCATTAGTAAAACCAGTGGAACTTACCCTGACACGGATTTCCACTGGTTTTTACGATTTTTATCAGACTAACTTCCACTTGGATTAGCAGTAGAACTTAGTTTGGGAATTTACCAATGTGATTCGGATGTGATAATGTCTTTAGTAAATCGAACGTGAAAATGTCCCATTTGGTAGAATAGTCATATGAAAAGGATCCAACTAAATATGAATGAAATGAAAAAATATCTTGTGATAAAAGCTATAGCCCAAGGAAAGAAAACAAAGAAACGGGCCTGTGTCGAACTCAATCTTTCTGAAAGACAAATCAATCGTCTGCTACTAGCCTATCAACAGAAAGGAAAAGAAGCCTTCAGACACGGAAACAGAGAATTGGAAGATTTTTTATTTGTGTCTTAAATCAGATCTTACGTTACATTTTCTGCTCTTCACATGTCATTGTTGATTAACAAAAAAACAGCATTGAAAATAGGTGTATAAAAATCATCTCTAACTGCTACTAAGGAGATGCCTGTCAAGTCTAAGTACCACAGCTCTTCTATCGGTTTTCTTACGATAATATCCGAGTCTAAATACAGTACACGAACCTCACTTACATACTTAGGGACAAAATACCTAAATAAGGTAGCGTAAGAAAGTCCCTCAAAGGGTAAACGATAATCTTTCAGAATACTACTGTCAATCTGAACGTTCACAATCTCACTGTTCAAAGTCTCTAGTCTTTTTTCCATCAATTGGAAGCATTCTCTCGGAAGGTCATCATTGAAAATATAAAACTTAAGATTATCATGATGAACACAGAGGGATTTTATTGTTGTTTCAACTTTATTCATACTGAGCATTATCTGCGCCTAAGACAATCGCTTTTTTCGCTTTTTTCTCTTCTTTCACTCTTTATCTCATTTCTTTTTTATTCCCATCATATTTTTGGTAGCTCACCTCCCATTACGACGGCAAAGCGTTTAGGTAAGCCGCCATAGCGGTTGCCGATTGTTAGATTACGACACGGAGTTTGGCAAATCGATTCTATTTGCCAAACGTAGTTAGTGAGGCAGTTAGGTAGACCACTCACTACCAGTTACGACGTAAAGTTTTACGAATCGATATTATTCGTAAAACTTTACTAGTGGAGCGCCTAGCCAAGTTCCATATAAACTTGGCGTTAGTTACTTAGATTGTTACACAATCAAGTAGGCTTACTGAATCACATCTTCTCCTCTAACTCTACGTCTGGATACTTGTCCGCAAACCAACGGAGGGCAAAGTCATTTTCAAAGAGGAAGACTGGTTGGTCAAAACGGTCTTTGGCCAAGATATTTCGGCTTGATGACATCCGTTCATCCAAGTCCTCAGGCTTGATCCAACGAACAGTCTTTTTACCCATTGGGCTCATGACCACTTCCGCATTGTACTCGCCTTCCATACGGTGTTTAAAGACTTCAAACTGGAGTTGACCAACAGCTCCCAGCATGTACTCGCCTGTTTGGTAATTCTTGTAAAGCTGGATGGCTCCTTCTTGTACCAATTGCTCAATCCCCTTGTGGAAGGATTTTTGTTTCATAACGTTTTTAGCAGATACTTTCATGAAAATTTCAGGTGTAAAGGTTGGTAGGGGTTCAAATTCAAACTTGTTTTTTCCAACTGTCAAAGTATCCCCAACCTGATAAGTACCTGTATCGTAAACCCCGATAATATCTCCTGCCACGGCATTGGTTACATTCTCACGACTTTCCGCCATAAACTGAGTGACATTCGAAAGTTTAGCCCCCTTACCAGTACGAGGCAGGTTGACACTCATGCCACGCTCAAATTCACCTGATACGATACGGACAAAGGCAATACGGTCACGGTGACGAGGGTCCATGTTGGCTTGGATTTTAAAGACAAATCCTGAGAAATCCTTGTCATGAGGATCCACAATTTCTCCGTCTGTTTTCTTGTGCCCATGTGGTTCTGGAGCAAACTTAAGGAATGTCTCAAGGAAGGTCTGCACACCAAAATTTGTCAAAGCCGAACCGAAGAAGACAGGTGTCAATTCTCCAGCAAGGATAGCTTCCTCTGAAAACTCATTTCCAGCTTCATTTAAAAGTTCAATATCATCCTTGACTTGCTCGTAGAAAGGATTGCTGCCAAAAAGCTTGTCCCCATCTTCTAGACTAGCAAAACGCTCATCTCCTTTATAGAGTTCCAAGCGTTGGTTATAAAGGTCATATAAACCCTCGAAGGCTTTCCCCATCCCAATCGGCCAGTTCATCGGGTAACTAGCAATGCCCAAGACTTCTTCCAACTCTTGCAAGAGGTCCAGTGGCTCACGTCCATCACGGTCTAGCTTGTTCATAAAGGTAAAGACTGGAATGCCACGATGTTTCACAACCTCAAATAATTTCTTGGTTTGGGCCTCGATACCCTTGGCAGAATCCACCACCATGACCGCAGCATCCACCGCCATCAAGGTCCGATAGGTATCTTCTGAGAAATCCTCGTGTCCTGGTGTGTCAAGGATATTCACACGCTTACCATCATAGTCAAACTGCATAACAGATGAAGTAACCGAAATCCCACGTTGCTTCTCAATATCCATCCAGTCAGACTTAGCAAAAGTCCCTGTTTTCTTTCCTTTTACGGTACCAGCCTCACGAATCTCGCCCCCAAAGTAGAGCAGTTGCTCCGTAATGGTTGTTTTCCCCGCGTCAGGGTGGGAGATGATGGCAAAGGTACGGCGTTTCTTAATTTCTTCTTGAATATTCATAAGTTCTCTTTCTTTGATTCTCTATTTTTCTTATTTCAATAGCTAAGAATGATTTCTACATTGGATTTTACCATTCCTTTCAACACTCCATTATATCGGATTTTAGCATTTTTTTCAATTTCTATTTCTTTTCACTTCCCCCTCCCTTATTTATAGGAAAATATGGTAAAATAGAACAGACTAAAAATCATCATTTCACGAAAGGATGCAAGATGAAAATTACGCAAGAAGAGGTAACACATGTTGCCAATCTTTCAAAATTACGATTCTCTGAAGAAGAAACTGCTGCCTTTGCAACGACCTTGTCTAAGATTGTTGACATGGTTGAGTTGCTAGGCGAAGTTGACACAACTGGTGTCGCACCTACTACGACCATGGCTGACCGTAAGACCGTACTCCGCCCTGATGTGGCCGAAGAAGGAACAGACCGTGATCGCCTGTTTAAAAACGTACCTGAAAAAGACAACTACTATATCAAGGTACCAGCTATCCTAGATGATGGAGGAGATGCCTAATGACTTTTAATAACAAAACGATTGAAGACTTGCACAACCTCCTTGTCTCTAAGGAAATTTCTGCAACTGAGTTGACACAAGCAACTCTTGAAGATATTAAGTCTCGCGAGACAGCTATCAACGCTTTTGTTACCATCGCTGAGGAGCAAGCTCTTGCTCAAGCCAAAGCTATTGATGAAGCTGGAATTGACGCAGATAATGTCCTCTCAGGAATTCCACTTGCTGTTAAGGATAACATCTCTACAGACGGTATTCTCACAACTGCTGCCTCAAAAATGCTCTACAACTATGAGCCAATCTTTGATGCGACAGCCGTTGCCAATGCAAAGGCTAAGGGCATGATTGTCGTAGGAAAAACTAACATGGACGAGTTTGCCATGGGTGGATCAGGTGAGACTTCTCACTATGGTGCCACTAAAAATGCTTGGGATCAAGGCAAAGTTCCTGGTGGATCATCAAGTGGTTCAGCCGCAGCTGTAGCCTCAGGACAAGTCCGCTTGTCACTTGGTTCTGATACGGGTGGTTCCATCCGCCAACCTGCTGCCTTTAACGGGATCGTTGGTCTCAAACCAACCTACGGAACGGTTTCACGTTTCGGTCTCATTGCCTTTGGTAGCTCATTAGACCAGATTGGACCTTTTGCACCAACTGTTAAGGAAAATGCCCTCTTGCTCAATGCTATTGCCAGCGAAGATGTCAAAGACTCTACCTCTGCCCCTGTCCGCATTGCCGACTTTACTTCAAAAATCGGCCAAGACATCAAGGGCATGAGAATCGCTTTACCTAAAGAATATCTTGGCGAAGGGATTGATCCAGAGGTTAAGGAAACTATTCTGAATGCTGCTAAACACTTTGAAAAATTGGGTGCTATTGTCGAAGAAGTCAGCCTTCCTCACTCTAAATACGGTGTTGCCGTTTACTACATCATCGCTTCATCAGAAGCTTCATCAAACTTGCAACGCTTTGACGGTATCCGTTACGGCTACCGCGCAGAGGATGCAACTAACCTTGACGAAATCTATGTAAACAGCCGTAGCCAAGGTTTCGGTGAAGAAGTGAAACGTCGTATCATGTTAGGTACTTTCAGCCTTTCATCAGGTTACTACGATGCCTACTACAAGAAAGCTGGACAGATCCGTACCCTCATCATCCAAGATTTCGAAAAAGTCTTCGCGGATTACGACTTGATTTTGGGCCCAACTGCTCCTAGTGTTGCCTATGACTTGGATTCACTCAACCACGACCCAGTTGCTATGTACTTGGCTGACCTCTTGACCATACCTGTAAACTTGGCAGGACTGCCAGGAATTTCCATTCCTGCTGGATTCTCTCAAGGTCTGCCTGTCGGTCTCCAACTGATTGGTCCTAAGTACTCTGAGGAAACCATTTACCAAGCTGCTGCTGCTTTTGAGGCAACAACAGACTACCACAAACAACAACCCGTGATTTTTGGAGGTGACAACTAATGAACTTTGAAACAGTCATCGGACTTGAAGTCCACGTAGAGCTCAACACCAATTCAAAAATCTTCTCACCTACTTCTGCCCACTTTGGAAATGACCAAAATGCCAACACTAACGTGATTGACTGGTCTTTCCCAGGAGTTCTGCCAGTTCTCAATAAAGGTGTTGTCGATGCCGGTATCAAGGCTGCTCTTGCTCTCAACATGGACATCCATAAAAAGATGCACTTTGACCGCAAGAACTACTTCTATCCTGATAATCCTAAAGCCTACCAAATTTCTCAGTTTGATGAGCCAATCGGCTATAACGGTTGGATTGAAGTTGAGCTAGAAGACGGTACGACCAAGAAAATTGGTATCGAACGCGCTCACTTGGAAGAAGATGCTGGTAAAAACACCCACGGTACAGATGGCTACTCTTATGTTGACCTTAACCGCCAAGGGGTTCCTTTGATTGAGATTGTATCTGAAGCTGACATGCGTTCTCCAGAAGAAGCTTATGCTTATCTAACAGCCCTCAAGGAAGTTATCCAGTACGCTGGTATTTCTGACGTTAAGATGGAAGAAGGTTCTATGCGTGTGGATGCCAATATCTCCCTTCGCCCTTATGGTCAAGAGAAATTCGGTACCAAGACTGAATTGAAGAACCTCAATTCCTTCTCAAACGTTCGCAAAGGTCTTGAATACGAAGTCCAACGTCAAGCTGAAATCCTTCGCTCAGGTGGTCAAATTCGCCAAGAAACACGCCGTTATGACGAAGCTAACAAGGCAACCATCCTCATGCGTGTCAAGGAAGGCGCTGCAGACTACCGCTACTTCCCAGAACCAGACCTGCCTCTTTTTGAAATCTCAGATGAGTGGATTGAGGAAATGCGTACTGAATTGCCAGAATTTCCGAAAGAACGCCGTGCGCGTTACGTGGCTGACCTTGGCTTGTCAGACTACGATGCTAGCCAGTTGACTGCTAATAAAGTCACATCTGACTTCTTTGAAAAAGCTGTCGCCCTCGGTGGCGATGCTAAGCAAGTCTCTAACTGGCTCCAAGGAGAAGTCGCTCAATTCTTGAATGCTGAAGGCAAAACTCTCGAACAAATCGAATTGACACCAGAAAACTTGGTTGAAATGATTGCCATTATCGAAGACGGCACGATCTCTTCTAAGATTGCCAAGAAAGTCTTTGTCCACCTGGCTAAAAATGGGGGTGGGGCGCGTGAATACGTTGAGAAAGCAGGCATGGTTCAAATCTCAGATCCAGCTGTCTTGATTCCAATTATCCACCAAGTCTTTGCGGATAACGAAGCCGCAGTTGCCGACTTCAAGTCAGGCAAACGTAACGCAGACAAGGCCTTCACAGGATTCCTTATGAAAGCAACCAAAGGCCAAGCCAACCCACAAGTCGCCCTTAAACTACTTGCCCAAGAATTGGCGAAGTTGAAAGAAGATTAATATGTAAAAACCAGCCCTGAGGTTGGTTTTTCTCCCCTACCATCTCCCAATAACTATTTTGGCTTTATTTCCAGAAGATTTTATGGTAAAATGAAGAGTAATAATATTTATTAAAGAGGTAAAAACATGATTGAAGCAAGCAAATTGAAAGCTGGTATGACATTTGAAACTGCAGACGGAAAATTGATCCGCGTTTTGGAAGCTAGCCACCACAAACCAGGTAAAGGGAATACAATCATGCGTATGAAATTGCGTGATGTCCGTACTGGTTCTACTTTTGATACAAGCTACCGTCCAGAAGAAAAATTCGAACAAGCTATTATCGAGACTGTTCCAGCTCAATACTTGTACAAAATGGATGAAACTGCCTACTTCATGAACACTGAAACTTACGACCAATACGAAATCCCAGTCGTAAACGTTGAAAATGAATTGCTTTACATCCTTGAAAACTCTGATGTGAAAATCCAATTCTACGGAACTGAAGTAATCGGTGTCACTGTACCAACTACTGTTGAATTGACAGTTGCTGAAACACAACCATCTATCAAAGGTGCTACTGTTACAGGTTCTGGTAAACCAGCGACTATGGAAACTGGACTTGTTGTCAACGTTCCTGACTTCATCGAAGCTGGACAAAAATTGATCATCAACACTGCAGAAGGAACTTACGTTTCTCGTGCCTAATCTCTAGAAAGAGGTCATTCTATGGGAATTGAAGAACAATTTGGCGAAATCGTTATCGCTCCACGTGTACTTGAAAAAATCATTGCCATCGCAACTGCTAAAGTTGATGGTGTCCACTCATTTTCAAATAAATCCGTATCTGACACCCTATCAAAACTCTCTCTTGGTCGTGGAGTCTACTTAAAAGAAAGCAACGAAGAGCTAACTGCTGACATCTATCTCTACCTTGAGTACGGTGTGAAAGTACCTAAAGTTGCTATGGCTATCCAAAAAGCTGTTAAGGACGCTGTTCGTAATATGGCTGATGTGGAACTTTCTGTTGTCAATATTCACGTTGCTGGAATCGTTCCGGATAAAACTCCGAAACCAGAGTTGAAAGATCTGTTTGACGAGGATTTCCTCAATGACTAGTCCACTATTAGAATCCAGACGTGAACTTCGTAAATGCGCTTTTCAAGCTCTCATGAGCCTTGAATTCGGCACAGATATAGAAACAGCTTGTCGCTTTGCCTACACGCATGACCGTGAAGATGCAGATGTGCAAATCCCTGCCTTTCTTCTAAACTTGGTTTCTGGTATCCAAGCGCAAAAAGACAAGTTGGATAAACAAATCAACCAGCACCTCAAGTCAGGCTGGACAGTTGAACGCTTGACCTTGGTCGAAAAAAACTTACTACGCTTAGGAATCTTTGAAATCACATCATTTGATACACCTCAGCTGGTAGCAGTTAATGAAGCTATTGAACTTGCTAAGAATTTTTCAGATCAAAAATCAGCCCGCTTTATCAACGGACTGCTTAGTCAATTTGTAACTGAAGAAAATGAATAATCAAAAAGGTGTTTGGTCTTCCAGGCACCTTTTGACTTTCCCCTCTGCACAGAGTAATACTCTTCGAAAATCTCTTCAAACCGCGTCAACGTCGGCTTGTCGTATATGTGTTACTGACTTCGTCAGTTCTATCTGCAACCTCAAAACAGTGTTTTGAGCAGCCTGCGGCTAGTTTCCTAGTTGGCTCTTTGATTTTCATTGAGTATAAGAAGCACATAAAAACTAGAACTGACTGCCAGTTCTAGTTTTTATATTAGTATTTTCTAAATCGTTGATAGCGTTCTTCCAACAACTCTTCTAACGGTTTTTGTGAAAGTCTAGCCAGCTCCGTTTGGAGTTCTTTTTTGACACTCTTAATCAGTTCTTTGCTAGAAAGTCCTGCTTCAGAAATCACCTTGTCTACTACGTCCATTTCTAACAGTTCATGCGAAGTGATTTTCATCAGTTCTGCCGCTTCCATGGCACGACTGCCGTCCTTCCATAGAATGGAAGCAAAGCCTTCTGGACTGAGAATAGCATAGATAGAATTTTCCAGCATCCAGACACGGTCTGCGACTGCTAGAGCCAGAGCCCCACCTGAACCACCTTCACCGATAATGATAGCGATAATAGGAACTCTCAGATCACTCATTTCCATGAGATTGCGAGCAATGGCTTCTCCCTGTCCACGTTCTTCCGCTCCCACACCAGGATAGGCACCTGCTGTATTGATAAAGGTCACAACTGGACGGCCAAACTTTTCAGCCTGTTTCATCAAACGCAAGGCCTTGCGATAGCCTTCTGGATGCGGTTGTCCAAAATTCCGTTTGAGGTTGTCTTGTAAGCTCTTGCCTTTTTGGATACCAACCACTGTTACAGCTTGATCTCCAAGCCAGCCAATACCACCAACAACTGCTCCATCGTCACGAAAAGAACGGTCACCATGTAATTGGATAAAGTCATCAAAAATGCCTGTCGCAAAATCCAAGGTTGTCAAGCGACTCTGCTCACGCGCTTCTCTGACTATTTTTGCAATATTCATCTAGGACTCCCTCCGTGCAATCTGACTAGGCTAGCAATGGTATCTGGCAAGTCTCTTCTTTTGACAATCGCATCCACAAAGCCATGTTCCAATAGGAATTCTGCCTTTTGGAAATCCTCAGGCAAGCTTTCACGAACCGTATTTTCAATGACACGACGCCCAGCAAAACCAACCAAGCTCTGTGGTTCAGCCAGAATAATATCCCCTTCCATAGCGAAAGAAGCTGTCACACCACCTGTCGTTGGATCTGTCAAAATGGTCAGGTAAAAGAGACCTGCATTTGAATGGCGTTTAACTGCTGCAGAAATCTTGGCCATCTGCATGAGACTCATGATTCCTTCCTGCATACGGGCTCCACCAGAGGCTGTGAATAGGACAACTGGCAATTTTTCGACAGTCGCATACTCAAATAAGCGAGTAATTTTTTCACCTACAACTGTACCCATAGAAGCCATAATAAAGTTGGAATCCATAATCCCAAGAGCTACAGTCTGACCTTTAATAAGAGCAGTTCCTGTCACAACAGCTTCATCCAGCCCTGTTTTTTCACGCATAGCTGCTAGTTTCTTTTGATAACCAGGGAAATGCAAGGGATCCTTGCTTTCAATCCCTGTAAACAATTCCTTGAAGGTTCCCATATCAATCGTCAAAACCAAGCGTTCTTGGGCAGAAATACGAAAGGTATAGCTACAGTGCGGACAGATACGCTCACTTCCCAGATCCTTCTGATAGATGGTATGCTTACAGCCTGGACACTTAGAAAATAATTCATCTGGAACCTCTGGCTTGGCTTGAGGTTTTTCCCTAACCGAACGATTGGGATTGATTCGAATATACTTATCTTTTTTACTAAATAGAGCCATTGATTCCCCTTTTCGGTTTAAACTCTTGAAGTCATTTTATTCTTTTTCTTGATATTTAGGTAAGAAGGTTTCCATCAAGAAGGAAGTATCGTAATCTCCAGCAATGACATTGCGATCTGAAATGAGGTCAAGCTGGAAATCTGCATTGGTCTGCACTCCTTCTATCTCTAATTCATAGAGAGCACGTTGCATTTTCATCAAGGCATCAAAACGATTTTCACCGTGAACGATGATTTTGGCAATCATACTATCATAATAAGGCGGAATGGTATAACCTGGATAAACTGCTGAATCCACGCGTAAGCCAACTCCACCACTTGGCAGATAGAGATTGGTAATCTTACCTGGACTTGGAGCAAAGTTAAAGGCTGGGTTTTCTGCATTGATCCGACACTCGATGGCATGGCCTCTTAGAACAATATCTTCTTGCTTCACAGACAGGGGCTGACCTGCCGCAATGCGAATCTGTTCCTTAACGATATCCACGCCTGAAACAAATTCTGTTACTGGATGTTCCACCTGCACACGAGTATTCATTTCCATGAAATAGAAGTTTCCACTGGCTTCATCAAGTAGAAACTCAATAGTCCCTGCATTCTCATAGCCAACAGACTCTGCCGCTCGAACAGCAGCAGCACCGATTTCATGACGTAGCGTTTTTCCGATTGCAATCGAAGGACTTTCTTCTAAAACCTTTTGGTTATTTCGTTGAAGAGAACAATCCCGTTCCCCCAAGTGAATCACATTTCCGTGTTCATCTCCTAGAATTTGAACCTCGATGTGACGAGCTGGATAGATAACCCGTTCTATGTACATGGCACCATTGCCATAATTGGCCTTGGCTTCGCTAGAGGCAGTTTCAAAGGCTGAAACAAGGTCTTCTGGTTTTTCAACCTTACGAATCCCTTTACCACCACCACCTGCTGAAGCCTTGAGCATAACAGGATAGCCAATTTTTTCAGCAACAATCAAAGCTTCCTCAGAGTTATGCACTTCTCCATCCGAACCTGGAATAACTGGCACGCCTGCTTTGATCATCTGAGCGCGCGCATTGATCTTATCCCCCATCATATCCATGACATGACCAGATGGACCTATAAACTTGATTCCTACCTCTTCACACATGGTCGCAAATTTGGAATTTTCACTGAGAAACCCAAAACCGGGGTGAATGGCTTCTGCCTCAGTCAAGACTGCAGCTGATAGAACCGCATTGATATTGAGATAAGACTCAGTTGCCTTACCAGGACCGATGCAAACAGCCTCATCTGCCAAAAGCGTATGAAGGGCTTCCTTATCAGCAGTTGAATAAACCGCCACCGTTGTAATCCCCAATTCACGCGCTGCACGGATAATACGAACCGCAATTTCACCACGATTGGCAATTAAAATTTTTCGAAACATGGAGAACCTCCTTAGTTCCCAATTGCAAAGGTAAGAGTACCACTGGCTGCAAGCTTGCCATCCACTTCAGCCTTTGCTTCAACCACGGCAATGGTACCACGGCGTTTTACAAACGTTGCCGTCATAACTAATTGGTCACCTGGTACAACTTGCTTCTTGAATTTAACCTTGTCCATACCAGCGTAAAAGACCAGTTTCCCCTTATTTTCAGGTTTTGACAACTCCAAGACACCAGCTGTTTGCGCCAAGGCTTCCATGATCAGAACACCTGGCATAACTGGATATTGAGGAAAATGGCCGTTAAAGAAGGGCTCATTGATGGTCACATTTTTGATGGCAACAATGGTGTCATCGCTCACTTCCAATACACGGTCTACTAGGAGCATAGGATAACGGTGGGGAAGGGCTTCTTTGATTCCTTGAATATCGATCATTTGATACGTACCAATCCTTTACCAAATTCAACCATTTCTTCGTTAGAAACGAGAATTTCTGTTACCACACCATCCTTAGGTGCTGGGATTTCATTCATGACTTTCATGGCTTCGATGATGACCAACGTTTGACCCTTTTTAACAGTATCACCAACTGTAACGAAGGCAGGTTTATCTGGGCCAGCAGCCAAGTAAGCCACCCCAACAAGTGGGCTCTCTACAAGATCTCCCTCAGCAGCCACGCTTGCTTCTGCTGGTGACGAAGTTTCTTCCACTACAGTTTCTACTGGAGCAGATGTAGGAGCTACTGGACTTGGTGTTGCTAGAAGGGGCGCTGGAGCGACTTGAGATGCAACTTCAGATACCAGTCTCGCTTCATTCTTGCTAAACTGCAACTCATCCGTCCCATTTTTATAAGAAAATTCTCTCAAACTTGACTGGTCAAATTGGGCCATCAAGTCTTTAATATCGTTTAAATTCATACTTATTTATTCTCCCAACGTTTGAAAGCAAGAACTGCATTGTGGCCACCAAAACCAAAGGTATTTGAAATAGCGTATGGAATTTCTTGCTCCAAGCCTTGTCCATAAACGACATTGGCTTCGATATAATCTGATACTTCGCTTGTTCCAGCTGTCATTGGTACAAAGTTATGACGCATGGCTTCGATGGTGACGATGGCTTCTACCGCACCTGCAGCCCCCAGCAAATGTCCTGTGAAAGACTTAGTTGATGATACAGGCACTTCCTTACCAAGAACAGCTACGATAGCACCACTTTCTCCTTTTTCATTAGCAGGAGTTGATGTTCCGTGAGCATTGACATAGGCTACTTGCTCTGGAGAAATCTCAGCTTCTTCCAAGGCTAGTTTAATGGCCTTGATAGCTCCCTGACCTTCTGGATGTGGTGAAGTCATGTGGTAGGCATCACAGGTATTTCCGTAACCAACCACTTCAGCCAGGATAGTCGCCCCACGTTTTTCAGCGTGTTCAAGACTTTCAAGAACCAACATCCCTGAACCTTCACCCATGACAAAACCATTTCTGGCCTTATCAAATGGGATAGAAGCACGAGCTGGATCCTCTGTAGTAGAGAGAGCAGTTAGGGCTTGGAAACCAGCGATAGCAAAAGGGGTAATAGAGGCTTCTGAACCGCCTACCAACATAACATCTTGGAAACCAAACTTGATTGAGCGGAAGGCATCTCCAATCGCATCATTTGATGAAGCGCAGGCAGTATTGATGGATTTACAAACACCGTTTGCTCCAAAACGCATAGCAACATTTCCTGAAGCCATATTTGGTAAGGCTTTTGGAAGGGTCAATGGTTTCACACGTTTTGGCCCTTTGTCATTTAGACGAAGCACTTGATCTTCAATTTCCTTGATTCCACCAATACCAGAGGCAACGATAACACCAAAACGATCCTTGTCAAGAGCCTCTACATCGAGATTAGCATGATTAACGGCTTCTTGGGCTGCATACAAGGCATACAAAGAGTAGTTATCAAAACGATTGGTATCTTTTTTTACAAAGTATTTATCAAAAGGAAAATCTTGGATTTCTGCCGCATTATGCACATCAAAGTTACTATGATCAAATTTTGTAATTGGACCAATTCCGATTTTTCCACTTGTCAAACTATTCCAAAATTCTTCTGGTGTATTTCCGATTGGAGATGTTACTCCATAACCTGTTACTACTACGCGATTTAGTTTCATCTTTTTTACCTCTAGCTTCTGCTACATACTGAGGCCGCCATCAATGGCAACCACTTGACCAGTTAGATAATCTTGGCCTGCTAAAAATACTGTCAAATCTGCAACCTGCTCTGCCTGACCAAATTCTTTCATAGGAATTTGCGCCAGCATGGCATCTTTTACCTTGTCTG
The DNA here is from genome assembly GCF_013276955.1 of Streptococcus sp. 1453. Taxonomy (NCBI): domain Bacteria; kingdom Bacillati; phylum Bacillota; class Bacilli; order Lactobacillales; family Streptococcaceae; genus Streptococcus; species Streptococcus sp. 1453. The sequence goes on from NZ_VMLZ01000005.1 coordinate 154,938, forward strand.
ATAGGACAGCTGTCATATCAGACTCAATCATTCCTGGTGCAATAGCATTAACCCTGATATTGCGATTGGCCACTTCACGCGCCACAGACTTGGTAAAACCAATCAAGCCAGCCTTAGAAGCTGCATAGTTAGCTTGGCCAATATTTCCCATCAAACCAACAACACTAGACATATTGATGATAGCACCTTCTCTGGCTTTCATCATCGGTTTCAAGACTGATTGTGTCATGTTAAAAGCGCCAGTCAGGTTAACCTTGAGAACTTTTTCAAAATCTGCTTCTGTCATCTTGAGCATAAGGGTGTCTTGGGTAATCCCTGCATTGTTAACCAAAACATCTACTGAACCCAGCTCTGCAATAGCTTGATCAACCATACGCTTAGCGTCTGCAAAATCTGATACATCTCCTGAAATGGGAACCACCTTGACACCATAGTCTGCAAACTCAGTTAACAAATCCTCTGAGATTGCCCCACGACTGTTTAAAACAATATTGGCTCCTGCTTGAGCAAACTTGTGGGCGATGGCAAGACCAATTCCACGACTCGAACCTGTAATAAAGATATTTTTATTTTTTAGTTGCATTCTTTTCTCCTGTTTCCTCTTGTATTTATGGGAGAAGGGATTACTTGTTTTCTAGCAAGGCTTCCAAACTCGCCTGTTCTTCAACAGTGGCTAGTTTAGCCGTCTTATCAATTTTTTTGACAAAACCTGACAAGACTTTCCCCGGTCCAATCTCGATAAAGTTGGTTACGCCTGCTTCTTGCATAACTGCAATACTTTCATAGAAACGAACTGGCTCCTTGACCTGACGCGTCAAAAGTTGAGCAATGTCTTCTTTTTGCATCACAGTAGCTTCTGTATTGCCGACTAGGGGACAAGTGAAATCTGAAAAACTTACCTGAGCTAGAGTTTCAGCTAGTTTCTGGCTAGCAGGCTCAAGGAGAGCGGTATGAAAAGGTCCTGAAACCTTGAGAGGAATCAAGCGTTTAGCTCCTGCTTCCTGCAAGAGTTCAACAGCTCGATCGACTGCAACCCCTTCTCCACCAATCACAATTTGTGCAGGTGTATTATAGTTAGCTGGGGTAACCACTCCAAGTTCAGAAGCTTTTTGGCAGGCTTCTTCAATGACCTCTACTGGCGTATTGAGAACTGCTACCATCTTACCAGAGCCAGCAGGGGCCGCTTCTTCCATATAGGCTCCACGCTTAGCTACCAAGGGAACAGCTTCTTCAAAATCCAAGGCACCGCTAGCCACCAAGGCAGAGTATTCTCCAAGAGACAAACCAGCAACCATATCAGGCTGATAGCCCTTTTCTTGCAATAGACGGTAGATAGCAACCGAAGTCGCTAGAATGGCAGGTTGCGTATAGCGAGTCTGATTGAGTTTGTCTTCTTCCGTATCAATAAGATGACGCAAATCATAACCGAGTACCTGACTCGCTTGATCAATCGTTTCTTTGACAATAGGGTAGTGATCATAGAGATCCCGTCCCATACCTAGATACTGGGCACCTTGGCCAGCAAATAAAAAGGCTGTTTTAGTCATTTCTTACAACTCCTGCCCAACGAGAGGCTTCTTCTTGAATTTTCTTAGCTGCTCCGTAATACAAATCTTTTAGGATTTCTTCAACGGTTTCTTCTTTGGAAACAAGCCCCGCAATTTGACCTGCCATAACAGATCCACCATCCACATCTCCGTGAACAACTGCTTTGGCTAGGGCACCTGCTCCCATTTGTTCAAAGATTTCTAAATCAGGATTTTCTTGTTTAAAGGCATCTTTTTCAGCTTTTTCAAAATCACGAGTCAATTGGTTTTTAATAGCTCGAACAGCATGGCCAAAGTGTTGGGCTGAAATCGTAGTATCAATATCTCTAGCTTTTAAAATCTTGGCCTTGTAATTTGGATGAGCATTAGACTCTTTTGCAACGACAAAACGCGTTCCAACCTGAACAGCCTCTGCACCTAACATAAAGCCAGCCGCAGCACCTTCACCATCCGCAATCCCTCCTGCAGCAATAACAGGAATAGATACAGCTGCCGCCACTTGACGCACCAAGGTCATTGTTGTTAATTTACCGATATGTCCCCCAGCTTCCATTCCTTCTGCGATAACAGCGTCCGCACCAATTTTTTCCATTCGTTTAGCTAGGGCAACGCTTGGTACAACAGGAATAACTGTAATCCCTGCTTCATGGAAACGTTCCATGTATTTACCAGGATTTCCTGCACCTGTTGTCACTACCTTAACACCTTCCTCGATAACGAGATCTACAATATCTTCCACAAAGGGAGACAAGAGCATGATGTTGACACCAAAGGGTTTATCCGTCAATGATTTGATCTTATCAATATTTGCCTTGACAACTTCTTTCGGGGCATTTCCCCCACCGATAATCCCTAGTCCTCCAGCTTTAGAAACAGCCCCTGCCAAATCACCATCAGCAACCCAGGCCATTCCTCCTTGGAAAATAGGATACTCAATGTTCAATAATTCTGTAATACGCGTTTTCATAGTGCCTCCATCGTTTCTTGCTTACGTAATAGTTCGATATCGTCATAATTTGACAATCAAACTATTGCCTAAACAAGAGGGAGCGGGTTTCCCTACTCCTTCTATCTTATATTCTTCTTATTTTGTTTGCTCTTCAACGTAGGCAACCAAGTCACCAACTGTTTTCAAGTCATCTTCTGCTTCGATTTGGATATCAAAAGCATCTTCGATTTCTGAGATTACTTGGAACAAGTCCAATGAATCTGCGTCCAAATCATCAAAAGTTGATTCAAGTGTTACTTCTGATGCGTCTTTTCCAAGTTCTTCAACGATAATTTCTTGTACTTTTTCAAATACTGCCATGATAGGACTCCTTTAAAATAAATAGTTTTTTATAACAATGTGTTCACCACATGATTACCTAAATTGTAAGAATGAGCGTGCCCCAGGTCAAGCCTCCACCGAAGCCTGATAGTAGAACAGTCTGGCTACCATCTAAAGGGATGAGACCTTGTTCCACACACTCTGAAAGTAAAATCGGGATACTTGCTGCACTGGTATTCCCATATTCCATCATATTAGCTGGAAGTTTGTCTCGGTCAACACCAATTTTTCTAGCCATCTTATCCAAAATACGGATATTAGCCTGATGCAGTAGCAGATAATCCAAGTCTGTCGCCTCTATAGGAGATTCATCAATAGTCTGCTTGATAGACTTGGCTACATCTCGAATGGCAAAATCAAAGACTGCGCGTCCATCCATCTTCAAAAATGAATCTGCATTTTCTTGATCTGAAAATGGAGAATGTAACCCTGAATGTCCATAGGTCAGACACTCACTACGACTTCCATCGCTATTGAGACTCTCAGCCAAGAAATGCTCTTGCTCGCTAGCTTCTAACAAGACACCACCGGCACCATCTCCAAACAAAACAGCTGTTGATCGGTCCGACCAATCGACTGCTTTAGAGAGGGTTTCACTACCAATCACCAAGCCTTTTTGAAAGCGACCAGAAGCGATAAACTTTTCAGCAGTTGAAAGAGCAAATACAAATCCACTGCAAGCAGCTGTTAGGTCAAAAGCAAAGGCCTTATTAGCACCAATATTAGCTTGGACACGAGCAGCTGTAGAGGGCATCATCGAATCAGGAGTAATGGTAGCTAGGATGATAAAATCCAACTCCTCTCCTGTGATTCCAGCTTTTGTCATCAGTTTCTTAGCAACCTCTGTAGCCAAATCACTGGTAGATTCTGTTCTTGAAATATGCCTTTGTCGTATTCCCGTCCGACTTGAAATCCACTCATCATTGGTATCCATAATCTGGGCTAAATCATGATTTGTAACCACTTGCTCTGGCACATAATGAGCAACCTGGCTTATTTTTGCAAAAGCCATTATTTCAAATCCTCCAAAAATTGATAAAGATTGGTCAACCCTTTGCTCATAACATCAATTTCTTCCTTACTCATACCATCAATGATTTTTTCAACCATGGCCTTGTGGAAGCGTTTATGCAGCCTATGAACCAAGCGACCCTTCTTTGTCAAATGTAGATGCACCACACGACGATCCTGCTCTGAGCGAATGCGTTCAATGTAACCCTTGCGTTCGAGATTATTCAAACTAGTCGTAACTGTCCCAAGAGTCACCATCAACTCTTTTGACACTTGACTTGGTGTCACGTCTGGGAATTTCCCAATCACATCAATCGTATGCATTTCTTTGATGGAGATATCCTTGAAACGACTACCTCTCAAGCTCACTTCCTCAATGACAAGGACATTGTTAAATATAGATGTTAAATATTCATTAATTCGTTGGTAGTCCAATCTTTCTTTCCCTCCTTCTCAAAAAACTTTCACAATCAAAACATTTGACAAGAGAATTATATCAAAGTTCAAAGAATGATGCAAGTATTTTTTTATTTTCCTGTAAATTTAGGCCGTCTTCTCTCCGAATGAGCTCGCACTCCTTCTTTGAAATCCTCTGTTTGAGCTAAGGATTCCTGTAGGTTCAGTTCTAAAGTAGCGTAATCCTGCCAGTCTTTAAATTGGCTCTCCCAAACCAACTTCTTAATGGCTGCATAGGAATTACTTGAACCACGTCTTAATTTTTTAAGAAGCTGCTCTCTCGTCTTTTCAAGTTTATCAGCTTCAGAAACGCGGTAAACCAGCCCCCATTCTAGGGCTTTTTCTGCGGTCAAAGCCTCACCTGTCATAGCTAATTGAGCAGCACGCGTCACACCGATACTGCGGCTCAAGAGATGAATTCCCCCTGCATCTGGAGCCAAACCAACGCCAACAAAGGCTTGAATAAACTTAGCCTTATCCGTTGCAAGACAGAAATCTGCCGCAACAGCCATATTCGCTGCGGCACCTGCAACAGCTCCATCAACTTCCATCAAAACAGGCTTTGCAATTTGCTTGATTTTATAAGAAATAGCATTGACTAGTTCTGCGATTTTTGTCAATGATGGAATATCATCCTCATCTACTGCACGCTTCATCTCTACTAAATCTCCCCCAACTGAGAAGACTTTACCATTCGCATTGATTAAGATAAAATGCACAGCCGGATCCTCTTCTGCCAAAGTCAGGGCTTCTAAAATCTCCTCACACATGGGAATATGAAAACCATTTGCGACCTCAGGACGGTTCAAGGTAAGGATTGCCAAGTCCTCTTCAAGCTGATAAATAATGTGTTCCATCTGGACTCCTTTTTATTTTATAAGCAGTTTATACTCTTCGAAAATCTCTTCAAACCACGTCAGCTTTGCCTTGCCGTAGGTATGGTTACTGACTTCGTCAGTTCTATCCACAACCTCAAAGCAGTGCTTTGAGCAGTCTACGGCTAGCTTCCTAGTTTGCTCTTTGATTTTCATTGAACATTAAATTATTTTGTTTTCAAAGTATATCTTTTTTAGGAGCAGAAAGCAAGAAAAAATCGACTGAAAGTGTCTCAGCCGATTGGAAAGTCTCGCTTTAGGCTAGAAAACATCTTATTTTCTTCATTGAAAAAAGGCTTTCTTTCTGCTATAATCGTATAAAATACTTACTTTAGGAGTTCTTATGAAAGTTGTTAAATTTGGAGGTAGCTCTCTTGCCTCTGCTGGTCAATTAGAAAAAGTTTTAAACATCGTTAAAAGCGATCCAGAGCGTCGTTTTGTAGTTGTTTCTGCGCCTGGTAAACGCAATGCTGAAGATACTAAGGTTACGGATGCCTTGATTAAATACTACCGTGATTATGTTGCTGGTAACGATATTAGCAAGAGCCAAAACTGGATTATCGACCGCTATGCTGCTATGGTTAGTGAACTAGGTCTTAAACCAGCTGTGCTAGAAAAAATTTCAAAAAGCATTCGCGCCTTGGCTACTCTTCCTATTGAAGAAAATGAATTTCTCTACGACACTTTCCTAGCAGCCGGTGAAAACAACAATGCTAAATTGATTGCAGCCTACTTTAATCAAAACGGTATCGATGCACGCTATGTGCACCCTAGAGAAGCTGGTATTGTGGTCACAAGTGAGCCTGGTCACGCTCGCATTATTCCATCAAGTTATGACAAGATTGAAGAATTGACAAATGCAAATGAAGTCCTTGTCATTCCTGGTTTCTTTGGAGTTACCAAGGAAAATCAAATCTGTACTTTCTCACGTGGAGGATCAGACATTACAGGTTCTATCATTGCTGCCGGTGTTAAGGCCGATCTCTATGAAAACTTTACAGACGTTGATGGTATCTTTGCAGCCCACCCAGGTATTATCCACCAACCACACTCGATTCCTGAGTTGACCTACCGTGAAATGCGTGAGTTGGCCTATGCAGGCTTCTCAGTCCTTCATGACGAGGCTCTTCTTCCTGCCTACCGTGGAAAAATTCCTCTGGTTATCAAGAATACCAACAACCCTGACCATCCAGGTACTCGTATCGTTCTAAAACACAGTAGTGATGAATTTCCAGTTGTGGGAATTGCTGGTGACTCAGGCTTTGTCAGCATTAACATGTCGAAATACCTTATGAACCGTGAGGTTGGATTTGGCCGCAAGGTTCTGCAAATCCTTGAAGACCTTAACATCGGTTGGGAACATATGCCAACTGGTATCGACGATCTTTCTATCATTCTCCGTTCTCGTGAACTAACTCCTATCAAGGAAGAAGAAATCCTTCGTCAGTTGGTTCAAAAGGCTGAAGTAGACCATGCAGAAATCGAACACGACCTTTCAATCATTATGATTGTTGGAGAAAAAATGAAGAGTCATATCGGAGTAACTGCTACTGCGACACGCGCTTTATCTGAAAACAAGATCAACATCCAGATGATGTCTCAAGGTTCTAGTGAAGTTTCTATCATGTTTGTTGTCAATAAAGACCAAGAGAAAGCAGCAATCAAAGCCCTCTACAATGCCTTTTTTGGAGAAAGTAAGGAAGACTAATCATGGCCCAATCGCTTAACAAAACAGTGCTGCTCAGCACGACAGGCACTTCCTACCTCTCTATCGCTGGGAAAGTTGGGAAATTCCTGGTCGGAGATCAGGCTCTGGAATTTTACCCAGATGTCAATGTCGAACAATTTATCCAGATTCCTTGGAGCCATATCAATCAGATTGGAGCCAATGTCACTGGGCGGAAAATCAGTCGCCACTTCGAAGTCTTTACAGACAAAGGAAAATTCCTCTTTGCTTCAAAAGACTCAGGTGCTATTCTCAAAATTGCACGCGAAAAACTGGGCAATGACAAGGTCGTCAAACTTCCGACCCTGATTCAGACAATTAGCCAAAAATTTAAAAATCTATTTGCAAAAAAGTAGAAACTTTAGTATAATCATAGCAACGGATAAGTAGGTTATCTTCTTCTTTCAGAAAGTCTGCGGGTGCTGCGAGCAGATAGGAGGGATAGGTGAAATTCTACCGTTAGTAACAATTACATACACAATCAAGTGCACACCTGTGAAGTTGGATGGAACCGTGGCCCTGCCACTCCAACGCTTTGTCAGGTGTGCTTTTTTCATAAAGGAGTTCTTATGTTAGATATCAAACGTATTCGTACAGATTTTGATGCTGTCGCAGAAAAATTGGCTACACGTGGTGTAGATGCTGCTGTCTTAAACGAGATGAAAGAAATCGATGCTAAACGTCGTGATATTTTGGTCAAGGTTGAAACTCTCAAGGCTGAACGTAACACAGTTTCAGCTGAGATTGCCCAAGCTAAGCGCAACAAAGAAAATGCAGATGACAAGATTGCTGCCATGCAAACTCTATCTGCTGAGGTCAAAGCCTTGGATGCTGAATTGGCAGACATCGATGCTAAATTGACAGAATTTACCACTACTCTTCCAAACATTCCAGCTGACAGTGTTCCTGTTGGGGCTGACGAAGATGACAATGTGGAAGTTCGCCGTTGGGGGACTCCACGCGAGTTTGACTTCGAACCAAAAGCTCACTGGGATCTTGGTGAAGAGCTTGGTATCCTTGACTGGGAACGCGGTGGTAAGGTAACAGGCGCTCGCTTCCTCTTCTATAAAGGCCTCGGTGCTCGTTTGGAACGTGCCATCTACAACTTTATGTTGGATGAACATGGAAAAGAAGGCTATACGGAAGTCATCACGCCTTACATGGTTAACCATGATTCTATGTTTGGGACTGGTCAATATCCAAAATTCAAGGAAGATACTTTTGAACTCAGCGACAGCAATTATGTCCTTATTCCTACAGCTGAAGTTCCTCTAACAAACTACTACCGTGATGAAATCCTTGACGGTAAAGATCTGCCAATCTACTTCACTGCTATGAGTCCTTCATTCCGTTCTGAGGCTGGTTCAGCTGGTCGTGATACTCGTGGCTTGATTCGTTTGCACCAATTCCACAAGGTTGAAATGGTTAAATTTGCCAAGCCAGAAGAATCTTACGAAGAATTGGAAAAAATGACAGCAAACGCTGAAAATATCCTTCAAAAACTTAACCTTCCATACCGTGTCGTTGCCCTCTCTACTGGAGATATGGGCTTCTCAGCTGCGAAGACTTACGACTTGGAAGTTTGGATTCCAGCGCAAAATACCTACCGTGAAATCTCAAGCTGTTCAAACACAGAAGATTTCCAAGCCCGTCGTGCCCAAATCCGTTACCGTGATGAAGCAGACGGCAAGGTGAAACTCCTCCATACCTTGAACGGTTCTGGACTTGCAGTTGGACGTACAGTGGCTGCAATTCTTGAAAACTATCAAAATGAAGATGGTTCTGTAACCATTCCAGAAGCTCTTCGTCCATACATGGGTGGAGCTGAAGTTATCAAACCATAAAAAAAAGGTTTAGCTATTTCTAGCTAGACCTTTTTTCGTAACCAAATCAGATAAGCGCCTAATACAAAGAGCAAAATAATTAGGCAAATAACAGTTTCAGCCAGTACCAAATAATCCAAAAATGGAAGTTTCAAGAGTCCCTGAGCCATCTTGAGCGAGGTAGCCGTGATAATGGTTGGGAAGGTGAGGGCTGAAAAGGCTGGTTGAAAACCTTGTTTTAAAATATTGGGCAGGCGAGTCAAAACAAAGAAAAAGAAGGATTGAGAAGCCAAAATCATGGCAATCAAGAGCCAAGTCGGTAGGCTGGCTCCTCCAACTCGAACTAGAGAAGCCAAGAGTAGAGAGAAAGGAGCGCAGTAGATCCCTTCTTGTCCAAGCATGGATTGTGGGAGTGGATGTTTCTTTAAATCGCTATAAATAAGCGGGTAGAGATAGAAGGTCAAGAGAAATCCAAAACTCAAGGTCGCATAGGCAATTTCGATGATACCTACAAGAGGATAGGTCAAGGCTGCTACTGCTATCCCCACATAGAGAACCGTCCAGCTTGGAGTCGCATGAACCCTCCGCCCTGGATAGGCAAATTTGATAGTGAAGCCAGCAATCAGAGCCACATCCAAGAGAAATGAAAACCACCAGAGCCCTTGCGCTACCAAAGGAAGATGAGGTAAGACGCGAAAAACATAGGTAGATAAAATCATCCCAGCCATAGGAAAAGTGGCCATCCCTGACAAAAGAGGGGGCTTGGTCAATTCTTGCTTGGTTTCCTTCCAATTAAAGAGATGAAGAATCAGAAAGTAAATCCACAAAATCAAACCTGTCAGACTCAACAGATGGGACAGAACCGGCAACGTATCTAAAATAAGATTTCCAGCTCCTGCCAAACCTAGCAAACAACCTGAAAATACTAAGGGGAGTTTTTTCATCCTAACCTCCAATAATCATGTTAGTTTCAGTATAGCATAAAAGCGCTTAAATGAGGGGATAAAAAATGAAGTCCGATTATTTTAGACTTCATTTTTACTCAGATATGAATTAAGCATAAGGTTGCAATTCTGGGTTAATTGGGGTATTGGCTAGGTTGTTAGCATAGTTACAAAGGCTGGCTAGGCTAACACCAAGAACCACATCCAAGGCATTTTGTTGGCTGTAACCAGCTTCTAAAAACTCAACTAAGGCTTCATCTCCTACACGACCCTTGGTATTGATAACTGCCAAAGTAAACTTAGCTAGGGTGTCTAATTTAGGATCTGTTTCGATTGGAGTACGATTGCGAAGGGCTTGCAGAAGATCATCGTTCATCTGGATTTGTTTGATGGAAAAGGCTGTGTGACCTGCGACGCAGAAGGCACAACCATTGGTCACGGCTGCCGTGATTTGTACCACTTCACGCTCAACAGGTGTCAGGCTGTTGCGACGGTTGATAGATGCGACAGTTCGGTAGGCTTCTAAAGCAGTCGGGGCATTGGCCAAAAGACCGATTAGGTTGGGAATATAGCCATTGTTGTCTTTTTCTACTGTCTCAAGAACTTCTTTCACTTCTGCTGGTGCTGATTCTACTGTATGGATTGTAAATGTTGTCATAAGATACCTCTTTTCTTGTTATTGACACTAGTATTATTGGAAAATCTTATAAAATCCTGATTCCTAAGTTTATTTAAGATAAAGCTTTATTTTCTCATAAGATTTTCGTTGTATATTATACTCTTCGAAAATCAAATTCAAACCGCGTCAGCGTCGCCTTACCGTACTCAAGTACAGCTTGCGGCTAGCTTCCTAGTTTGCTCTTTGATTTTCATTGAGTATCAGTTTATCACACTTCCAATCACTTGCATAATATATATTATATATCAGCTTGATAAAAATCATTTATAGGCAAAAAAATCACACGAGCTGTGTGATTTCATTATTTATCAAAATACTTTTTAGTTTCAGCAATAACGACTGGCGATAAAACTAAGAGAGCAATCAAGTTTGGTAGTGCCATCAAGGCATTGACAATATCTGCGATAATCCAGACCATATCCAACTCGATAAATCCTCCCAGCAAGACCATGAGCACAAAAATCACACGGTAGAGCCAGATAAAGCGAACCCCAAAGAGAAACTCAAAACAGCGTTCTCCATAGTAGTTCCAACCTAAAATCGTTGTAAAGGCAAAGAGCACAAGGAAGATGGTCAAGAGGGCAGGCCCAAAGTGTGAAAAGACTGTTGAGAAGGCTGACTGAGTCAAGGCAACCCCATTCAAATCACCACTCCAAACACCAGTTACCAAGATGGTCAAACCAGTCAGAGTACAGATAATGAGGGTGTCAATAAAGGTTCCTGTCATGGAAATCAAACCTTGCTCTACTGGTTCGTTTGTCTTGGCAGCTGCAGCTGCAATGGGAGCAGAACCCAGACCAGATTCGTTTGAGAAGACACCACGCGCCACACCATTTTGAATAGCCATCCGAACGCTAGCACCAGCAAAACCACCTACCGCAGCAAGGGGACTAAAAGCTGAGGTAAAGACTAAAGCGATTGTAGCAGGGATTTTTCCGATATTAAAGAAAATAACTGCAAGAGTTCCTAAAATATAAATGATGGCCATAAAAGGAACAACAGTAGTTGAAACCTTAGAAATAGACTTGAGTCCACCAAAGACTGCAATCGCTACAAAGACAGACAAGACGAGAGCTGTGATGGCTGGCGAAATCGTCGTTGTATTTTGGATAGATTCTGTAATCGAGTTGACTTGGGTGAAGGTTCCGATTCCCAAGAGAGCAACCAGTACTCCTGCTACTGCAAATAAAACAGCAAGTGGTCGCCACTTTTCTCCCATTCCTAGAAGGATATAGTGCATGGGACCTCCCGCTACTGCACCATGGTCGTCCTTGGTGCGGTATTTGATGGCCAAGAGTCCTTCCGCATACTTGGTAGCCATTCCAAAGAAAGCCGCCATCCACATCCAAAAGAGAGCTCCTGGTCCCCCCACCTTGATAGCCGTCGCAACTCCTATGATATTCCCTGTTCCAACAGTTGATGCCAAGGCTGTACACAGAGCTGCAAAACTGGATACATCACCATGTCCCTTATCCTGGATAAAAATAAGCTGAAAGGCCTTGGGCAGACGCAAAACCTGCAAGAGTCCTAGCCGAATAGTTAGGTAAATCCCTGTTCCGACCAATAAAATCAAGAGGGGCGGTCCCCAAGCAAAAGCATCGATTGATTTAAGCAATTCTAACATTTCCTTCTCCTATCTTTTCAACCCCAAAAGAAAGAGCACATGCAAGATACATGTACTCTGGAATGCTTAGATAAATGCTAAAAAGCGGTCTATCCTAGCTCTGTCCTTTTACCTGAGAGTTTGAGCAGTTGCCTGCCTTGCCCCTTCGGTGCCTTTACGGTCTCTCCAGAGTTCCGTCCATTTACAGTCATGGAAAATCAAACGATTCCCCACTTCTATTAAACTTCATTCGGTGTTGGTATTTAATTGATTCTTATTTTACAAAAAATGTTGGCTTTTGTCAATGGATTTTGGGAAAATCTTACTTGACTCAGTATAAAAAGATTGAGCATTTCCATGTGCGTGAGGTGCTGTTAATTAAATCAATCTGTTTCACTCCTAGTCTACACGATATAAGAATTGTTCTGGTTTATTATGTACTGGAAATGAAGCGCGATAGAGAATTCTATCTTTACTAATATCCGAAGCGTCTGATATTAATCCATCCATTGATGTCTCATCAGGTATTCTAACACCTGCTGGTATGAATTGAATAAAGACTCCAAAAGATGGACCTGAATAGCGAGCTCTTAGAAAATCATTGACTATTTCTGATTCTGCAAGGTCAACCGTAAATTGTTCTGGAGCCACTAGCCCATCCTTACTAAAAACTAAGTCTTCTCCACCATTTCCTTTACTCCATTTTCCTTCAATACTAGAGAAATCTCCATTTTTTATGGCATTAATATCCATTTTGCTAGAAACATTTTTGTTAGTGGAAGATGCTGTTTCAGCAAATTTTTCTGTTACAGATTTCCAAGTCAGGCTAGATAGATTCATTCTAGTACCAGGACTGACTTCATCCTCTGTCTTAGCTTCTTTAACCTTCTCTAATTTGTCCCCACTACTATTCAATTTCCAAATGGTATAAATAGTTTGTGGATCTCCTGCAAACGGATTCCACTGGGTATAAAGTTTCCCATCTTCTAGGAGATAGGCCTTAAAGCGTGTTCCAAGCATCTGCATTTTATTTTCAGCATTGGTGAGGCGAATGACTTTCTGATCTTTGAGTGTAAAAATATCTAAAATCTCACTACCATTTTTAGAAGATATAATCAATTCATCAATGCCATTTTTATCCATATCAACCATTGCATAGGTAAAAGCTTGACTACGTTCTGACATCCCTGCATAGACATTAGCAATTAGATTGATATTATCCTTAACCTCTGCCTTATGGTCTAAAATAAATTCATAATCCTTCAAAATGCTGTTATAAGGACTGTAATCTACGCTTGGTTTGGCTTCATCTGTACTCTTGGCTTTACTGCTTCCGCCAAGAATCTTATCTGAAACTGACTTCCAGCTTAAAGTATCTAAAGAAATGGGAGAACCGATCCCAAGATCTGCTACTTCTTGAGCCTCCTTACCCTTTACCAAAGACTGTCCGTCTTCACTAAATTGGTAGTGAGCATAGATGTGACTCGTTGCTGTACCAGCTCCACGATAGAGCAGAGAATTATCTGGCAAGATACCGACTGTCATTCTCTCACCAATCTGGTCTAAACGATTTTCTTGATCAGTCAAACGAATCACCTTTTCGTCTTTCAGCGTACGAATATCAAGTAAACTCTTTTCGCCACTCTTCATTTCAAGAGCAAGCAAGAGTTCATCGACTCCATCATTATTCAAATCCGTCTTGTGGTAAACCACATCTGTATAAAATCCTTGAGAAGATTTCACTTGACTAGCTAGGGGATTGACATCCATACCTTTCGGCAAGGTTCCTTTCGCTACTTTTTCATAGTCATCCAAAACTTTATTATAGTAACTGTAGTCTATTTCTGGACTTGCTACTTCCTCGGATGCTGGTTCCGCGCTTTTATTCCAAGGTAGATACTGACAACCTCCTAGAACTAATGTCAGTGAAAGTGTTGTGGCTAATAATAACTTTTTCATATTATTCCCTTATCTAAGTGAAAGGAATCAGCCTGTGCTAATTCCTTTCACTATTTTTATTCTATTTAATCCACTTACCTGAACCATCAACTTGGTAGCCATCTGGTGTACGTTCGTTGACTGCCATCTTACCATTTGACTTGAGATAATAATCACCTACCCATGTGTTACGAGCATAGCTTCCTTCTGATGTTAAGTAATAGTAAGAGCTGTAGTTACTGTCATAAATCCACTCACCTTTAGCCATCTTTCCGTTTGACTTGAGATAATAGTTACCCACCCAAGTATTACGGGCGTAACTTCCTTCCGACGTTAGGTAGTAATATGAACCATAATTCTTATCATAAATCCACTCGCTTTTAGCCATATATCCACCTGACTTGAGGTAGTAGTTTCCTACCCAAGCATTTTGAACATAATTACCTGAAGCATCTAGGTAGAAGTAGGAATTATAGTTCTTATCGAAAATCCACTTACTGGTAACTTTGCTACCATTTTGGTAGTAGGACGAACCTGACCAGCCATCTTTTTGACTCGTTGTTGATTGGTTAGAAGTCTTTGGAGTTGAGGAAGCTGTTGTTTTACCAGTCAACTTCTTAACAGCCTCTTTAAACTCTTCTACAGTCCCCTTCCACTCTATGTAATTGGCACCAGACTTATTTTCAAGAGCTATATAATTTCGAGCAGTTTCTTCGAAATAAGATAATTCTGGAGTGGTTTTTGTAGCCCAAATAATGGGACGATTAGCAGTTCCCTTCCATCCTTTAAATACTTCTGAACCTTTTGGAACAAGAATATAATATTTAGCAGTTGGATTAAGCGTTTGTGTGTCAGCCTGCACTGTTTGCGCTGAAAAAGGTAGAACTCCTGCTGTGTCCACAAGAGAGACCAATCCAAATGTTGCAGCCGCTAGGCTAGTTACTAAAACTGTTTTTGACTTCATCATCAAAAATCTCCTTTAAAATTTTATTGTTTACGGTTACAGTATAGCATGCTATTTACCTTATTTACGAAAAGCGTATTTATATTTACCTTTATTGAACAATTCCCCCCCCCCCCCGAAAAAGCGTAACTATATTTACTTTTTTCTAAAAATTCCCTTAAAAACTGGTAGAATTATGATAGAATGGAAAAAAGGACTTGAGGAGATTTAGGATGCAAGATGAAAGTGTTTATGGATTAGTATATAAGGCCATCCGTGAGGAGAGAGGGTTTACCCAGAAGGAAGCTGCTGGAACTACAGTGACTCCTCACTTTTTACGTCAGTTTGAGCAAGGAAAATCTCGAATAACCATTCAAAAATTTGAAGAGATTCTTTCTAATATTGGAATTGATAAAGAGACCTTTGATAGTCTCAAAGCGCATATGTTCCCAACTGAATTTCATAAATTACAGGCTCAAGTTGCTGATTTGGCCTATAAGCGTGAATTTAAAAAGATCCTTAGCTTGATTAATCAGCCTCTGGAAAATCCTGGAATAGCTGAACACTATGTGATTGCCAATCGTGTAGTCAATAAATTTGCTATCGCAAACATCATCGGCGATTCTTTTCTGACTCCAAAAGACTATCAAGAACTAGAATATATCAAGAACTATCTTAGTGAACTGGACGACTGGAATAAAATTGAGGTCAATATCTTTTCATCTATCCTTCCTCACTTTTCAATCGAATTTTTAGACTACAGACTCTACCACTTATTGGATACTCTAAAAAAACAGACAGAGTACCATTCAACTCGTACTGCTGACTACTATATTGCCTGCTTAAGAACCGCTATCAAGCATTACTCTGTTAATGGCTACTATGATAAAGCTGAAAATCTTGCGTTGAAGACTCTGGAAGTGATTAATACTTTCCCTCTACTGAGTACCAAGATGACAGAGATGATTAGCATTTCCATGGAACGGGCTAATAATTTTCTCAGACAAGATGATGTCAAAGGTCTAGAGCTTGCTAAGCATATCTTTGCCAGTCTGGATAACTTTGAAAAAATCTATCCAAATCAACTTCTGACTCGAATGAGAGAGGACTTCTTTGTTACTGTCACACAACTCAATCACACTGGACAACCTTTAGATGTCTAAACTAGAAATCAAAAAGCCTGAGGAACCACATATTTCCTCAGGCTTTTCTTATCCTTTAAAAGTGACAATAGTCGCACCACTGCCTCCAGCATTTTGTGGGGCATAGCCGAAACTCTTGACATGCTTGTTTCTTTGTAGGTATTTGGTGACACCTTCACGGATGACACCTGTTCCGATACCATGGATGATATCAACTTGAGCCATATTATTAAGCAAGGCTTGGTCGATAAAGGCATCTAGTTCATTCATGGCCTCTTCATAACGTTTGCCTCGAAGGTCCAGTCTGGCTTGAGGTCCTCGACTAGAAGTTCGTTTCACAACATTGACCTGTTTCTTCTTAACTTGCTTTTCTTGCTGGGCTTGAACAAGGTCAAACTCTTTCTCTTCCAAGGTCATCTTGATCAAGCCGACTTGTGCTTCCCAGCGGCCGTCCTTGAGTTGACTGGTCAAGGTACCACGCTGGCCATAACTGAGAACTACGATATCATCTCCCACCTTTGGAGCTCGTTTTTTCTTGGCCTTTTGAAGGACCTTGTTTTTAGACAAGTCCACTTTTTCAGGAGCCAATTTTTTCAGTTTGGCCTTGGCTTCAATGATTTCATGGGGTTTGAGTTGGGATTTACTGTGGAGATTTTTAAGAATCTGGTCACTTTCACTGAGAGCCATATCCACAATCTCAGCAGCCTGTTCACGCGCCTTATTAAGCTCCGTTTCCTTTTCACGATTTAACTCATTGTAGAGTTTTTTGAGAGCACGATTCATCTTGAGATTTTCTTGCTCCACCTCACGGATATTGTCCAAGCGTTTGCGACTCTCTAGCGTCTGCTCTTCCAGTTGCTCAATAATCCGATTGACATCATTGTCCTGATTGACCTGCTGACTGGCATCCCCTACGATAACTTCAGATAGGCCTAGACGTTTGGCAATCTCAAAGGCATTGCTTCGGCCAGGCACACCCTGCATAAAGCGATAGGTCGGACGTAGAGTTGCAGTATCAAACTCCATGCTGGCATTTTGCACAAAGGCTGTCTCAATACCGTAGGCCTTGAGTTCTGGATAGTGGGTGGTCGCCATGGTCTTGACCTGACGCAGGCGAAGGTCCTCCAGAATAGCCATGGCAAGGGCGGCTCCTTCTTGAGGGTCTGTACCAGCCCCCAACTCATCCAAGAGTAAGAGTGAATGTTGGTTAACCTTGCCCAGAATATCCACAATATTGGTCATGTGGCTAGAGAAGGTAGACAAGCTCTGCTCAATAGATTGCTCATCGCCAATATCAGCAAAAATTTCTTCAAAAATACCAACACGACTTCCCTTATCTGCTAAAATCGGCAAACCGGACTGAGCCATAACCTGCGTCAAGCCAAGGGTTTTGAGCATGATGGTCTTCCCACCTGTATTGGGACCTGTAATGACAATGGCTGTTAAATCTTGACCAAAATGGACATCATTTGCGACGGCATTTTTGACCAAAGGATGGCAGACATGGAGCAGTTGAATCTCTTGATTTTCTGACAGCTGAGGAACGACTGCTTGTCTTTCTTGGATAAAGCGAACCTTGGCACGAATCAAGTCCAGATGTCCGATAATCCAAGCATCATTGGTAATCTCAGCCGCATGAGGGCGGACACGCTCCGAGATTTCTTGGAGAATACGAAGCATTTCATAGCGCTCATCTGCTCGTAAACTGGCAATTTCTTCGCTCAGTTTGACCACCTCACGGGGTTCAATATAGACGGTATTTCCACTAGCAGAAATATCATGAACGACACCTGCAATCTTATTGCGGTAGGTGTTTTTGACAGGTAGAACCTGACGGCCATTTCTACTGGCAACGATTCCTTCTGTCAACATCTGCGCTTTTTGCTTGAGCAAATCTTGCAAGACATCGCGTACCTGACTCTCGCTATCATGGATTTTTCGACGGATGCGCGCCAATTCTTCACTGGCAAAATTTTCAATGAAACCTGCATCATTAAAGGCTTGGAGATTTCCTTGTAATTGCGGAAAATCATGTAATTTCTCAAACCAAAGGGCTAATTCTTCCAAGCTGACATTTTCCAGATTGGCATAAAAACTTTGCAGTTCTCGGCTAGCAAGAAGTACGCGCTTCAAGAGGAGGAACTCCTCGATATTGAGGTCCGCTCCCATCTCCAACCGCTTGCAGACTCCTGCGATTTCCTTGGTTGCAAGAATAGTAAAATGCGGTTGCTCAACAAAGAGAGCCTGCATTTCCTTCATCTCAGCAAAAGCCTGTTTGATTTTATCCGCTTTGGCAGTCGGAGCCAGCTGTCTCAATTGCTCCAAACCCTGCTCGGTCAACAAATGGGGTTCAAACAAAGCCTTGACCTTATTGAACTCTAATGTTTCTAATATTTTCTTGTTCATCGTTATTTCCTTGTCTTTGAATGTCTAGGTGTATTAGCTTTTTACATTCTGATAGATTCTAGTCAAATCTGTAAACAAAGGGCTAGGAAAACTCCTGCCCTTTTTATCCGATTAAATTTGTCACCCAGATTTGTTTGAGCCAACTGGTTGTTACTGGTATGCTCTGGATAATGTGTTTTGCGACGATACTCTTTTCAAGAGGATTTTGTATAGCTGCCATGGGGATGGTCGCCAAGATTGTCAAGGCCATTTGCAAGACAAATAAGGTCACCAACATGGACAAGATACCTGCTGAAACTTGGAACAACTTGCCACCCAGCTTTTTACTAGGAATCAAGTGTAAAAGAAGACCAAGCAACCGACCGATGCTATAGACAATCCCAAATACAAGCAAGTAGCCGATTCCTGCGTAAAAGACCTTATCCAACTGAAAGAGTTGATCCGATGGGAAGAAAAAAGTCCCCTGACCTTCCTGCGGATTTGCATAAGGAACCAGCAAATGGAATTGCTCTCCAAGCCCCTTGTAAAACTGGCCAGCCATAAAAGCCGATGCCATGGCTGAAATCAGGTAATAAACCTGTAAGAGCAGACCTCTCCGATAGCCGATATAAAATCCCCAAGCCAAGACCAATAGAAGAAGGATTGAAATCATAAGGAATCCTCAATCTTGCTCTGCTCTTGCTTGCAAGTCACAAGTTTGTGACGGAGTTCTTCTAGCTCTTGCTCCTTATCGTCAAATTCAATCTCACGGCTGAGTTGAGTTGACAAACAGTTGACTGCCAACAAAAGAGCGATGGTTTCATCGTCTGCACTAGGCATTTGTTCTTTAATTGCTTGGTATTTTTCTGTCGCAACCTTAGCGATTTCCTCCATAAAGAGGTTATCATGCTCGCTTGTCAAGGTTAATGATTTTTTCCCGAATGTAAATTTGAATCGATTTAGATTTGCCATAAAATTCACCTCACGATATTATACCAAAATTCGCTAACTTTGTCAGTTTTTACAAATTTTACTGCTTTTGTGGTACAATAGAAACTATGGCAAGTATAACACTCACACCAAGTGAAAAGGAGATTCAGGCTTTTCTTGAACACTATCAAACCAGTCTGGCTCCCAGCAAGAATCCCTATATCCGCTACTTTTTGCGACTGCCTCATGCAACGGTTTCTATCTATACTTCTGGAAAGGTCTTGCTTCAGGGTGAAGGGGCTGAGAAATACGCTCGTTTCTTTGGCTATCAAGCTGTAGAGCAAACCAGCGGACAAAATCTTCCTTTGATTGGGACAGATGAGGTAGGGAATGGTTCCTACTTTGGTGGGCTTGCAGTTGTCGCTGCCTTTGTCACACCTGACCAGCACGACTTTTTACGAAAACTCGGTGTGGGGGATTCTAAGACTCTGACCGACCAAAAGATTCGTCAGATTGCCCCTATTCTCAAAGAAAAAATCCAGCACCAGGCACTGCTTCTCTCACCAAGCAAGTACAACGAGGTCATCGGAGACCGCTACAACGCTGTTTCGGTTAAAGTAGCCCTCCATAATCAGGCTATCTATCTCCTTCTTCAAAAAGGACTTCAACCTAAGAAAATTGTGATTGATGCCTTTACCAGTGCTAAAAATTATGACAAGTACTTGGCACAAGAGGCCAATCGTTTTAGCAATCCTATCAGCTTGGAAGAAAAGGCTGAGGGTAAATACTTGGCTGTCGCAGTTTCTTCCATCATTGCGCGTGATCTCTTTCTGGAAAATCTTGAAAATCTAGGACGAGAACTGGGCTATCAACTTCCAAGTGGAGCTGGAACGGCTTCTGATAAGGTAGCTAGCCAGATTTTGCAAGCCTATGGTATGCAGGGACTCAACTTCTGCGCCAAATTGCACTTTAAAAACACTGAAAAAGCGAAAAAACGCTTAGAAAGGTAAGTTATGAATTCATTTAAACATTTCCTAAAAGAGTGGGGATTATTCCTCCTGATTCTGTCATTACTAGCTTTGAGCCGTATCTTTTTTTGGAGTAATGTCCGCGTAGAAGGACATTCCATGGATCCTACCCTAGCAGATGGCGAAATTCTCTTTGTCGTTAAGCACCTCCCTATTGACCGTTTTGATATCGTGGTTGCCCATGAGGAAGATGGCAATAAGGACATCGTCAAGCGCGTGATTGGAATGCCTGGCGATACTATCCGTTACGAGAACGATAAACTTTACATCAATGACAAAGAGACAGATGAACCTTATCTAGCTGACTATATCAAACGTTTCAAGGATGACAAACTCCAAAGCACTTACTCAGGCAAGGGATTTGAAGGAAATAAAGGAACTTTCTTTAGAAGTATTGCTCAAAAAGCTCAAGCCTTCACAGTTGATGTCAACTACAACACCAACTTTAGCTTTACTGTCCCAGAAGGAGAATACCTTCTCCTCGGAGACGACCGCTTGGTTTCGAGCGACAGCCGTCACGTAGGTACCTTCAAAGCAAAAGATATCACAGGGGAAGCTAAATTCCGCTTCTGGCCCATCACCCGTATCGGAACATTTTAAGAAACCTAAGAGGCCGAGAATCACCAATCTCAGCCTCTTCTTCTATCGTGAGAATATGATTATTCACTATCCAGTTTGATTAAGATAGAAACAAAGTTATACTCAATGAAAATCAAAGAGCAAACTAGGAAGCTAGCCGCAGGTTGCTCAAAGCACTGCTTTGAGGTTGTAGATAGAACTGACGAAGTCAGTAACATATATACGGCAAGGCGAAGCTGACGTGGTTTGAAGAGATTTTCGAAGAGTATTAACTCTCACCTATTTATGCAAAGGAATCTTATGGAAGTTTATTTTTCAGGAACCATTGAACGGATTATTTTTGAAAATCCCAGCAATTTTTATCGTATCCTCCTCCTAGAAATCGACGATACAAACGCAGAGGATTTTGATGATTTTGAAATTATTGTCACCGGCACCATGGCTGATGTGATTGAGGGCGAAGACTACACTTTTTGGGGGCAAATTGTCCAGCACTCCAAGTATGGGGAACAACTGCAAATCAACCGTTATGAACGTGCAAAACCAACTAGCAAGGGCTTGGTCAAGTACTTTTCAAGTAGCCATTTCAAGGGAATTGGTCTCAAGACAGCTCAGAAAATAGTGGACACCTATGGCGACAATACCATTGACGAAATTTTGCAACACCCAGAAAAGTTAGAAGGCATCGCAGGACTATCTGCCAAAAATCGAGAGGCTTTCGTCTCCACCCTCCGTCTCAACTACGGAACGGAGATGGTTTTGGCCAAACTAGCCAACTACGGCATTCCCAACAAACTAGCCTTTCAGATTCAAGACTTTTACAAGGAAGAAACCCTTGATGTTGTTGAAAATTATCCCTATCAACTGGTTGAGGATATCAAGGGGTTGGGATTTACTATTGCTGACCAACTAGCTGAGGAACTAGGCATCGAAAGTCAGGCTCCTGAACGCTTCCGCGCCGGTCTAGTTCACAGTCTTTTTCAGGTCTGTATGGAAACAGGGGACACCTATGTTGAAGCACGGGAACTGCTAGAACAAACCCTTACTCTCCTTGAATCTTCTCGTCCCGTGGAACTGGACCCCAGCCAAGTAGCCCAAGAGCTCTCCTACTTGATTGAAGAAGACAAGGTTCAGCAGATTGATACCAAAATCTTTGATAACAGTCTCTTTTTCGCTGAGGAAGGCATCCGCAGTCACTTGGTTCGTATCCTTGAAAAAGGAAAACAGAAGAGTCATGATTTAGAAACCATTCAAAAACATATCACTACTGTCGAGGAAGAGCTTGGAATTGAGTATGATAACATTCAAAAACAAGCTATCTGTGATGCTATCCAAAACAAGGTCTTTATCCTGACAGGTGGACCTGGTACTGGTAAGACAACTGTTATCAATGGAATCATCGCTGTTTATGCCCTTTTAGAAGGACTTGACCTCAGGAAAAAAAGCAATCTGCCGATTCTTCTTGCTGCTCCAACTGGACGAGCTGCTCGGCGCATGAATGAATTAACAGGCTTGCCAAGCGCGACCATACACCGCCACTTGGGAATGACAGGCGACGATGATACCAGTCATCTGGAAGATTATCTGGATGCCGACTTTATCATAGTAGATGAATTTTCGATGGTGGATACTTGGCTGGCCAATCAACTTTTCTCCAACATCTCTTCTAACAGTAAGATTCTAATCGTAGGCGACAGCGACCAGCTACCGTCTGTCAGCCCTGGACAGGTTCTAGCGGACCTGCTTCATATTCCTTTGATTCCTCAGACTCGCTTGGAAAAAATTTACCGGCAAAGCGAAGAATCAACCATCGTTACCTTAGCTAGTCAGATTCGACAGGGCATCTTGCCAGCTGATTTCACCCAGAAAAAAGCTGACCGTTCCTACTTTGAAATTGCTAGTGGCCATATTCCAGCTACGATTGAAAAAATCTTAGGTGCCGCCCTCAGAAGTGGTATCCCTGCTCATGATATTCAGGTTCTGGCTCCCATGTACCGAGGGACGGCAGGGATTGATGCTATCAATCAGCTCATGCAAGATCTGCTCAATCCACCACAAAAAGACCAAGTCAGTTTTGAAGCTCCCCAATGCCACTATCGTAAGGGAGACAAGGTCATTCACTTGGTCAATGATGCTGAAATCAATGTCTTTAATGGAGATTTAGGAGCCATCACAGACCTGATTCCTGGTAAATACACAGAGTCGAAACAAGACGAGATTGTCATTGATTTTGATGGCAACGAGGTCTCTTACCCACGTAACGAATGGTACAAGATTCGCTTGGCCTATGCCATGAGTATCCATAAATCACAGGGAAGTGAGTTCCCTGTTGTCATCCTACCTATCACCAGTGCTAGCCGACGTATGCTGGAGCGCAATCTCATCTATACAGCCATTACACGCGCCAAAAGCAAGCTGATCTTACTAGGCGAATTACAGGCCTTCGACTATGCCACCCAACATATCGGAACTGCCCGAAAAACCTATCTGATTGAACGCTTCAGTGACTTATTGGAAACTGTTGAAGAAAAGCAAGCAGCTATCTCTGAAACAGTCACATCAAGTACCTCCGAACAATCCTACATCCTGACAGAAGAAAACTGGGACAGTATCCCAGCCATGATTGGGATTACAGACGCAGACCTCAAAGAGATTTTTGGAAAATAGTGCATCAGAAAACCCACCTAATCAGGTGGGATTTTTGTTTATTAAGATTATTTAACTGTTGCTGTGCTTGTGATCAATTCAACAGCTTTTTTGATTGTGATATCATGTTTCAACATATCAGCTGAAAGCAAGCTTTGTACTTGAGCAACTTCCATGTTGTAGTCTGCAGCCAATTGCTCAACTTCTTTTTGGATTTCTTCTTCTGAAGCGTCAAATCCTTCAGCTTTGGCAACTGCTTCGATAACAAGGTTAGTCTTAGTACGTGACTCAGCTTCTACTTGGTATTGATTGTGAAGGTCTTCTTGAGTAGTTCCAGTGATTTGGAAGTACATGTCAGGGTTGATACCTTGACGTTGCAAGTTTCCAAGGAATTCATTTACTGAACGGTGAACTTCTTCGTGAATCATTTCTTCTGGAAGTTCTACGATTTCAGCGTTTTCTACAGCTTTATCGATTGCTGCACCTTCAACGGCATCTTTGTACGCTTCTTCTTTAGCTTCAGCTAACTCTTTGCGGTATTTTTCTTTCAATTCAGCAAGTGTTTCAACTTCTTCATCGATGTCTTTTGCAAGCTCATCGTCAAGAGCTGGAACTTCTTTTGCTTTTACTTCGTGGATAGTTGTCACGAATTTAGCTTCTTTACCTGCAAGATCTTCTGCTTGGTAGTCTTCTGGGAATGTTACGACAACATCAACAGTTTCGCCAGCTGAGTGACCTACCAATTGGTCTTCGAAACCAGGGATGAATTGACCTGAACCAAGTCCAAGTGAGAAGTTTTCACCTTTTCCACCGTCAAATTCAACACCGTCGATAGAACCAACAAAGTCGATGACAACAGTGTCGCCGTTTTCAGCAGCAGCTTCTTTGATAACCAATTCAGCCAAGTTGTTGCGTTCGCGTTCGATACGCTCTTCAACGTCAGCGTCAGTTACTTCTTTTTCTACATCAACTGATACTTCAAGGTTTTTGTAGTCACCCAATTTTACTTCAGGTTTTGTAACAACTTCAGCAGTGATAACCCAGTCTTGACCTTTTTCCATTGAAGTCACATCAATTTTTGGTTGTGCAACGACTTCAAGACCAGCTTCTTTAACAGCTGCTTCATAAGCGTTTGGCAAAAGAGCGTTCATAACGTCTTGGTAAAGTGACTCTTCACCAAATTTTTTGTCGAAGATAGGGCGTGGAAGGTGACCTTTACGGAAACCTGGAACATTAAGAGATTTCTTCACTGAGTTGAAGACACGATCCAATTCTGGTTTGATTTGGTCTTGAGAGATAGTGAAAGTCAAGACACCACGGTTTGTTTCTTTGTTTTCAAATGATACAGACATTCTGTCATTTCTCCTTAAAATTTTTTAAATACAGTCTATTATAACATAAACGAGCGACTTTTTTCAAGTAATGACTGCGCTTTTCAATCATGCTGGAACTACTTACTCGCTTCTTTGATACTAAATTAAGTCATTTCTCCAACATTATTTTATATAACTACTAAAGCTCCTCATGCCCCACCAAGTGGTGCTGAAAGGCATAGACTGCAGCCTGGGTACGATCGCTGACTTCAAGTTTGGCAAGAATGTTGGACACGTGGGTCTTGACCGTCTTGAGAGAGATAAAAAGTTCGTCTGCGATTCGCTGATTTTCATAGCCCTTGGCGATGAGTTGGAGAACA
This sequence comes from Streptococcus sp. 1453, assembly GCF_013276955.1. Taxonomy (NCBI): domain Bacteria; kingdom Bacillati; phylum Bacillota; class Bacilli; order Lactobacillales; family Streptococcaceae; genus Streptococcus; species Streptococcus sp. 1453. The sequence goes on from NZ_VMLZ01000005.1 coordinate 180,216, forward strand.
TCTCGCTCACGCGCAGTCAAGTCCTCATGTAGTTCTATGTGATTGCGGTGGTATTCGACCTTCTTGCTGACCTCTTGCTCAATGGCCAACTCTCCAGCAGCCACCTTACGGACGGCATGGAGTAGTTCGTCGGCACTAGAAGTCTTAAGCATATAACCTTTAGCCCCAGCATTCAATACTGGCATGATTTTTTCATTATCTAGATAAGAAGTCACAATCAAAATCTTGGCCTCGGGCCATTCTTTGAGGATGGCCAAGGTTGCATCAATTCCATTCATCTCAGGCATGACAATATCCATAACAATAACATCTGGACGCAATTCCAAGGCTAAGTCAATGCCTTGAGACCCGTTGGACGCCTCGCCCACAACTTCTACATCGTCTTGGAGGTCAAAGTAGCTTTTCAAGCCCAATCGGACCATTTCATGGTCATCTACTAGTAAAATTTTCATCTTTACTCCTTTATCATTCCTTATCTAACAGGGGAATACGGATATCAACTGCCAGTCCTTGCTTGGGAGCTGTTAATAACTGAACCGTCCCTGCCATATCTTCGACCCGCTCCTTGATATTGCGGAGTCCATAACTCAAGTCGTCTAAGCTCCCTAACTGGAAACCAATCCCATTGTCCACCACCTTCAGCTGCAATTCAAAATCTGTCTGATAGAGGTAGACATCCAGACAAGATGCCTGGGCATGGCGGAGAGTATTGCTGATCAATTCTTGCAGGATACGGAAGATATGCTCCTCGATTTTCTTAGGCAATTTCGTCACATTTTGCTTGAAACTAACCTTGAGATCACTCTTGTCCTCAAGCTCTTTTAAGAGGATTTGGATTCCCTCAACCAGACTCTTCTGCTCCAGCTCAACTGGTCGCAAATGCAAGAGCAAGACCCGTAAATCTTTCTGGGCAGTTTCTAAAATAGCTGTGACACTCTGCAACTGGATTTGCATCTTTTCTCTATCCAATTTCAAAGTCTGCTGGCTGACACCTGACAAAATCATGTGAGCCGCAAACAACTCCTGACTGACTGTATCGTGCAAATCCCGAGCAATTCGCTTCCGTTCTTTCTCAATGATTTCCTCTTCCTGAGCAAGACTGTGGTTTTCAGCTTTTTGAAGAGCTTCTGTCAAGAGGTTAAGTTTGCCAGATAAGGACTTAAAACTAACATCCAAATCTGGGTCTGCAACCTGAACCACTTCTTTCCCTGCCAACAAACGCTTGAGATTGGCCTGCATTTTTCTCAGAGAAATCTCTTCCACACCTCGCCAAAACAGGGCTAAGAGAAAGGTCATGGACATGCTGAATACCAACAACAAAAAGACAAATTTTTCTGTTTTTTCGACATCATGCAGGAAAACAGACCAGTCAAAGTCAAGGATTTCCAGCAAGCTGTGGGACAGAAATAAGACAAACAGGATGGATATGAGAGCAATAATTACATAAACTTGTTTTTTCATCCTCTAACCACCTCAACATCCCCAATCATAGTGGTCAAGAGAATCTTGACGCTCTTGTTACTCTTGAGATAATCTCTCGTTTCCTGTTGATAGTGTTCATTGCGGAGGGCTCGCTTGGGCTGATTGAAAAAAGTCAAATCCCCATAGAGACAGTTAACGCTGAGACTGACTTCCACATCTACAGGTACAATAATTTTGGTCGTGCCTACCATCTTTCTGAGGATAATGACATTGTCATGATTGGTTAGGATGACCCTCTCCAGATGAATAGTGTCCTTACCCATGAGACGAAAGAGATTGATATCATCAAACTTGCAAGTCTGATAGCTTGAAAAATGATGAAGATTCCCAAACCAACGATTTTTCTCCTTCTTAACCGTTACCACCTCTTCAAAAACCAAATTTGTCTGCTCTTTTTCCTGATTCATCATCGGGTAAAGAAGAAAGAGACTGTATATAACCGCAACAAAAATAGCTAGAATCACAAAGGGATTAAGCATGACGATGAAAAAGAAGAGAATGGTTGCCACCACTAAAAGGAGATTATTGCCCTCTTTACCAGTGTAATAGCGAATCAAAAGCAAAAAGAGGAATAGAATCAGCAGAAAACGCGAAAAATGCTCTGATACCATCAAAATCAGAGCTCCTGTCAAAAGACAGGCTTCGATAAATAAAAAGATTTTAAATTTTCTCATAGGTTCATCCTCTCCCTTCTATTTTATCACACTTCAAAAAAGTCACCTCGGTCTGAAGATGGAAAAAAGGCGATGGTTACGCCTTTTTCATCTGATCCTTTGCTTCTTTTAATTTTCCATAAAGAATGTAATCTACGCTTTGCAAATCTGCTATGGTGGCACAATTAAGAGCACACATGATTAAGCGTAAATCCGCTTTCCAGCCTTGGACAATGGAAATCACTTCTTCAACTGTGTAGGTTTCAACCAATTCTAGAACTGTTCGAGACAGGCCTACAGCCTTGGCACCAAAGACCAAACACTTAATCATATCCAGCGGATTCCGAACGCCTCCACTGACCAAGAGTTCGACCTTGTCTTTCCATTCTTGGGCATTGAGTAGGGCCTGCATGGTGGACTGACCCCATTGATTGAGATAATCACGCTGACCACTGCGACGGTTTTCAATATAGGCAAAGCTGGTACCACCACGACCTGACAGGTCAAAGGTTCGAACGCCCAATTCATAGGCTCTCTCGATGGTCTTCACATCCATTCCAAAGCCTACTTCCTTGAGGACAATCGGAACAGGGATTTGTTTACTATAGTCTGCTAGATTCGATTGCCAGCTTCTGAACATTCTTTCTCCCTCTGGCATGAGTAATTCCTGCATGACATTGACATGCACTTGTAGGAGAAGAGGATTCATCTCTTCTACAGTCCGAAGTCCCAACTTAACAGGCTTGTCCAATCCAATATTAGTTCCAAGAAGGAGATTTGGATGACTAGACTTGACAGAAAACGAGTCATCTGCTGGATCTTTGAGGGCTGCGCTATAAGATCCCGTCACAAACAAAATCCCACAGGCGTCCGCCACCTGAGCTAGTTTTTGATTGATTTCTTTACCTTTTTCACTCCCACCTGTCATGGCATTGATATAAAAAGGAAAAGCCCACTTTCGACCAGCGAACTCTGTCGACAGATTGACTTCATCCAGGTCGTAAAGAGGCAAGGAAGAATGAATCAACTCCACCTCATCAAAGCTATTATAGGAACTTTTCTGCTCAAGGGCATAGCGGATGTGCTCATCCTTACGATTTGTCGTCATGTCCTATCCTTTCTTGGTATAAAAGCTCAATCCCCAGATCGGCCCAACGGTTTTTTAGGGTTTCAGTTGATTGCTCATCAAAACTCAAGGCAATCCCACAGTCACCACCACCAGCGCCACTACTCTTGGCAACAGCCTGCAAATCTTGACTGGCTTCTTTCAACTGTCTAAGCGAAGGCGTGTAAATATCTGTACTCAAGCCTTCTAAAAGCTTGCTGGCTACTTCTACTTGCTCGATAATTTTTTCTGATTCCCCCTGCTCCAAGGCTTCTACCAGAGAAGCCACCGTTTCTTCTGAGGAAGTTAAAAAATTTTGATTTATATTTTTCTTGATTTGCTGGACCATGTGACTCGATACAGCCACTTCCTTGGTCCATCCCACTAGAAAATCACATTCTAAAGTTGGTTTCACTTGCGAAATTGAAAAGCCCCAATCACGCTCTAAAACTGTCGACAAATTTTCTTCTTCCAACCAAGCAGCCACCTTCTGGCGATCAAATGACTGGTAAAGAACCAATTCCTCTGCCACAATACAGGCAAGGTCTCCCATAGAACCATTGTCTCCGCGCTTGAGCAAGACCGCGCTAGCCAGCTTGAACAAGAGCTCCTGATCAACCGAAAGATCATATAGAGCAAGCAAAGCCTTGATAACCAAGACAACGACGCTACCGCTAGAACCTAGACCAAACTTTTTCCCTTCTCGTTCCATTTTGCCACAGATTTCTAGGGAAAAAGGTCTTAAATTCTGACCTCGAACAGCGAGGAAATCTTCCACTAAAGCAATCGTTTCTTGAATCAAGCTATAGTCAGGATTTGGCGTCAAATCCACTGCGAAATCAAACATATCTGAGTAGATACGGTAACTATCAGAAAAAGCAATCTCGCCCTTCATATAGATAGGAATGGCCTTTATCAAGGCCAACTGCCCTGGTTCTAGAATAGCATATTCACCTGCCCAATAGAGTTTTCCGCAAGTTTTAACAGCAATCATCTTGGCTCAAATCCTTTGTTTTTGACACAATCAAGCGATAACGTTGACCGAAGATTTCTGATAAATGCTCCAAGTCTTTCTCCTGACAAAGGACCTTGACATTGGGACCAGCATCCATGGTAAAGTAACAGTCCTCGCCTTGCTCGCGAAGCTGGCGGACAAAGTCCATGGCTTCATAGCTTGCATCGGTCAGATAAGAAAAGGCTGGTGATGCAGTTTTGGTCGTAGCGTGCATAGTAAGGGCATTTTCCTCCGTTAACTTCCCAACCTTGGCAAAGTCATTTTCCTTGAGATAAACCAGCATGTCCTGATAGTCCTTCTCAGACTGACGCACCCAGTCATCAAAGGTCGTCGAAGTTTCCACACAAAGTTTCATCCCATCACGACTAGAGATTGGTTTTTTCTTGTCTTCTAGCACCAACATAATCATGGCTAGTTTCAAATCTGTCTCGACAGGGTAAATTTCTCCGCTATCCTTGTCCCAGGCACCTAGTGGTCCATAAAAACTCCGAGAAGAAGATCCTGAGGCAAACTTAGCCTCCTGCGCTAACTGACTTCTATCCAATCCAAGCTGAAAATAAGCATTGCAAGCTTTGACCAGGGCGGACAAACCACTAGAACTTGATGACAAGCCCGCTGCGGTAGGCATATTGTTTTGAGTATCGATACGAACAAAACCTTCTCCAACTGGACGGTAGCGGTCAATAATCTTACTCATCTTAGCATGCTCAGCCTCATTTTGTAGCTGACCATTGATATAAAAGGCATCAGCTGTCGCATCCGTCGATAGAGATGACAAAGTCGTCTCCGTGTACATATTTTCTAAAGTCAAAGAAATACTGCTAGTAGCAGGCACCATTTCTTTTTCTTTTTTCTTTCCCCAATATTTGATAATAGCAATATTTGCGTAGGAACGTACTGTTACAGGCTCTCTATCCATGTCTTAACAGCTCCTTTCTCTTCTAATCTTTCTGCTAGTTCTTGTGCGTGTGTCAAATTGATTGCCAAGGCTATGATACAGCCTCCAAGCCCACCACCGCTCATCTTAGCACCCAGAGCACCATGACTAAGAGCCGTTTCAACTAGAGAATCCGCCTCTGGGCTACTAACACCAATTGCTTTTAAATGCAAGTGTGCTTGACTGAGGATTTGCCCCAGTCCTTCAGCATCTTTTCTTGTAATCGCTTCTTCTGCCTGCTGGGTCAATTCTCCCAAAGCATGCAAAAACGGTAGGGCATCCTTTCCCTTACTTTGAACCACTTGGATGGCTTCACGAGTGTGACCATAAACGCCTGTATCTGCAATCACCAAATAGGCGGATAAATCCATCTCAAGCTCTGTAAATCCTACATTCTTAATAAAACGAATAGGCTGGTCACTGAGACAGGTCTTGGCATCCAAACCACTCGGATTCATATGGGCAATCATCTCAGCCCGATTAACCAAGATTTCTAGTACATCATGAGGCAGTTCTGCCTGATAGTAGTCAAATACCGCACGAATGGCCGCTATGCTAATAGCAGCTGACGAACCCATTCCCCGTTTTTCAGGGATAGCCGAGTCAATCTCACAACGAATGCAGGCCTCTGTGATATTCAAATACTCCAGTGAGGCATAAACCGCCATGGACAAGGTATCCTCCTCATAGAGACGCCAAGGACTCACTGCAGGAACTACCTTACAAGTCACTTCCACCTCCAAAAGAGGCAGGGAGATAGCAGGATAACCGTAAACAACCGCATGCTCCCCTATTAAAATAATCTTACTATGTGCCTGACCGACACCAACTTTTTTTGTCATATTTTCCTTTTGCTAGACGAAAAAGCCGTCTCATTTTTTCATACAAGTATTGCTTCTCTCCTATCTATTTTATTATATTTTCACAAAAAAAGCGATTGTTTCCTTCACAATCGCTTTTCCCATTATAGGGATATATTTCCATCATTTTATTATTTAAACGATTTCTAGCATATCCTCTTCTTCTCGTTTTTTAGGAAATACCGTCAAAGCACCTAGGATAGATAAGCCACCTAGAGCTACCAACCATTCATCTTGTTGACTACCTGTCTGAGGTAGTTCATCCCGCTTGTGCACTTCAGTACTTCCTTGATCCCAATTCTCTGAAGGAGTTGGAGTTGGGGTTGGTTGCGGTTCTGGCTTAGGTTCTGGTTCTCGTTTTGGTTCAGGCTCTGGCTCTGGTTTCGGTTCTGGCTTAGGCTCTGGCTTTGGTTCCGGTTTAGGCTCTGGCTTTGGTTCCGGTTTAGGCTCTGGCTTAGGCTCCGGTTTTGGTTCTGGTTTAGGCTCTGGTTTTGGTTCCGGCTTAGGCTCCGGTTTTGGTTCTGGCTTAGGCTCTGGCTTAGGCTCTGGCTTAGGAGTCGGTGCGTTAGCCACGAATACCCATGTTCCTACAAACTCTACATCTGCTTTATTTACTGCTTTATTTTCAGCATCGTAGCTCTTAAATACCCATTTCCCATCATTTTCTGTATCAACATACTCTGTTTTTGTTGGTTGAATTGTTGTTACATTTGATTTATCTACATAACGGTTTTGGTCTGTTGGTTTATAGCCTTCTATTGCTTCTGGCAATGTCTTACCTGGTGTCCCACTTTCAAATTTATATGTTACACCGTATTTATTAGCTTCGAATATCCATGTTCCTACAAACTCTACATCTGCTTTATTTACCTGTTTATTTTCAGCATCGTAGCTCTTGAATACCCATTTCCCATCGTTTTCTGCATCAACATACTCTGTTTTTGTTGGTTGAATTGTTGTTACATTTGATTTATCTACATAACGGTTTTGATCTGTTGGTTTATAGTTTTCGATTGCTTCTGGCAATGTCTTACTTGGAGTCCCACTTTCAAATTTATAGGTTACACCGTATTTGTTAGCTTCAAATTCCCATTTTCCTATAAACTCTACATCTGCTTTATTTACCTGTTTATTTTCTGCATCGTAACTCTTGAATACCCATTTCCCATCATTTTCTGTATCAACGTACTCTTTAGTTGTCGGTTGAGTCGCATTTACATTTGATTTATCTACATAACGGTTTTGGTCTGTTGGTTTATAGCCTTCTATTGCTGCTGGCAATGTCTTACCCGGGGTTCCACTTTCAAATTTGTAGGTTACACCGTATTTATTAGCTTCAAATACCCATGTTCCTATAAACTCTACATTTGCTGCATTTACTACTTTATTTTCTGCATCGTAACTTTTGAATACCCATTTACCATCTTCTTCTTCAACTTTGTACTCTGTTGTAGTTGGTTTAATAGCATTTACATTAGCTGTATTTTCATACGTTTTTGGGTCTGTTGGTTTATAGCCTTCTATTGCTGCTGGCAGATCTTTTCCTACTGTTCCACTTATGAACTTATATATTGCTGTATAAGGATGAACATAACCTAGCTCTAAAACATTAGCTGCTACTTTGTTGATAGGTAAATTTCTAGCTAAAGTAAAGAAAAACAAGCTACCTGCACTAGGGCGAACATTACCTTCAACAGTACCTGTTACTTTTAGTACTTTTTTACCATTCGAATCTGCTAACTCTTTGGCTTTATCTTGTGCAATACGAATAACCATCTTATTGATTTCTTCGTCACTCTTACCAGGGAATAATTTTTTAAGTTCTGTTGATGAAAGAGTTTTAAGTGTCATATTACGCATAATAGTTTCAGCGATAGTCTTACCTTCATCTGGTTTTATTGCACTTTCAGCGATACGTTCATTACGTTCACCTTCTGGTCTATTACTATCCTTGTCGTTTAAAGATCTAAGAATCATCCTAAATGTAATATTATTGTAACCTTTAGTCTCAACACCAAATGTAATTTTAGGATCTGTATTACTAACTAATGAATTAAAGCTATTTTTGTCATTTCCTAAATTTTTTTCAGATGTTGAATACACATTCAAGATTTCTTTCTTCCCATCCTTAATTCCAAGAGCATATAAAGGTCTCCATGAATAACCATTAAATTCTGCATATAGTTTTTCCGGAACAACTAAATCCTCGTCTAAATTCACATTCAAGTCTACATATGTGTAAGTCTTTGTAGTTTCATCTATTTTAAATTTATTATTTTTGTATGTGTTTGATAAAACAGGACCCGCTCCTCTTGCATCAGGATTTCTATATACAGTCATAGCTGTAGTATCATCCATTTCAAACTCAGCTTTTAGAACCACTTCGTTCACTTTTGTAGTATCATTATTTTCCGGGTTATACTTATCAATGATAGTACGTGTATTATTTTCATCTTCTGTTGCTTTGCTCAACTTAGTATTTGGTAATACAGCATCCGATTCTACCTTAGTATCAATTTTAACTTTGTTAGCATTAATTTTGAATCTATCTAACCCATTGAAAAGAATCATATTTCTTCTACTATCCGTTGGGACAGGCTCTTCGTTCTCGGTAAAGCTTGTGTAAACACCATATAGCTTTGAATCAGGTTTTAAACCATTTGGAAAGGCTGTTGCTAATGTATCTTCTGGTGAAAATAATCTAGCTCCTTCTGCGATTTTCCCATTTACTGAAGGTTTGTCAGACCAACCAAGAAAAGTATTGGCAGTACTAGAGTTAACTAATGGTCTTCCTAACTTATCTTCTCCCGTCTTATATGTCTTATCTATATCTTCTCTAATAGTAGGATCATTTGCATCTACATTCCACTGTTTCATAAGTGTTACCTTACCAGCATAGTTAGGTTTTTCCTCATTATTTCTTGCTCCATCGCTATCCTCTGGCTTAATATCTGTTGATACAGCTCTATCACTACCTAGCGTTGTACTAGGCATATCATTTCCATTTCTTACTTCCGCTGCACGAGGTACTCCTTGAAGAGAGTTTCCATTACTCTCAGTTAATGCAGCTGTATTTGTATCTATATTTGTATTTTCTATTTCTGTGTCACCAGTATTAGCACCAGAAGTGCCTAGTGTGCTTGTTGTGCTTGTTGTACTTGCTGAACCTGGTGTACTTGGTGGGGCTGGTGTGCCTGATACTGGTTCGCCTGATACTGCTCCATCCGCTTGAACAGTCGCCACACCAGTTGCAAAAAACAACACCGAAGCTACTGCTACACTAGCTACTCCCAAATGATGCTTTCTAATAGAATAGCGTAAAACTTTTTTCCCGTTTTCTTCACATTTTCTTGACTTAAAGTTCATTTTCAACCTCATTTCTTTTTTACAAATGGGTACTTATACCCCCCCTTAAATATTTAAGTATTTAAAGAAGGTTCGATTTTTAAGCCTAAAATTGTAATTGTTATGGTGCTTTCAAAAAAACACTTGATATTACACTAACATTATATACCTTTTTCTAAAACATGTCATGTAAAATTGGGCAAAAACTCAATTTTGTTAAAAATAAGTAAATAAGTAAATCTTTCCATAATAAACCGCATATTATCAAGGTTTTGCCACCTGATAATATGCGGTTTTCTGATTTTAAAAACTTTTTATCCAGTATCACTTCGTGAAACTGCACTCTTACTTAAAATTTATCTCAAATTACAAAATACTATCATTATTTATAGAACCCATTCGCCATTATAATTGACAGAATAGCCATCTACAGTCGTATTCACTGCCAAAGCACCTGAACTGTAAGCATAGTACCATTTGCCATTGACCTGGAACCAGCCTGTCGTCATATCACCATTTTTATTATCTAAGTAATACCATGTTGATCCATCTTGATACCAACCAGTTGCCATAGCTCCTGATGAACGGAGATAGTACCACTTGTTACCAAGGTATTGCCAGCCCGTTTTCATATCACCATTTGACTCGTCTAAATAATACCAAGTCGAACCTTCCTGATACCAGCCAGTTGCCATAGCTCCTGATGAACGAAGGTAGTACCACTTATTACCAAGGTATTTCCAACCAGTTTGCATGATACCAGTTACTGGATCTAGGTAATACCATGGAGCCGCTTTAAGCTTCTCTTCATCATAGGTTAGAGGATAATCCTTGATCCAACCACGTGCTATCTCCCCAACAGGCAATCTGTTGATGCGAGAATCAAAGCCACCATCCTTCTGCAAATAATACCAGTCCCCATCATCATAAACCCAACCAGTTTTTAAGGTGTGATAGCTATTCTGATCTGTAAAATAATAAACACGTTTTTCGGCTGGGCTATCATATTGTTCCCCATGATGTTTGTTGGTATTTGTAGCAGTTTTTGCTTCTAACACTTGCTTGCCAACAAATTCTTGTAGTACCCCATCTTGACCAAAGTAAAACCAATCTGGTCTAAAAGCAATCTCTTGTCTTGGATAAGGACCAATCGTAACCCCTTTGTGTGGAGCAGGTATATATTGCCAGCCGACAACCATCTCTCCGGATAAAGGATCAAAATAATAGTATTTTCCATCAATCACTCGCCAGTAGGTTTCTTTGAGGTTCCCCTTCTTATAGTAGGTTCTACCATTTTCTTGGACAAATTGCCAGCCTTCTGAATCAGCATCATCCGCCAATACTGCACTTGTCGCTAGCAAACCAAAGAAAAAGACTGCTAATGCGATTGGCATCAATTTTTTTATTATTTTCATTAGACCTATCCTCCATAACTGATTGTAGCAAAAACCCGACTGCATGTCAATATATAGAAATCTTTCAAAAAAAGCAGTTACATAACTGCAACTGCTTTCTATTCTTGCATGGTGTAACCAACACCACGTACTGTTTTAATGTAGCTTTTTTGACCTTTTACATCAAGCTTGCTACGTAGATAACGGATATAGACATCCACGATATTGGTTTCGGTCGCACTTTCATACTTCCAGACACTTTCCAACAACTGCTCACGAGTCAGAACTTTCTTGCTTCCCATAAGAGTAGCCAAAAGGTCATACTCACGGCGCGTCAGAGCAATCATCTCCTCGCCACGATAAACGGTATGATGCTCTACATCCATACGCAGATTGCGGTAAGAAGTTGGAACCTTCATCTGACTACAGTGTTGGTCGATAAAGTCCCGACCTCGGAAAATCGCTGAAATACGAGCTACCAGATTCTCAATAATAACTGGCTTATAGATGTAAGAAACGGCAAAGCGTTGGATTGTCTCGAGCTGGTCTTGCAATTCTTCTCGATGGTCCAAGACCATGATGACTGAAGCTGGCTTAGTCCGACTCAGCTTATCTGCAAAATCCTGGGCTGTCATATCCCCCAGATGAGCATTCAATAAAATCAAGTCATAGTCTGTCTGAAGAGCCATGGAGAGGGCTTTTTGCCCCTCCTCAACCTGATCAACTCGGTATTGCTCTTTTTGGAGTTCCAAACTTAAAAAATGAGCTAGATTTCTTTCTTTCTCAAGTAATAAAATCCGTTTCCCCATGGCAGACCTACTTATTTTTCGTCATACCAAGAGTAGTGGAATGTTCCTTCTTTGTCTTTACGTTGGTAAGTGTGGGCACCAAAGTAATCACGTTGCGCTTGAATCAAGTTAGCTGGAAGGTCAGCTGAACGGTAGCTATCAAAGTAAGTAATAGCTGCTGAGAAAGTTGGCACTGGCACACCAGCTTGAACAGCAAGAGCTACAATATCACGCACTGCTTGTTGGTACTTAGCAGTAACATCCAAGAAGTACTCATCCAAAAGAAGGTTTGCAAGGTCTGCATCACGGTTGTAAGCATCTGTAATCTTTTGCAAGAAACGAGAACGGATGATACAGCCATCACGCCAGATAGATGCGATGTCCGCAAATGGCAAGTTCCAGTTATTTTCTTTAGAAGCTACACGCAATTGCGCAAAACCTTGTGCGTATGAAATGATTTTTGAGAAGTAAAGGGCTTGACGGATCTTTTCAATCAACTCAGCCTTGTCTCCTTCAAATTTGAAGGCAGCTGGTTTTGGAAGAACCTTGCTAGCATGTACACGTTCTTCTTTATAAGTAGAGATGTAACGTGCAAATACTGACTCAGTGATGAGTGACAATGGCACACCAAGGTCAAGTGATGATTGACTAGTCCATTTACCAGTTCCCTTGTTACCTGCAGCGTCAAGGATGTAGTCTACGATTGGTCCATCTTGGCCTTCATCGTCTTTACGGCTCAAGATATCAGCTGTGATTTCGATCAAGTAGCTGTCCAATTCACCCTTGTTCCACTCAGTAAAGATTTCAGCCATGTCTTCTGCAGAAAGGCCTAGCAAGTGTTGCATCAAGTCATAGCTTTCTGCAATCAATTGCATGTCACCATACTCGATACCGTTGTGAACCATTTTCACATAGTGACCAGCTCCATCAGGACCGATGTAAGTCACACATGGTTTACCATCTTCTGGTGCTTTTGCTGAGATTTCTTCAAGAACATCCGCAACCAATTCGTAGGCTTCTTTTTGTCCACCAGGCATGATAGAAGGACCTTCAAGGGCACCTTTTTCACCACCAGAAACCCCAGTACCGATAAAGTTGATACCTGAGTTTGCCAATTCTTCATTACGACGGATGGTATCTTTGTAGAAAGTATTTCCTCCGTCAATTAAGATATCTCCCTTGTCAAGGTGTGGAAGAAGGGCTTGAATAGTAGCATCTGTACCAGGTCCAGCTTGAACCATGAGCATGATACGACGTGGTTTTTCGATTGAGTTTACAAAACTTTCAACATCATAGCTTGGCACAAAGTTCTTTTCAGGATGGCAAGCAATTACATCTTCCGTTTTTTCTTTACTACGGTTGTAGATAGCAACTGTGTAACCACGAGATTCAATATTAAGGGCAAGGTTACGACCCATTACGGCCATACCTACGACACCAAAGTTAGCTTTTGTCATTTGACACTCCTCTTGTTTGATTTGTTTTATTTTATCATTTTTACTTTTGAAAAGAAAGAATTTTGTAACGACTGCTTAGTAGTCCAAGTCATCCGCATGACCAGCGCCATTTCCGACAAAGTAGCCTGTCTTACAGTTAAGGGTAAAGAGATAGGTTCCATCTGGCTTGTAGAGGTTGTAATAACCATTGCCGTTAACGATATTGACACGTTCAAGGATATATTGGTCTCCAGTGATATAGCCACGTGAACGTGAAGTCGCTAGAATTTGTTCCAAGACACCATCCGCAAAATCCCAGGCAGAGTTGTTACTATCATCAATAGCAGACTGATTATAGGCAACACGACTGGCACTTCTTTGAACAGCAACCCCTGCACTCGAGAGACCCATATTGACTTCACTACGAGAACTTCTAGTCTCATTTGAGGTAGCATTTGAACTACTTGGGCTTGTATCACTAGTCGTATTTGAGCTTGTTTGACTTGAACTTGAGCTACTAGTTTCACTTGAACTTGAGCTAGAAGTACTTGTTTGCTGGCTCTTACCAAGGCTGATAGCCTTATCTAGCACTTTATCAAGCTCCGTATTTCCAGTTTTAATATCTGTAAATTTAGCATCCGATTTGGCTTTGGCATTGGTATCCAACACACCATCCACAATAGCTGGTTTTTCAAATTGTGCATTGACATCTTGAATGGCCTTGATTTGCGTTGCTAGACTATCATATTTAGATTTGGCAAGCGTATGTTCACGACTACCTTCCAGCTTATCAAGTAAGGTCTTGAGTTGACTTAGTTTATCAAACTGGCTATTTTTCAAAGCCGTTTTATTGCTGTCTGTGTAGAAGGCATCATAAAGTGTATTAAAATCATCCACATCTGATTGATTGGCTGTAGTTGATTGAGAAGTTTCAATTTCCTTGGTCGAGCGATTCACTTGACGATAGACATAATAAGCACTGACACAGATAATCACTGATACAAGCGCCAAAGCGGTCAAAACAAAGCCTTTTTTGCTTTTCTTTTCTGAGTCTTCTTGTTCCAGACGAGAAAGACTCTGCTCCTCTTCCACTTCTTCAGTCATTTCTGTTGGATTTTCATCCTCTAGCAATAGAGGATCCAAGCCTTGCTCCTCATCGTCCAGAGGCAAGGGTGGTAAGATGTCTTCAGAAGATGGAACTTCCTCCGAAGAAGCTTCTGACTCTTCTACAGCCTCACGCACTTCTTGGATTAAATCATCCAGACTCTGAGTTTCAACTAGCTCCTCTTTTTTGTATTGACGAGTCGCAAACTTATCCGCCTCAATTTCATCTCTGTGTTGCTTAACATACTTGTCCAAAATGGAATCCTCAGGCAAGACTCCTGCTTCCACTTCTTCATTTTTACGAATAGCTTGACCAACTGTTAGCTCTTTTGCTTCATCAAAATCAAATTGCGGTTCTTGACCTTCTTTTTTATGACGATTCCGTCTTTTTTTACTCATGAGTATCCCTTTCTATTTTACCTCTTGCCGTTTGACACGCTGACCAAAATATTGATACAGATCCACTTTCAAGGTTCCGTTGTATAACTTACGTTTCTTATCCGCCTGACTACCGTACTTGGTCTCAAAGGCTTCATCACTAGTTAGGATAAACTTACTCCAAGTTTTCAGTGGTGCAAATACTTGCCCCATCTCAGCATAAAGCTTGGTAACTCCTGCATCATCTGATAAACGCTCTCCATAAGGCGGATTGGAGATAATCACACCATTGATTTTATCAGAACGTAAATCCTGCACGCGCATCTGCTTAAAAGTAATATCCTCTGCAACACCAGCTGCCTGAGCATTAGCTTTAGCAATTTCCACCATACGTGCATCGATATCACAGCCCATGATATCCAGTTCCAGCTCACGATCCACTTTTTTAGCCGCTTCTGTACGCACTTCCTGAATCAAGCGATCGCTGACCCAGTTCCACTCCTCAAATGCAAAAGAGCGACGAAGTCCTGGTGCCATCTTTCGAGCAATCATAACTGCCTCGATACAGAAAGTTCCTGAACCACAGGTCGGATCAATCAAAGGCTTATCTGGATACCAGTTAGAAAGTTGTAAAATAGCTGCCGCCATGTTTTCCTTGATAGGAGCGCCACCCTTTTCCGTACGATAACCACGTTTAAAGAGGCTAGACCCTGTCGTATCAATCATGACAGTTGCCACATCTTTGAGAATAGAGACCTCAATCTTAAACTCTGGGCCATTCTCCATCAGAGGAACACCTTCTGGGCGAGCATAGTGTTTCTGCAATTTCTTGACAACAGCTTTCTTAGAAATAGCCTGAACACTCGGTTCATTATGAAGTTTGGACTTAACACATTTGGCTTTTGAAATCGGGAACCGAGCTCCAAGTGGTAAATAATTTTCCCAATCTAGGGCGAAAACTCCCTGAAACAGCTCTTCAAAAGTCTTAGCTGGGAACGTTCCTACGATGATTTTGATACGATCTGCTGCCCGAAGCCAGAGGTTGGTTTCAATAATAGCTCTCACGTCTCCTTGAAAACGAACACGTCCATTTTCAACCTGACAATCGTAGCCCAACTCTCGCACTTCACGTCCAACAACAGCTTCAAGCCCTGCTGCTACAGTTGCAATTAAATTAAATTCTTTTTTCATGTTACAGTCTTGCAAGACCTTTCTATATGTCCACTTTAAAAAATGAGGTTGAGAAAATTTCTCAGCCCCAACCTATATGCAATTTTCTATAAGCCATGTTTTGTTCCAGAAGTGACTAGGACCACTTCCTTCGATAATCATCTGTCTACCACTAACAGCTCTAGCTGATAGCAGTCAGAATACTACGTTCGTTTCCGCGTACTCCATGCCCCGACCAAAATTTGGGTTGCTAGCTTGAGGGGTTTACCGCGTTCCACTCTCTCTGTTTCCAGAAAGACTCCGTCACTGTGGCACTTTCAAGCCTACTCTGGCCTATCCAAGGACTTAGCCATTTCAACTGCCGTAACGATTTCTCGTCCCTAGGCTTATGGTTTCGCCTAGCACAAACACTACAGGCATCACAGCCTGTGCTAGCATGGACTTTCCTCATGAGAAGCAATTCTCCTCACGCGATTATCCAAAAATTGCATGTAACAAGACCTGAATTACAAATCAGTATTGTCTAAAATTTGTTTACCGAATACTTCTTTTTCAAGACGATTCAAGCGTTTCAAAATATCAAAATTCGTCATAGAAGATGAAGCAGCCACATCAATTGGATCTGGGTGACTAGGACTTGGAGCCGAACTCACTTGCGGTTTACGAGTTAATTCTTCCTTCAAATCCGCAATCTCCTGACGAAGTGACTTGACCAAGGCAGCATAGGTTTCATAATCCTTGATGACATCGTCTAAAAACTCATCAACTTCTACCTTGCTATAGCCACGGACTTCACGCCCAAACTCTTGTTCAAAAATATCTTTCGCTGAAAAAATAATACTTGCCATGTCTCTCTCCATTCTCGCTTGCTAGTATTATTATATAAAAAAAGGCAAACAAAAATCAAGGTCAAAGCTTCAATTTTCGGAAAAATTTTCAGCAAGTTCATTTAATTGATCAAATGTTAATCTCTTTATAAAATAGTCCTCTTGATTTTTCATCTTTTGGTAAAAATAAGCTAGTTTCGTTTCATTTTCTTCATCATAAAAAAGATAGGAACTAGTCGTGTTTTCCAGCAAAAACTGCTGGTAATCTCTTAACTGCCCCTTGTGCTCATAGCGAGGATAAGCATATTTGACAAAGTCTACCTGCTTAAAACGACTCAGTTTCATCTGATTGCCTTCATTCCAATTTTCCCCATGGGTTTCAAAAGCAAAAATGGTGGCCAACTGGAAACCGTACTCGGTTTTCATCTCCTGAGCAACCTCTAAAACCCAATATTCAAAACCCAAACTTCCTGTAAACACAAGCCAAGACACCCCATCTGCTGCCATAGCCTCTAAATCTTTACGTATTGCTTTTTTTATCAATTTAAGACGAGGATCCTTATCAGAAAACAAACCCAAATCAAAAGCAGAATAGCCCAAAACCAAAGCTGTAGCCATTTTTAACCCTTTCTGTGCAAATTTATGGTATAATAGAGTGATGTTATTGTACCAATAAGGAGAATTATGGTCAACTATCCACATAAACTTTCATCACAAAAAAGACAAACATCTCTTTCTCAACCCAAAAATTTCGCAAATCGAGGAATGTCTTTTGAAAAGATGATCAATGCTACCAACGACTACTATTTGTCTCAGGGCTTGGCTGTTATACATAAGAAACCAACCCCTATTCAAATTGTACGAGTGGACTATCCACAACGAAGTCGTGCCAAGATTGTTGAAGCCTATTTTCGACAAGCTTCAACGACGGACTATTCTGGCGTTTATAATGGATATTACATCGACTTTGAAGCCAAGGAAACAAAACAAAAACGTGCGATTCCGATGAAAAATTTTCATCCACATCAGATTCAGCATATGGAACAAGTCCTTGCCCAACAAGGAATCTGCTTTGTCCTTCTTCACTTTTCTTCTCAGCAAGAAACCTACTTATTGCCGGCATTCGATTTGATTCGCTTCTATCATCAAGATAAGGGACAAAAATCAATGCCACTTGGATATATTCGAGAATATGGATATGAAATCAAGGCTGGTGCCTTCCCTCAAATTCCTTATCTCAATGTTATCAAAGAACATTTATTAGGTGGTAAAACAAGATGAACAAACCAACGATTCTGCGCCTAATCAAGTATCTGAGCATTAGCTTCTTAAGCTTGGTTATCGCAGCCATTGTCTTAGGCGGAGGAGTTTTTTTCTACTATGTTAGCAAGGCTCCTAGCCTATCCGAGAGTAAACTAGTTGCAACAACCTCTAGTAAAATCTACGACAATAAAAATCAACTCATTGCTGACTTGGGTTCTGAACGCCGCGTCAATGCCCAAGCTAATGATATTCCCACAGATTTGGTTAAGGCAATCGTTTCTATCGAAGACCATCGCTTCTTCGACCACAGGGGGATTGATACCATCCGTATCCTGGGAGCTTTCTTGCGCAATCTGCAAAGCAATTCCCTCCAAGGTGGATCAACTCTCACCCAACAGTTGATTAAATTGACTTACTTTTCAACCTCGACTTCCGACCAGACTATTTCTCGTAAGGCTCAGGAAGCTTGGTTAGCGATTCAGTTAGAACAAAAAGCAACCAAACAGGAAATCTTGACCTACTATATAAATAAGGTCTACATGTCTAATGGCAACTATGGAATGCAGACAGCAGCTCAAAACTACTATGGTAAAGACCTCAATAATTTAAGTTTACCTCAGTTAGCCTTGCTGGCTGGAATGCCTCAGGCACCAAACCAATATGACCCCTATTCACATCCAGAAGCAGCCCAAGACCGCCGAAACTTGGTCTTATCTGAAATGAAAAATCAAGGCTACATCTCTGCTGAACAGTATGAGAAAGCAGTCAACACACCAATTACTGATGGACTACAAAGTCTCAAATCAGCAAGTAATTACCCTGCTTACATGGATAATTACCTCAAGGAGGTCATCAATCAAGTTGAAGAAGAAACAGGCTATAACCTGCTCACAACTGGAATGGACGTCTACACAAATGTAGACCAAGAAGCTCAAAAACATCTGTGGGATATTTACAATACAGACGAATACGTTGCCTATCCAGACGATGAATTGCAAGTCGCTTCTACCATTGTTGATGTTTCTAACGGTAAAGTCATTGCCCAACTTGGAGCTCGTCACCAAGCAAGTAACGTTTCATTTGGCACCAACCAAGCAGTGGAAACAAACCGCGACTGGGGATCATCTATGAAACCGATCACAGACTATGCTCCTGCCTTGGAGTACGGTGTCTACGATTCAACTGCTACTATGGTTAATGATATTCCTTATAACTATCCGGGAACAAGCACACCTGTCTACAACTGGGATCGAGCATATTTTGGTAACATTACTCTGCAATATGCTCTTCAACAATCACGAAATGTCACAGCCGTTGAGACTTTGAATAAGGTCGGTCTAGATAGAGCTAAAACCTTCCTTAATGGTCTTGGTATCGACTATCCAAGCATGCATTATGCAAACGCCATTTCAAGTAACACAACTGAATCAGACAAAAAATATGGAGCAAGTAGTGAAAAGATGGCTGCTGCTTACGCTGCCTTTGCAAATGGTGGAACTTACTATAAACCAATGTATATCCATAAAGTCGTCTTTAGTGATGGAAGTGAAAAAGAGTTCTCTAATGTTGGGACTCGTGCCATGAAGGAAACGACAGCCTATATGATGACCGATATGATGAAAACAGTCTTGACTTATGGAACTGGTCGTGGAGCCTATCTCCCATGGTTAGCGCAAGCTGGTAAGACAGGTACTTCTAACTACACAGATGATGAAATTGAAAAACACATCAAGAACACTGGCTATGTAGCTCCAGATGAAATGTTTGTTGGTTATACTCGTAAGTATTCTATGGCTGTATGGACAGGTTATTCGAATCGTCTAACTCCTATCGTTGGAGATGGTTTCCTAGTTGCAGCTAAAGTTTATCGCTCAATGATAACTTACCTTTCTGAAGATGACCAACCTGGAGATTGGACAATGCCAGATGGCATCTATCGAAATGGGCAGTTTGTTTTCCAAAATGGAGCAAGACCGACTTGGACTGAAACAACATCCCAATCATCTTCAACCGAAAACTCATCAACAAGTGCAGAAAGCTCCACTAGCCAAGCACCAACCACAAGTCCTGATGCTAGTACTAATGGTCAAAACCAAGCACCAAATGCACCAGGAGCCAATCAAAACCCGGCTCCACAGACTCCTCAGACCCCTCAAGTTCAACAACAACCACAACAGTAAACGAAAAAATCCTGAGAACTCTAAACTCAGGATTTTTTCATTATCAAAATAAAATACAGAAATCAAGTAAAGTAGATTGAAATAAAAACTAAGCAAATTGATTGGGAAATTCAAATCATACTCAATGAAAATCAAAAAGCAAACTAGGAAGCTAGCTGCAGCTTGCTCAAAACACTGTTTTGAGGTTGCAGATGGAAGCTGACGTGGTTTGAAGAGATTTTCGAAGAGTATGAATAGATTTTCGAAGAATATAAAGGAGTCGGCTACAAACCAACTCCCTTACCTTTATTTGACATGTTTGGCAAGTTCTTCTTGCGCTTTTTTATTGGATTCTGCTTTTTCTTTCATCCATTTATCTTGAGCTTTTTGGTATTCATCTGCAGTAACTGCCTTGTCTTGAAGTTCCAAGTATTTATATAAGACTGGGTCACTTGTGCCTTTGTTTCCTGACAATGCAAATGGTATTGTAAATGGTACCATCTTAGACAAGATTGGACGACCAGTTTTAGAAGTTGTTGGGATGATCAAAGCACTGTCGGTCAACCAAGCTTGGGCAGCAGCGTATTTATCATAGCGTTTAGCAACATCTGTAGCCTCATCACCAGCTTCAGTAACCAATTTTTCGTAGTCATATAGACCTACTTTTTTAGCAGCTACATTATCTTCCCCTGAGTCAAATCCTAAATATGTTTTAGTACTTTCTCCTACAGAAGGTTTGATAATATCAAGGTAGGTTGATGGATCGGCAAAGTCTGGACCCCAACCGACATTATCTGATAAATCCCAGTCTTCGCCAGCAGCATTTTCAGCAAATAGAGTTACATTAAGCAATTCATCTTTTTGCAATTGTTGGATATCAATAACGACATTATCAGTTCCTAAAGTTGCTTCCAAGGATTGTTTCATAGATTGGACGCGCTGAACTTTTGTAGTTGCTGTCTGGTCAACAGGCATATCTAGGTGAATTGGGAATGTCACACCTTCTGCTTGTAAAGCTGATTTAGCTTTAGCAAATTCAGCCTTGGCTTTTTCTGGATTGTAGAGACCATCTTGTGAATCGGCCAGATTAACATCCTTCCATTCATCCCCATAGGTTACTAATTTTTCTTTGACCATATCGCCAAAGTTTTTCCCATCTGCTTGAACAAATGTTGGTGGCACAAAGAGATTACGCAAGATTTTGCTTGCTCCAGTTTCTCCATTCAACTGAGAGGCATAAGCTGTACGGTCAAATCCAAAGGCAATAGCCTGACGGAAATCCTTGTTTAAGAGCGCCTTTTTAGTAGATGTCTTTTGTTCTTCGCTAGTCTTAGATGTGTGTTTATAAGATTGACGGTCAATATTTGTTCCTACTAGATAAGTCGTAGAGTCTTGTTGAGTATAGACGATATTGTCTTTCATACTCTTCTCAAGCTCTGCGAAACTTGCACTTGTTGGATAAAGACGAGCTGCTGTAAGGCTACCATCTTTAAAGTTTTCTGCTGGTTTGCTGGTATCTTGCCCATCCCAGAATGACAATTTGACCTTGTCAATATGCACATTGTCCTTATCCCAATAGTTCGGATTTTTCGCAAATTCAACAGAGGATTTGGTCACAATGGATTTCAACAAATAAGGGCCGTTATACAAGAGACTACTTGGATCCGTCGCTTTGGCAAAATCATCCCCTTTTGAGTTCAAAAACTCTTCATTGACTGGCGCAAGCACACCCATGGTTGTTTTTGAGTTCCAAAAAGTTTCAGGTTTGTTCAAGGTGTATTGGATTGTTTGGTCGTCAAGCGCTTTAATCCCGACTTGAGCAAAGTCTGTGATTTCACCTTTGGCATAGGCATCCAGACCTTTGATTGAATCCTGTACCAAGTAAAGGGCTTCTGCTTTCTTATCTGTTGCATATTTAAGTCCTGTTACAAAGTCCTGAGCCTTAACAGGAGCATACTCTTCTCCCTCAGATGTATACCACTTGGCATCCTGACGAATCTTATAAGTATAAGTCAAGCCATCCTTAGAGACAGACCAGTCTTCTGCCAATGAAGGAACAAGGTTCCCGTATTTATCATTTTCAAGCAATCCATCAATCACATTACTAGTAATCTCAGAAGTTGCTGCCTTACCAGTTGTCAAATAGTTGAGATTATCTGGATGTGTCTCGTAGGTAAATGCAAAGGTCTTTTCACCTTGAGCGCCTGAACCCCCAGAACAAGCAGCTAAAACACCAGCTGCTAATAAGGTTACTCCCGCAAGAGCCAATACTTTTCTTGTTTTCATAGTATTCTCCTTTGTTTTTTTATTCATTATAGACTCTTTTTCAAGTCCTGTCAATAGAATTTTCTGAATTTTAAGAGTTATTTGTTATATTTGATATATTCTGAAAAATAAAATTGTTCATTTATGCCAAAAAAGCCAACAGAGATTCTCTTCTGATAACCAGAAAAGAATCTTGTTGACCTTACTTCTAAAAATCTTAAGTAGCAAAGATTCTAAAATGACAGAATCCTTGCATCATTGTCCCAACTCTTCCTCGACTACTTCCAAGGCCCGTTCGATGACCACATGCATGTCATAGTATTTATAATCAGCCAAACGTCCACAGAAAATGACCTTATCATTCTGTGCTGCTTCTTCTTGATATTTAGCAAACAGGACATTGTTTCTCTCGTCATTGATTGGATAATAAGGCTCATCTCCTCGTTTCCAATCAGCTGGGTATTCACGAGTAATGACCGTTTTAGCTTGTGTACCATACTCAAAGTGTTTATGCTCAATAATGCGAGTATAAGGAATTTCTCGTTCTGTATAGTTGACAACAGCATTTCCTTGATAGTTTTCTTCATTGAGAACTTCATGCTCAAAACGAAGACTACGATATTCTAACTCACCATGTTTATAATCAAAGTATTGGTCAATCATCCCTGTAAAGACAACTTTTTCAGCAGAAGCTTCTAATTCCTGACGATTGGCAAAAAAGTCAAGGCCAAGTTCTACTTCCACATCCTTGAGCATATTTTCGATAATGACATTATAGCCACCTATTGGAATTCCTTGGTAACGGTCATTAAAGTAGTTATTATCAAAGGTTAAACGAACTGGTAAGCGTTTGATGATAAAGGGTGGAAGGTCAGTCGCAGAACGTCCCCATTGCTTTTCAGTATATCCTTTGATCAACTTTTCATAAATATCTGGACCGATCAACTTGATAGCCTGTTCCTCTAAGTTTTTCGGTTCAACGTCCTTCATGTGAGCCGTTTGCTCAGCAATCTTATCTTTCACTTCTTGAGGAGTTTTTGTCCCCCACATAGCATAGAAAGTATTCATATTGAAAGGTAGATTATAAAGGCTACCCTTGTAATTAGCTAGAGGCGAGTTGATGTAGTTGTTAAACTCAGCAAATTGATTCACATAATCCCAGACTTTCTTATTAGAAGTATGGAAGATATGAGCACCGTATTTATGAACATTAACCCCTTCTACATTCTCACAGTAGATATTCCCACCAATGTGATCACGTTTATCAATAACTTTTACTTTTTTTCCACGCTTGGTTGCTTCATAAGCAAAAATTGCTCCCGACAAACCAGCACCAACGATTAGATAGTCGTACATAGTCTCTTCCTTATCATTTACCTCTCATCTCCTTAACTATAGTAAAAGAGAGAATCTTATACTCTTCGAAAATCTCTTCAAACCACGTCAGCGTCCATCTGCAAGCTCAAAACAGTATTTTGATCTGACTTCGTCAGTTCTATCTACCACCTCAAAGCTGTACTTTGAGCTAACTTCCCAGTTACTCTTTGATTTTTATTGAGTATTCGTTTCAATCTATTTTAGCACAAAACAAATCATTTCTCAGTTTTCAATAGCCGAGTGATTTAAAAAGACAAGCACCAAAACTGATGTTTGTCTTTATGATTTTGCTTGAAAAGGCTATTGCTAACTATTTAACATGATTTTCTGCTTCTTTTTGAGCTTTTTCGATTGCTTTTTTGCTTTCTTGCTCCCATTTAGTCTTAGCTTCCTCATACTGTTTGGTTGTTACAGTATCTTTTTGCAGTTTCATGTACTTGTAATTATTGCCATCACCCTTGATACCGACCAGTGAATAGCCTCTTGTAAATGGCGTTACTTTGGTTACAGATGCTGTTCCACCACTTGACATAGCTGACATAATCAGAGAGTTGTCAATCATCCAAGCCTGTGCTTCAGCATATTTTTCATAGCGTTTGGCTACATCTTTGTTTTCACTATCTGCATCTTTGAGCATCTTAGTGTAGGTATCAAGACCTAGACTAGTGATTTTTTCCTTATCTTCCTTGGCATCTAGTCCAAAAATCTTAAGGTAGAATCCATCCTCTGCATTGAAAGGATTGAGATAAGTTGATGGATCCTGATAGTCACCTACCCAACCATCAAAGTTCAAATCGTAGTCTCGATCAGCTGCTGTCGGTGCTAAGAAGGCTACATTATTAAAATCATCTGTTGAAAGTTGCTGAACGTCAATGACAATGTTATCAGCACCCAAAACTGACTCAAGAGTCTGCTTAACTGAGTTCATGCCTGTCACAGCATTTTTACTTGTCTGATCAACAGCCACATCCAAGTGAATTGGGAAGGCCACACCTTGACTTGCCAATTCTTTTTTAGCTTCCACAAATTTTGCTTGGGCTTTTTCTTTATTGAAATAGGCATCCTGAGCATCTGCCAAGTTAATACCTGACCATTCTGTGCCATAGTTGACCAATTTAGAAGCGACTACTTCTCCGAAGGTCTTGTCTCCAACTTGGACAAATGTAGGAGGCACTAGGGTGTTCCGAAGGGTCTTGCTAGCTGCTTCTTCCCCATTTGACTGGGCAGAATAGGCTGTGCGGTCCAAGGCGAAGTTCACTGCTTGGCGGAAGTTCTTGTTCAAGACAGCTGTCTCAGTTGACTTCTTCTGCTCATCTGTCGTTTTAGCAGTGTGATTGTAGGCCTTACGGTTGACGTTGAAATTGAAATACCAAGAAGTCTTGTCCTGCAAGCTATAGACGATATTATCCTTATATTTCTCCTTGGTCTTGGCGAAGTTAGAACTATTTGGATAAACCCCAGCGATTGAATAAGCGCCACTTTCAAAGTTACGGATGGTCAATTCTTGGTCTGAGCCATCAAAATAAGCCAATTTCACATGTTCAATTGATACTTTATCATGATCATAGTAATGCGGGTTCTTCACATACTCGATCGATGATTTTGATGTGAAATCTTTTAACAAATAAGGTCCGCTGTAGAGAATACTATCTGGAGATAGGATCCCAAAATCTTTCCCTTTTGAGTTTAAAAACTCTTCATTTACTGGGAAAAGAATACTGTTGGTTGTTTTTGAATTCCAGTAAGGTTCTGGGCGTGTCAAAGTATACTCAACAGTCTGGTCGTCAATGGCCTTCACCCCAACCTTAGAAAAGTCAGAATCTGCTCCTGTAATATAATCATTCAAGCCCTTGATTGAATTTTGAATCAGGTCAATGGCCTGTGATTTATTATCCACTGCGTACTTGATACCTGTCACAAAATCTTGTGCCTTGACTGGGGCGTACTCTTCACCGTCAGCCGTGAACCATTTGGCATCTTTTCTCAATTTGTAGGTATAAGTCAGACCATCGCTTGAAACAGACCAGTCTTCTGCCAAAGATGGAACTAGATTCCCGTAATTGTCATTTTCAAGCAAACCATCAACTAGGTTGGTAATGATGGCTGTATTATCAGCGTAGTAGTCTAATAGATAGTTAAATGTAGTTGGATTTCCACTAAAGGTTGATGAGTAAGTTTTTGTATCTGAACCTGATTGTCCGCAAGCAGCTAAAAGCAAAGCAGCCGCAAAAGTCAGGCCTGCACTAAGGACACGCTTTTTTGTAGTCATCTTATTTCTCCTTTATGTTAGTTTTTATAACATAAGTTTATTTTACCAAAATAGTGGGAATTTGTAAAGTTAATTGAATTTTGAGAATGAAAGTTTATAAACCTTGGTTATAAAAAAACAAAGGATTTCTGCCTTTCATACAGTTCTCCCTTGTTTTTATACGGTTTATCATTTAAATATCAATGAATTAACTGATAACCTAACGAAAGCAAGATTCTCATTCACATTATTTTATGTGCTTTTCTAAATCCTTTTGATACTGAGCATTCGATTCCAGTTTTTCCTTTTGCCACTTTTTGAAGGCCGCATCATACTCTTTAGTTGTCACAATATCATTTTGAAGTTCCATTCCTTTAAAAATAAATGGATCCCCCTTAATACCAACCTGTGAATAAGCTTTGGTAAATGGAACAGTACGACTAACCATAGGAGAGCCCCCTGAAGAAGCAACTGGAATAAGAAGTGAACTATCAGTAACCCAAGCCTGTGCTTTAGCATACTTTTCGTATCGTTTATCAAGATTACTTGTCTCAGAAGCCGCATCATCCAAGAGCTTCTTGTATTCATCCAAGCCAACTTTCGCCACAACTTCAGGATCCTTGCCCTTTGTTATACCTAGATGTTTCAAGGCAGAACCCTTCTTAGCATCTAAAATATTGAGATAGGTTGCTGGATCTTGGTAATCTGGTCCCCAACCTGTTCCGTTCAAATCATAATCTTTTTGGGTTGGAACTTTAGCTTGAGAAGTAATACTTTCCTTCTCATTATCTGTCATTTGAAGAACATCTATAATGACATTCTCCGTTCCAAGCGTTTCTTCAATTGATTGTTTTAGCGAATTGGTTTGTTGAACCGCAACTACATCAGTTTGCTCAACAGGCACATCCAAATGAATCGGGAAACTCACTCCCTTAGCTTGCAATTCTGACTTCGCTTTTTCAAATGCAGATTTAGCCTTTGTTGGATTGTAAATTGTATCCTTACCATCTGTGAGAGTCACATCTTTCCACTGTTCTCCATATTTCAGTAGTTCATCCTGAGCCAACTGTCCGAAGGTCTTCCCAGCTACTTGAACGTAATTATCTGGCACTAGACTATTACGAATAATCTTATCCGCACCCTCTTCACCGTTTAATTGAGCTGTATAGGCGTGACGATTAAATGCAAAATTAAGAGCCTGACGGAAGTTCTTATTGAGAAGTGCTTCTTTTGTTGATGTTTTTTGTGACTCATCTGTTTTAGCTGTTTTATTGTAAGACTGGCGGTTTACGTTCACAGTGAGGTAGTAGCTTGTTGCCTCTTGTGGACTATAGACAATCTTATCTCCGTACTCTTTCTTAGTTGACTCAAAGTTTGAGCTTGCTGGAAAAAGACGTGCAGTGGTATAGGCACCTTGTGTAAAGCTACGAATTAAGGATTCTTGATCTGAACCATCATAGAATGTCAATTTAACATTATCAATTTTGACATTGTCCTTATCCCAATAGTTAGGATTTTTTTCATATTCAATCACAGATTTAGAAATCAAAGATTTCAAAAAATATGGGCCATTGTAAAGAATACTTGATGGGGTTGGCGCTCCGTAATCCTTGCCTGTTGCATTCAAAAATTCTTCATTTACAGGAAGCATGGTTGCTGTGGTTACTTTAGAGTTCCAAAAACTTTCCGGGTTATTAAGGGTATATTCTACCGTATAATCATCAAGAGCCTTTACACCTACAGTTGAGAAATCGTTTGTCTCACCACTAACATAAGCCTCCAATCCTTTGATGGATTTCTCAACCAAAGAAAGACCATCGGATTTTCCGTCTGCTGCATGTTTCAGACCTGTAACAAAATCCTGAGCCTTAACTTCTGCATACTCCTCTCCTTCAGAAGTATACCACTTCACACCTTTACGTAATTTGTAAGTATAAGTCAAGCCATCTTTAGAAACTGACCAATCCTCTGCTAGAGAAGGAATGAGATTCCCATATTTATCATTCTCTAAAAGACCGTCGACGACATTACCTATTACGTCAGAAGTTGAACTTTTACTTGTAAGGCTATAATCCAAGGATGATGGATCAACTGCATAAACATAAGAAAATGTTTTGGGAGCATCTGCATTCTTTTCACTTTTCCCACAAGCTGTTAAAAGAATGGCTGTGCTCAAGGTCACTCCTGCTCCTAAGAGCCACTTTTTCGATTGCATAAATAATCTCCTTCAAAATAGTATTTTCACTATTATACCCTATTTTTTTATAAATGCAAGACTTCTTGTAGAATTTGTTAGAAAATTCTAACAAATGTTTTTAAAAGAGTTTTTACACAACTTTTAGCAAAAAGAGGCTGGGAAAAAAGTCTTTAAAACAAAAAACGCATAATATCAGGTCTTGAAAAAACTTGGTACTATGCATTTTATTGTGGAAAGATTTACTTCATTTTCTCCTGAAGTCGAGTTTTTGCCCAATCTCTCTCATTTTAGTCAGTCAATTCCACACAGAAAGCATCCCATGGAGCTAAGACTTGTTTTTCAAAGGCTTCTTGAGCCGTGGTGTTTTCAATCAAGACAGATTTGACGTTTCCTTCTACTGTTAAGTCTTGCTCTTCATTGGACAAATTGGCCACAACTAGAAAACGACGGTCGCCATCTTTACGAATATAAGTAAAGACCTTATCAGCCGTATCAAGAAGTTCAAAATCAGCTCGAATCAGCCAGCTATTCTCCTTACGGATTTGAACTAGCTTCTGATAGGTATAGAAAATAGAATCAGGATTTGCCAGCGCTTCTTGAACGTTGATTGCTTGATAGTTTGGATTCACTGCCAACCAAGGTTGAGCAGTTGAGAAACCAGCGTTTTTGCTCTCATCCCATTGCATAGGGGTACGGGCATTGTCACGACCAATGACACGGATACTGTCCATGATTTCTTCCATCGGAACGCCTTTTTCAAGAGCCTCACGCGCATAGTTAAGAGATTCAATATCTTCTACTTGATTCAGTGTTTCAAACGGATAATTTGTCATCCCAATTTCCTCACCTTGATAGATATAAGGAGTCCCTCTCATGAGATGAAGCAAGATTGCAAAGGCTTTGGCAGATTTTTCTCGGTATTCTTGGTCATTTCCCCAGATTGAGACGATACGAGGGAGGTCATGATTGTTCCAGAAGAGTGAATTCCAGCCGTCCTCAACGCCTAACTCTGTCTGCCATTTGTTGAAAATCTCTTTTAACTTAGCGATGTTCAACTCTTTTTGATAGTGCCACTTAGGTTGCCCTTCCTGATACTGAAGACAGATGTGTTCAAATTGGAAAACCATAGACAATTCTTGCCCCTTTGGATCAGAGTAAAGCTTGGCAATCTCTGGAGTTGCTCCCCAAGTCTCCCCTACTGTCAAGAGATTCTTATCGCCAAAAGTGGCTTGGTTCATCTCCTTGAGATAAGGATGGAGCATCGGTCCATTATTGACTACCTTCTCATCAGGAATTTTGCCAATCATGTCAATGACATCCATACGGAAACCGCCAATGCCTTTATCAATCCAGAAGTTCATCATCTCATAAATTTTCTGGCGAAGTTTTTCATTCTCCCAGTTGAGATCAGGCTGTTTCTTACTGAAAAAGTGGAGATAGTATTGACCCGACTTTTCATCATACTCCCAAGCAGACCCACTAAAGATAGAATCAAGATCATTAGGCTCATCCCGCCAGATATAGTAGTCACGCTCAGGGCTGTCAGGATTTTCACAGGCCTCGACAAACCAAGCATGTTCATCCGAGGTATGATTGACCACCAAGTCCATGATGATACAAATATCACGTTTCTTAGCTTCAGCGATTAGTTGGTCCATATCCTCCATGGTCCCGAAAATAGCTGCAATCGCTTGATAATCAGCAATATCATAGCCATTATCATCCATAGGACTGTCATAAACTGGAGAAAGCCAAATCGCTGTGATTCCTAACTTGGCTAGATAGTCTAACTTACTGGTAATTCCTGGCAAATCGCCAATTCCATCTCCGTTGCTATCCATAAAACTCTTTGGATAGACTTGATAGACTACGGCATTGTGCCACCATTTTTCTTGCATTTTCTTACCTCATTATTTTAATAATCTACAGTCTATGATAGCGCTTTTCTGAGTTTTGTGCAAGCGTTTGCCTAATCTTTTTGATTTCTTTTTTAACTCCATAGTTTCCTAACTTCCAATTTTTTATTATAATAGAGGTCAGAGGTAAAAAAATGAAAAAACAAGCTTTTAGTTCTGAAAACTATTTGAATCTACAACGCGACCACATTTTGGAACGCATTAACCAATTTGACGGCAAGCTCTACTTGGAGTTTGGTGGCAAAATGTTAGAAGATTTCCACGCTGCTCGTGTCCTTCCTGGCTATGAACCTGACAACAAAATCAAGCTCTTGCAGGAATTGAAAGAGCAAGTCGAAGTTGTGATTGCCATTAACGCTAGCAACATCGAGCATTCCAAAGCACGTGGCGACTTGGGTATTTCTTATGACCAAGAAGTTCTTCGTTTGATTGACAAATTCAATGAATTAGGGATTTTCGTTGGCTCCGTTGTCATTACACAATACGCTGGTCAACCAGCTGCAGATGCCTTCCGAAACCAACTCGAGAAAAACGGAATTGATTCTTATCTTCATTATCCAATCAAAGGATATCCGACGGATATGGATCACATTATTTCTCCTGAAGGTATGGGGAAAAATGATTACATCAAAACCAGTCGTAACTTAATCGTCGTAACTGCTCCTGGCCCTGGTTCTGGAAAATTGGCAACGTGTATGTCCAACATGTACCACGACCAAATCAATGGTATCAAGTCTGGTTACGCTAAATTTGAAACCTTCCCAGTTTGGAATCTTCCCCTTCATCACCCAGTCAACTTGGCCTACGAAGCTGCCACAGCTGACCTTGACGATGTCAACATGATTGACCCCTTCCATCTCCAAACTTACGGAGAGACCACTGTCAACTACAACCGTGATATCGAGATTTTCCCAGTGCTTAAGCGCATGTTGGAACGTATTCTTGGTAAATCTCCATACGCTTCTCCGACAGACATGGGTGTCAACATGGTTGGTTTCGCTATTACAGATAATGAGGCTGCTATCGAAGCTTCTAAACAAGAAATCATTCGCCGTTACTATCAAACAGTGCTTGATTTCAAGGCTGAAAAAGTCGGTGAAACGGCCGTTAAAAAAATCCAACTGCTCATGAACGACCTTGGCATCACACCAGCTGACCGTAAGGTTGCTGTTGTTGCGCGTCAAAAAGCAGAAGAAACTGGCGGACCAGCCCTAGCCCTTGAATTGCCAACTGGCGAAATCGTGACTGGTAAAAACTCAGAACTCTTTGGCCCTACAGCCGCTGCTCTTATCAACGCTATCAAGAAATCAGCTGATATTGCTAAAGAAGTGAAACTAATCGAACCAGAAGTTGTCAAGCCAATCCAAGGTCTTAAAATCGATCATCTAGGTAGCCGCAATCCACGCCTACATTCAAATGAAATTTTGATTGCCCTTGCTATCACAGCTACAGAAAATCCTGATGCCGCTCGTGCTATGGAAGAGCTTGGCAACCTCAAAGGAAGCGAAGCCCACTCAACTATCATCTTGACAGATGAAGACAAGAATGTCCTTCGCAAATTGGGTATCAATGTAACCTTTGACCCTTACTACCAATACGACCGCTTGTATCGTAAGTAACGATTTCAACCTCTCCACCCTCGGAGAGGTTTTCTCTCTGTCTCAGGAGCCGGCTTTATGTTATAATGAAAGAAGAAAACTGAAAGGATTTACCATGTCAAAAGAAGTTATTGTTGAAAGTTTTGAACTTGACCACACCATTGTTAAAGCACCCTATGTTCGCTTGATTGGGGAAGAAACAGGGCCAAAGGGAGACATCATCTCCAATTACGATATTCGTTTAGTGCAACCAAACGAAGACTCTATCCCTACTGCTGGACTTCACACTATCGAGCACCTCTTGGCCAAGCTCATCCGTACCCGCATTGACGGTATGATTGACTGTTCACCATTTGGTTGCCGCACAGGCTTCCACATGATTATGTGGGGGCGCCACACCAGTGCTGAAATCGCGGCTGTTATCAAGGATTCGCTCAAAGAAATCGCTGAGACTACTACTTGGGAAGACGTCCCTGGAACAACCATCGAATCTTGCGGTAACTACAAGGATCACAGCCTCTTTTCTGCTAAAGAATGGGCAAAACTCATCTTGGAACAAGGAATTTCAGATGATGCCTTTGAACGTCATGTGATTTAAACACAAAAGGAACCAGTTTTTTTCAGCTGGCTCCTTCTTTTTATTCTCAAAATCTTGGCTTATACTCAATGAAAATCAAAAAGCAAACTAGGAAGCTAGCCACAGACAGTACTTGAGTACGGCAAGGCGAAACTGACGTGGTTTGAATTTGATTTTCGAAGAGTATTAGGCTTTTTCACGAATGACCAAAACACCATCTTCCATATCTGCTTCCAGATGTTTAGCATCTAAATGATCCAAGTGGAAGTCTGTCACCTTATCCCGAATTTCTTGTTCAACCACGCGACGAAGAGGACGAACACCCATGACTTCGTCATAACCTTCTTCTGTGATATAGTCCTTAGCTGCTTGACTGACTACCAAATCAATGTCTTTCTTAGCCAAGGTTTGGTTGACTTCAACCAACATCAAATCCACAATCTTAGAAAGGTCTTCCTTAGTCAAGTGCGAGAACTCGATAACTGCATTAAAGCGGTTGAGGAATTCTGGACGGAAGAATGGTTTCAAACGGTCCATCAATTCTGGTTTGTCCGCATCTTCTGTCAAGTTGGCTTCATAGCCAAAACCAGCATTTGAGGTCGCAATAATGACAGTGTTCTTGAAGTTTACTGTATTTCCTTGACCATCTGTCAAACGACCATCATCTAGGACTTGGAGGAGAAGGGTAATCACTTGGGGATCAGCCTTTTCAATTTCATCCAAGAGAATGATAGAGTATGGATTGCGACGAACACGTTCTGTCAATGTATTGCTATTGTCATCATAGCCCACATAACCTGCTGTTGTACCAATTAGCTTAGAAACGGCTGTGCGGTCACTGTATTCAGACATATCCAAACGGATGATCGCATCCTTAGTTCCAAACATATCCAGTGCCAATTGCTTAGCAAGCTCAGTCTTACCAACCCCAGTTGGACCTACAAAGAGGAAGCTTCCGATTGGGCGATTGCCTTCATCAAAACCAGCACGGTTACGACGGATGGCACGAGCTACTGCTTCTACTGCCTTATCTTGACCGATTACCTTGTCTTGCAAGCGATGAGCCATATCTTTCAAACGTTCGATATCTGACGCTCCCATTTGTGACACTGGGATACCCGTCATTCGCTCTACAGATTCAGCCACATCGTTGACACTTGCAGTCACTTTCATATCTTCTGTGTGATTTTCGATTTTCTTTTCCAATTCTGCAATGCGTGTTTTATAGTTTAAAGCTGCTTCAAAATCTTCTGCCTCAACTGCTTTTTCTTGCTTGTCTTTTTCCACTTCGATTTCTCGTTCAACAGCATGCACATCTGTTACTGGATGTTGAGCCGCCAAGTGAGCTGCCGTTACATCGACAAGGTCGATAGCCTTATCTGGCAAGCTACGTTGAGGAATATACTGAACAGAATAATCCACCGCTGCTTTCAAAACTTCGTCTGGCAATATGACATTGTGATGTTGTTGATAGAGGTCACGAATTCCTTGAAGAATTTTAAAAGTATCCTCTGCTGAAGGAGCATTGACCTTGACTTCGTTGAAACGACGAGCAAGAGCAGCATTCTTCAAGATGGTGTTACGGTATTCATCCTGAGTCGTTGCCCCAATCACTGTCAATTCTCCACGAGAGAGAGCTGGCTTGAGAATATCCGCAAGCCCCTTAGAACCACTGTCACCTCCAGTAGATCCAGCACCGAGGATTTGGTGAATTTCATCAAAGAAGAGAATGATATTTCCCGCTTCTTTTACTTCATTGACTAAGTTTTGAACGTTTTCTTCAAAGCTACCACGGTATTGAGTCCCAGCCTCAAGGCCTGAGATATCAATGGAAATAATTTCCTTATTCTTAATGGCAGCTGGAACATCACCGTTCACAATTGCTTGAGCAAGACCTTCGACAACAGCTGTCTTACCAACGCCTGCATCTCCGACCAAAACAGGATTGTTCTTAGTACGGCGTGAGAGGATTTCAGATGTTTCTTGAATTTCCTTGTTTCGTCCGATAACAGGATCCAGCTTGCCCTCGCGAGCTTCTGCTGTCAAGTTTCGACCTAGTTTAGCAAGGACACCGTCTTGTTTCATACCTGACGTATGTTGTGGCATTTGTCCATCAACTTCTGCATTTCCTGGCAATTGGCCAGTTGCACGATAGTGAGCAAATTCCTCAGGTGTCACTTCTCGTCCATTAATCAAGTAGCGACGGTTTTCAGAACTGTATCCTCGCATACCACCCATCAATTGGTTAAACAAATCATCCATGTTGTTAAAATTATTAAAGTTGTTGTTCATATTCTTTACCTCATTTTGTTTACTTAGTTATGATTACTGATATTGACTATCTTTGACCTTTGTTTTAAAAAATTTAGACTAGCCAAATCGCTACTCTACGTACTATTTCTGGTTTTTCTTTTTCAAGCAGGAGTAGACTATCTTTACTTCTGAAGATTTCTAGATTAAACATAGACCCCACCTCTTTCTTTTTTACTTTAAATAAGCGTTCTAGTAAGGCTTTCATTTACCTTACGTTCATAATATACTACATTAGTCAGAAAAGGTCAAGGGATTTGACTTTAATTGACCAATATTTTTTAAAAAGCAAAAACACCCTGAAACATCAGGGTGCCATTCTTACATCAAATACAAAATTGCTAGGGTCAAGAGACTTGCTAGAAGTCCCACTCCCCAAAAGAAGAAGTCAACCTTCCACTCGCTCCATGGATTTCCTTTACCAGACAATCCTCCAAGCTCAAAATGGTGATGCACAGGCGTCATGCGGAAAATACGTTTGCCACCAGTCATTTTGAAATAACTGACTTGCATCATGACTGAAGTTGTTTCAAAAACATAAACAATTCCGATAATCAAGAGAGTCCATTCTTGGTGGAGGGCCATAGAAATCGCTGCCAGCATTCCACCGAGAGCTAAACTTCCCACATCCCCCATAAAGACCTTAGCAGGCTTATGGTTAAAGACAAAGAAACCAAGCAAACCACCAATCATGGCAAGAATCACTAGAAGAATATCCATCTGACCTTGCACATAGGCAATAACTCCATAGGCAGACAAACTAATCACGACTGAAATACTAGCCAGACCGTCAATGCCGTCAGTCAAGTTGACTGCGTTTGAAAAACCAACTAGCCAGAAAAGGGCGAAAAGAATATAGAAAATCCCTAGATGCACTTGGTAACCAAAGACTGAAAGCATATCGCCACCGCGCTCATAGAAAAGGTAGAAAACGACCCCACCTAGGAGCTGAAGAGCCAATTTTTGCTTAGGATTCAGCCCCTCATTGATTTTACGGAAGACCTTGAGGAAGTCATCTAAAAAACCAACCAAACCATACAAGACCAAAATAAACAAAACCATACCAACATTATTGGTCAATTGTTTTGAAAAAAGAGCGACGAGGAAACTCACCACAACTGCAGCAATGAGGAAAACAAGCCCCCCCATTGTAGGAGTCCCAGCTTTTGCCTGGTGCTGTTTGACATCCTCATGCATCTGCTGGCCTGTAATTTGCGCCTTTCTATAAAATTGGATAAAGGCTGGAATTCCTACTAAAGTTAGTAAAAATGTCACAATTCCAGCACTGATAGAAATAAACATATTAGTCTCCTAAAGTTAATTTAATTTTTTTAATGTTTTTGATAGCTGTATTAGTCCGAACATCTTGCTTCTGAACGACGGAACCTGAACCTTCAAATTCTAGCTCAATATCCAACCATTTAGCAAAAGTCTCAGCAGTCTCCTTTTTCCAGCCATACATGTCTGGAATTTCCTCTACCTTATCCGATAAAAGGAGAACTTGTTGGTTTGGTGCAAGATTGGTCCCTTCTTCTACAGAAGTCTCTTTAATCTTTGTTCCAGTACCTACAACGATTGGTTGCACAATATTTCGGCGTAAGGCTTCCGCCAACTCACCAGGTGAAATATCCTTGATGCTAGGCATTGCATAAGAAGATTCTGTCGTAACTTTATC
Source organism: Streptococcus sp. 1453 (assembly GCF_013276955.1). Taxonomy (NCBI): domain Bacteria; kingdom Bacillati; phylum Bacillota; class Bacilli; order Lactobacillales; family Streptococcaceae; genus Streptococcus; species Streptococcus sp. 1453. The sequence goes on from NZ_VMLZ01000005.1 coordinate 216,295, forward strand.
TAAATTTTTGGCTGGAGATTGAAGATTGAGAGATTCTTTCATAGCTGAAGCCCGCTCCAAGATTGGGGTGGCAAATTCTCCCAACTGGATACCTGAATAATGCTCAGGCTGTTGAACCGTTACATACAAGATAAAATCAGGATTTTCAGCAGGATTCATAGTCACAGCTGAGAAAATATAATTGGTAGAACCAACCAAGTATCCTCCATTTTTCTCATCAGCGATTTGAGCCGTACCGGATTTAACTGCTACATTTTGTCCAGGAACTGTTATAATTGGCTTTCCTGTGTAGTGATTATACATAGTTCCATATAGAGGGTCCGTCCCAACTAAGATCATGTGATTTCGAGTTGTGCTTGCTGCCTCTTTGGAAACAGGATTTCCTACTATTTCTTTTTGTGACTTACGTACAGACTGATTGTTAGTATCATAAATAGCACTTATAAATTTTGGCTCCAGCATAACTCCATCATTAGCAATAGCTGTAAAGGCACGAAGCATTTGTGTTTGTGTCACTGAAATTCCTTGCCCAAATGAGCTTTGAGCAATACTAACAATATTATCAGCTGGAAGTTGACCAGCGTATTCATCTGTCAAGCCAAAGCGAGTTGGAACCCCAAATTTAAAGCGTTTTAGATAATCCAACCAAGTAGCATCTCCCATTTTTTGTTCAAGTAGACTCATTCCAACATTACTGGAGTGAGCGAAACCTTGTAAGAAAGTCATCATCCCACCAGTAGTCAAACCTTCATTAACATCCCAATCTCGAGTCGTCGCATCCGCTATTTTGAATTCACTGCTATTGAAGTATTCTCCACTTGGGAAGGTATTATTATCAATAGAAGAAGCTAACGTCATAACCTTCATGGCTGATCCTGGTTCATAGTTACTTTGATAAAGAATATCACGCCAAACAAAGTCCTCAGTGATTCCTTCTTTAGTATCTGCATTAAAGGTAGGTCGTTGGGTGGTAGCGAGGATTTCACCGGTCTTTGCACTGACCAAGGTCGCGGTCATATACTTACCTTTTACTTTTTCTAGAAAGGCATCCATCTGAGTTTCCATGAAAGATTGTAGCGGACTAGACAATGTTGTATAAACATCCTTGCCATCTACCGTTTGTTGGGAAACTTGTTCTGTTCCAGGGACAATATTACCCAGACGATCTTTTTCATAGGTAATAATACCGTCTTTCCCTGCAAGAATACTGTTCAAGGAACTCTCCATCCCAGAAGTTCCCAGCAAACTCTTGCTACCATCCTCATTTTCATGGAGTTGGGCCAAACCAATAAAACTAGAAGCGAATTGTCCATTTGGATAGCTTCTATTAGGGCTAGTTGTGAAGTCAATTCCTTCAACACTAGCGTCTTTCAAATCCTTTTTAATAGCCATCATATTGGCATAGGTAATTCCATTTCCTTTGGCACCAAAAGAAACTTGAGTCAGATTCGGTTGAGACAATTGTTCTTTAACATAAGCCTCGTCCATATCCAGATACTTATGGAAAACCTCTGCTACCTTATTAAACTGGGCATCTTCTACATAAAGAATTTTACCCGTTGCTGATTTGTATTTTTTATCAATAACAGCATAGACATTATAGGAGGTTGCGTCCTCAGCAATCGGGACTCCATTGCGGTCATAAATAGTCCCACGTTTGGCAGGGACTGTACGAGTTATTTGGTGAACTTTCTTAGCCTCTTTTACTAGATCCGTTCCAAATTTACTACCACTCCCGATAATAACAGCAAAATTGACCAAAAAGACAGCGAAAAGTACGACAGCTAACAAGCTGATGTACTTCCCTACTATTTTACGGTTTTCTGCTGGAGATTTACGGTTTCTAATCGCAAATCGGGTTATTCTTTTTGTCCACTTCATATCTTACTCCGCTGATCGAATATTCTCGTTATTCAATTTTAAGTCCTTAGAATTTGCGATTTCTTTCAAGCGTTCTGAACGAATCAATTCATTCACTTCCTGCTTAGCATCATCGAGCTCTGTCTTCTTCTCTTCTATCTGTGCATTGATTTTTGTCAAATCACTTTGCACTTGCAAGAGTCGTGTCTGCATAAAGATAATACTCACTGCTAAGACGAGAGCCGTAAACGCAATGGAAAGATAAAAAGCCTTCTCCACACGGGAGAATTTTTTTATACGACTCTGCAAGAATTGACTGGTTGTTTCTTTCTTATCTACCATTTTTTCCTCTTACTTGTGAATTTTTCTGGCCACGCGCAACTTGGCTGAGTGCGAGCGGTTATTGGCTTCTAATTCTTCTGCACTTGGCAAGATTGGCTTACGGGATACCAATTCCATCTTGGGCTTGAGATCATCTGGGATGAAAGGCAAACCTTTGGGAACTTCAACTGTTGAAGCTTCCTTGAACAATTGCTTAGTCAAGCGGTCTTCCAAGGAATGGAAGGTAATCACTGAGATTCTACCATCTAGAGCCAACATCTCCATAGCCTGCTGGATAGATTCATCTGCTGCTCCCAGTTCATCATTGACTTCAATTCGAATAGCCTGGAAAATCTGCTTGGCAGGATGGCCCTTCTTCTTGAGCTCCTTGGCAGGTTTAGCCGACTTGGTAATTTCTGCCAGCTCAGTCGTTGTCTCGATTGGCTTGACTTCACGCGCTTGTTCAATCTTACGCGCAATCTGTTTAGAGAATTTATCCTCACCATACTTGAAGAAAATACGAACCAAGTCATGATAGTCATAGTGATTCACCACTTCATAGGCTGTCAGACTAGCATCCTGATTCATCCGCATGTCCAGTGGTGCATCCTTTTTATAAGAAAAACCACGCTCACGCTGGTCCAATTGAGGACTAGACACTCCCAAGTCATAACAAATTCCATCAATTTCCTGAACACCAGCTTCGCGCAAACGTGCCTGTAAATGACGGAAGTTATCCTTGATAAAAGTCACCATTCCCTTTTCAATGTAAGGAGCCAAGCGTTTTTGCGCGTTGTCAATGGCATTCTGGTCCTGGTCAAAGGCATAGAGATGGCCTTTTTCACTTAATTTACTTAATAAATATTCGCTATGGCCCGCTCCACCCAAGGTCGCATCAACGTAAACACCGTCAGGTTTCACATCAAGCATATCAATCGTTTCGTGGAGTAAGACCGTTACATGATGAAATTCTTTTGTCATATCCTATCTATTTTACCACAAATCTGACTAGCTTGCACTAGTCAGACAAATAGGGCAAAAACAAGTAAGATTTCTTTAAGAAATATGTCAAATATGCTTGACATTCAGTCCATAGAAGAATATAATGTAGTCAAATATATACGACATAAATCAGAAAGGAGACCAGATGAATCGTGTGAAAGAATTTCGCAAGGAACTGGGCATTTCCCAGCTCGAGCTCGCCAAGGATATCGGTGTCTCGAGACAAACCATCAACATGATTGAAAACGACAAGTACAATCCGACTCTGGAACTCTGTCTCAATCTCGCCCGCAGCCTCCAAACTGACCTCAACAGTCTCTTTTGGGAGGATGATTTTTAAAAAAGGAGCCAACTCATGAAAAAAGAAACCTTCACTGAAAAACTGATCAAGCGCACATACGGTATTTCTGATCCCCTTGACGAATACAAACGACGCGAGGCAGACCGTATAGGTAACCAAGTCTTTATCTTCCTCTTTTATCTGATGATTTTCGGCAATCTTATTCCGCTCGTTCTGGCCTATAAATATCCTCAACTAGTGGCTCTAGTCTATCCTCCTCTAATTTTAGTGATTGCCCTCATCGTTGCTGGATATCTCACCTACCAAATGCAAAAAACAGGGATTACAACTATTGAACCAGATATGCTGAGTGAGAAAGAAAGTAAGCAACTACATTACCCAGGTCTGAAAGCTGGGATAGTCTATGGATTAATGAGTTTTTTTACAACCCCTCTTCTCCATATACTGCTAGGTGAGAGTCAGGACTATCTTCAGTCTCTTCTCGCTTTTAAAAATATTTTTTCAAGTATTCTCCATTCTTTCTTCTTCGGAGTGATTATACAAATTATCATCTCCCGTCGCATTGCTAAAGCTAAGAAAGATCAAGATAATGATTAGGAGGAAACTCATGAAAAAAGAAAAGAAACAGTTACGTTATCCTGGTCTGAAAGCAGGTTCGATTTATGGAACAGTGATATTTTTTATAATTCCACTCATTGATACCCTAACAAGTGAAAATCCAAATTTTATCACTTCTCTTCTAAATACAAAACATATTTTTAAAACTATACTGGGAGCTTTCTTTTTCGGAGTGATGATGCATATTGTCGACTCACTTCGTATTGCAAGAGCTAAAAAAGACCAGGATTAGGAGGTACCTATGAAATCATTACTAACTTTACTGACCTATCATATTTTGTTCAGTTCTCTGCTCATCTTCATCATCGTTTCAGGGAACTTAATCAGAGAGATATTCCTCGTGCTAGTCTTTGTTCCAGCCCTTAACAAAGGACTGACTTATCTAAAGATTGACTCCCAAAAAACACGCATACTCAACTTAGCACTATGCTTTATGATTCTATCTTTACCACAACTGATGCTCATCTCAAGCGGTTGGAAATATTATTTACTGTTCACTATCGCTATCCTTTCTTCTATCACTTATCTTTATTATCTCTATCAATTCGTAAAAGAAAGTCAGTAAAACTGCTCATTTAGGAGGTTATTAGCATGAACAAAGAAGACTTAACCACTCGCCTGCTTCGAAATCTCTTTCATATTCAGGGTCCTTTTGATGAATGCCGACAAGAGATTATCTACAAAGCTTGTGCCCGTTCTATGGTTCAAATCGTTTATTCTTCCTTCTTCCTCTTCTTGTTTTATCTGTTATTTGGACGCTTCATAGAGGCCGTTCTCTATGCCATGCCCTACGTTTACTCTGGACTCATTTTTTTCATTACTTTAAAAACTCAAAGAGCCGTCAAAGAACTCCATCTGGAAAAAGATGACAAGTCAGAAATCATCCTCAAAACCTACAGCAAAGCCCAAATCAAATTCCGAAGCTGGGTTGTGTTTATCGGTATTCAGATTGGCCTCTTTACCCTACTCATCTTTCATAAAGTCTTCGTTCAGCAGATGTCCTTTTCAGATTTTGGAAAGTTGCTCATGCAATTTGATAAAAGTGGTCCTTTCCTGATGTATGGCCTGATTATCGGTAGTATTTTCGGAACCCTGACCTACGGATTTCTATCACTTCAGGAGGAGAAAACTCCTAAAAATACCAAACAGAAGGAGAAAAGTAAGCAATGACTTCACTATACGATTTTTCAGTCTTGAACCAAGAAAATCAAGAAACTCCATCCAATGGAAATTTCCAATATTCCTAGTCGTAACCATCATCTCAAGTTTGGTCTACTTCTATAACTTTTATCAAGTAGTTAAAGAAGTAAATCAAAAATAGTTGATTTAGGAGATTACTCCCGTAATTTCTCATTTTATAGACAAATAATCCCATCCAGTTCATGCTAGATGGGATTATTTTATTTCTTAACAGAGGTTGCCAGTTATTTCCCTTTCATCTTAGAAAGTCGACTCTTTCCAACTCACACTACAATCCAAGACTTGTTGCCTTTCTTCTTGATTGAGGCCTTCAATCTGGTCAATCAAAATCTTTGTAGCCTGTTGTCCTTCTTCAAAGGCGGGCTGAACCAACGTCGAAACACTTGGAGAAGAAAAGCAAGTCCACTCCGTATTGTCAAAACCAATCAACCCAACTTGTGGCAAGTTATAATTCAACTCTTTGATAACGGTAAAGACTGGAGGTAGGGCCCAACAGTTAGGAACAAATACCAGAGTTTTTTCATCGGGATTGATTTCTTTTTGTAAAAATTCCTTAATTTGTTCCAAATTCGTATGCTTATCTTCAATGGTTAGCCTAGCGTGGCGCATATTAGCATCTGTTAAAGCATCCACAAAACCACTTGCCCGCTCAATCCGAGTACTCAAACGACTCGTATCCGCTGTAATCAAGAGAAAATGCTCATAACCTTTTTCGATACAGGACTGGGTCATATCATAAACGGCATCATAGTTATTGGTTTTGACCCAGCTAGTCCGGTGTTCATAGAGCCGACTATCAAAAAAGACCATTTTCTTCTTTTTCTCATCGATGATACGAGAATATTTTCGGAAATTAGAGGTAGGCTGAATAATAAAGCCGTCTACTCCCAAGAGAAGCATGCTTTCAATATACCTGTCCTCACTCTCTTGGCTGTAGTTACTATTTCCTATCATTACCTGGTAGCCATTCTGGCTGGCGATATCCTCAATTCCCTTAACAATTTGGGTTGAGAAACTGTTGGTAATATCACCAATCAAAACACCAATTAATTTTGTTCGTTTGGAGTTTAAGCTACGCGCAACAATGCTCGGTTTGTAATTTGTTTCATGAATAACTTTTTTAATCTTTTCACGTGTCTCTTGGGACATTTTTTCATATTTCCCGTTTAGGTAAAATGACACGGTTGTTTTCGAGGTCTGAGCCATTTCTGCAATATCTTTTATGGTCAGTTTCTTCTCCAATCTAAAACACCTCCTACTAATACTCATTATAACATATTCACTATTCAAAACGCCTATTTCTAGCACTGCAAGCGAATCATTCTCTCATTTATTTTATCATATACTAGACATTTTCCACGCATTTTTGTTCCGTCAACTAGGCATAATTTTTCACCTACACAAATATCCTCGCTTAATAACAGAATCAGCTTGTCTGTTTCGTCATTTTTCACTTCAAAAGCCAGAGCATTTTCTACTTGATGACCATCTGTCTGGTAGACAGAATGACGGATGATTTCAAAACTCTCATGCGCAATGATTGTATAATCCAGCATCTGATTCTCAAAGAATTGGTGTTTGATGAGTTTGCTAGTTTTTTCAAGCTCGTTGTATTTAGGAGAAATGATCGTAGCTTCCAAATCAAAATCAACTTCACTCCATAGTTTCAACTGATTGATTTTCCCATCTTGATAGGTCACATCCTTGTCAAGGATAAACTGAGTCAACGCCTCATGCTGACCTTGACACCTGATATCATCTACCAAGAGCCATACATCCTCTGCCAACATGAGGATTTTTCTCCTGTGAAGATAAGGCAAATCAGGTTCTGCTGACAAATACGCCCCCTCAATATAATGCACTCCCTCTCTTTCTTTGTGGTGACAAAACAGGGAGTGAGGATAGTATTCATATTCCCAGGATCCCACGATCCTTTCTGGAGCTTTCCCATCTACTATACAGGTCGAATGACTCCAAGCACTCTTTAAGAGATAACGTTCATCTACCTCCCGATAAGAATAACGCCCAGTATCTATGAAAATCGGTTGGCCTTGATACTGTAAGCAAAAACTATTCTCGTCACTATGGCTATGGGCACTTCCCAGCGGACCGTTTTTAAAAAATAGATAACGATGTTCATCCTTAATGCAAACATGCCCAGAATCTTCAAAGCTCCTGAACTTAGGCTGCCAAGCTCTCTTTTCAAATTCCTGCAGTCGCTTGACCTTTTCTCGCCCCAGGAACAGGAGGCTAAGTAAATCGACTTTAACATCCAGACCGTTAAGAAGGTCTTCCTTGTTCAAAACCATAGCAGACAGGCTCAAAATCTCTGTCGTTTCTGTAGAATCGCTATCACCAAAAGCCAAGGTCCGTCCATCTAGACCTGTCATCATTTGAATGTAAGTCGCCATCTTTTCCAGCAGCTCTTGAAAGCTATCTTGCAAGTCCGGAAGCAAGAGACACAAGTCCAGCAAGGCTTTATAAACCTCTACATGATAGAGAATCGACTGTTCAAACTGACTTCCATCCTCTAAAATCTGCGTCTCGATCTGCTGTTTCAACTCCTTTGAAGCAAAATGGTAAGCTTCTTCTAGGTCCATCTTATCTGAAAAGAAATGATAGGTTGCAAGTATCGGAATCGTTTGTAAAATTCCCCAGTTACTAAGGGTGTACTTGGCGCGATAATGGCTTTTCATAAAGTCAATCTGCTTTTCTAGACTGACCAAAATTTTCTCTAGTTCTTCCTCCTCTAGCAGGTCAAATTTCAAGAGGAGCAAGAGTAGTTTCAACCAAGTAAAGGAACGAATACCCGTATCCAAGGTTCTAGTCATCAAAGATTGAGGACGAAATTCTCTCACCTGCTCAATCCAGTCAAATAGAAAGAACTTGCACTTTTGGATATAGCCCTTATCTCCTTCTACCAGGTACCCTATCATAAACTGCAAGAGATATTCTTGTCGATTGAGCATATAAGCCCATTCTGGATCATCTTCAAATACTTGATTCCACACCATCGGCTGGATTTGATGGATTTTTGAACAAGGTTCCATATCCCAAGGACTATCAAACATAAAACGATTGTCCATCAAGCGTTCAAGGGAACGCTTGACTTTCTCATAGTCTTGTGAACAGTGGGACAAGATATAATCACGATATTGATCCCCATCAATTCTTTCAAAAAATTGTCTTCTTTCTTCTTTCATTATCTATTACCAGAAAAAGAACTACTTAAAAAGCAGTTCTTTTGTCTTTCCCATTACACTTTCCTTTTCTACATAGATGACCACACCTTTTGCAATCTGCAAGGAGACCAAGTCATCTTTGATAGAAATGATTTTTCCATGAATTCCAGACAATAACAACACTTCATCACCAGATGTTAAAGAAGCTAAATACTCTTTTCGTTGCTCCATCTGTTTGCGAAGCAACTTTTGCTGACGAATAGAATGAAAGCTTGACAGTAAAAGGGGGCTCACTGCCAAGACAATCACTATTCCATAAAACAATGTTGTATCCATTAAGCTAGAATCTTAAGCCAGCTTCCGATAATTCCGATGATAACTGTTAAAATAACGAGTTTATATGTTGTCCATTTCTTTTCTTTGATCAAGTAGTAAACTAAAAGTGTAAATAGGGCTGGTAGAAGAGCTGGAGCAACCTTATCAAGCATTCCCTGAATACTTACGATACTTTGTTTGGTATCTGCTTTAACTTCCCCTGCAGCAAAGGTGATTGGCACCATAATCTTCACAGATGTCGCTGCCAAACCAGCAATTACGGTTACACCGATAATATTAGCAATACGAGAAATCGTTGCCATCTGTTCACTTAGTTTATCAATCACAGTCGTTCCTAGTTTGTATCCATAGAGACCAGTTGACAATTTAATCGCTGTCAAAATCGTATTCATCGCTAGGAAGAACAAGATTGGACCGACAACCAGGCCTTCTTGAGCAAAAGAAGCGGCGATGGTTGAGAACAATGGAGCTAAACAGAATTGAGAAAGAGAATCCCCAATACCTGCCAATGGCCCCATCAAGGCCATCTTGATGCTACGTGTCTCTTTTGCCGGACGGCCATTTTCCAACATTACAAGGTGCAAACTGGTAATAAAAGGCAGGAAGTGTGGGTTGGTATTATAGAATTCACAGTTTTCTTCCAAGGCTTGGTAGAAACCTTCCTGATCCTCTCCATAGTGTTTTTTCAAAGCAGGATACATCACATTGGCATATCCCAACCCTTGATAGTTACTATAGTTAAATCCATTTTGACAAAAGAATGCCCGCAAAGACGTTTTAAGATAATCACGTTTTGTTAATTTGTTAGATCCAGTCATCGTGTGCTTCCTCCTCTACCACATGATTCGCTGTTTTTGGCTTGTTATAAAATTCAATCAAAGCAAAGATAGTACCTACAATTGCAATACCAATTGTTGGGATGTTTAGATAAGCTGCACAAACATATCCCAACAAGACAAAGGGAATCAACTCTTTCTTAGCCATCACTGACAAGATCATCGCAAAACCGATAGCTGGGAGCATTTTACCAGCAACTGTCAAACCTGTAAGCAATACCGGTGGAATGTAGTCTACGAGTTTCAACAAGGTATCCATTGAAAGGGCACCCAAGCAACCCAAGGTAAATCCAATAAAGGCAAATAACCAAATTGTTGCATTTAGAGTGAACTTGAATTTCTTCAAATTATGGTTTTTCAAGTGCTTCATCGCCGTTTCAGGCGCACCAGCACGTACAGTGTAGGCGAAAGTTTGTAAGAATTGAATCGCCACAGCAATCGGAGTAGAGAGGGCAAGAGCCGCTTCTGGACTGACTTTACCAGCACTAGTGATAGCCATCAAGGTACCAAAGATACCAGGTCCGATTGGGTTTGGTGGAACAGTACCTCCAGCACCAACACCGAATCCCATATAAGCCAATTCACCAATAGCTCCCATTGCAAGAGCAGTAGGCAAATCACCTAGAATAATTCCGACACCAAATGACAGAACAATGCATCTATTGGTGTAAATTCCTAACAGCATTCCACTAAAACAGAAAGCTGTCCATAATCCAATTAAAATCGCTTGAAATACATTAATCGACATAACGATCTCCTCTTTTAAATATAGTCCATAATGTTGACTTCAACAGCTCCATCATTTCCTGTTGGAGTTGTTTTCGTATTAAATGTTACTTGATAAGTTTGGTTCAATTCCTTGAGAGCTGCCTTGTCCTCTCCACCCAGGAAGATAGAGCGTGTCACTTGCTCTTTACCAGAGGCATTGTGAATGTTCCCAATATTGATTTCTTTGATAGGGACACCACCTTCTACCAAGGTTAAAGCGTCCTTTACATCCTTTACAACGATAAAGATCGTTTGAGCAGGATTAGCCTTGTGAATGATATCAATCACCTTTTGCAAAGGGAAGAAACGCATGGCAACTGAGTCTGGTACAACTGTTTTCATCAGAGTTTGTTGCATCTTGTCCGTGCTTACTTCATCATTGGCAACAATGACCGTATTACAACCTAGGTATTTTACCCAAAGTTGTCCTTGCCCATGAATCAACCGTTCATCGATACGGGTCATAATAATATTTGGCATTGTCATATTTCTCCTCCTACCAATATAGGTTCCAATCCTTGTAGAAACGGATAAGGGCTTCTAGGTAATAGTAGTCACCCCAGATATTGCCTTCGTCCACTCCTTTACCTGAATGCCATGAGTACACACCGTGGAGGAGACTTGTCCCACCAGGGGTAAATTGATCATTTGCATAATGTTCGATCAAAGAACGAAGCATGGCATGCATAGCATGTTTATAAATATCTTTGTCAGCATCCACCTCTGGGAGATGTTTTAGCATTTCATGAATCCCACAGACAGCGATAGCTGTTGCTGAAGAATCTCGTGATTGATCACTACCATCATTAAAAATCAAATCCCAATAAGAAACATGATCTTTTGGCAGACGATTCAAGAAATAATTGGTTACACCCTTAAACAAGTCAAAGCAGGACTCGTCTTTCAGGTGACGATAAGTCAAAGGAATACCATAGACTCCCCATGATTGACCACGTGCCCAGCATGAATCATCACTATACCCTTGTCTCGTTACACCTTTAAGGGGTTGACCTGTCTCAGGATCAAAGTAGAAGGTGTGGAAGGACGAAGCGTCATCACGGATTACATTATTAGCTGAAACATAGAAATGGCTTTCTGCAATATCGTAGTATTTTTGATCGCCTGTTTCTTGATAAGCAAAGAATAAGAGTTGGATGTTGAGCAAGCAGTCGATAATCAAACGGTAATGCTCTTTCTTGCCCAAGTCTCCCCAAACTTGAATAAAACCACCTTTTTCTTGATAGCGTTCAATCAACTTATCTGCAGCTTTCAAGGCTGCCTCTCTGGCCTCTCCATCTCCATTTATCTTATATTCAGCCATACAAGACGGTGTGTACAAGAAGCCGAGATCATGGTGATCCAATTCTACTCTCTTATTGACACGATCCAGGAAAGAAAGAACATTTTTATGAGCGATGTTTTTAAATTCATCCTGTTGACTGTATTCATAAGCCAACCACAGTTCTCCTGTCCAGAAACCATTGGTCCATTCCGTATTATCCATGATTGGATAGACATTATCAAAGGTAGCTGGCGTCGGGAAATCTTCCTTGAAATAGTCAAGGTTGAGTTCTAACTGCCGAATAACCTTATCGATTGCCTGGCCGACTTCTTCTTTCGTCAGAAGTGGTACTTCTAAGAAGCGCTCAGGCGATTTTATTTCTTCAATCGTAACCTTTTTTATCATTCTTTTACCCTTTAAATACCCGATTCGAAATCTTCTTCCTCTTCCTCTGCATCCGTTGAAAACAATTCTTTACCATTTACGACTCCGCCCTGAGCCGCCACTACTGATTTATTAACAACCTCATCAAAGCTATGAGCCATTCTAGCAAAGACTGCTTCCATTAACATAGCTAAGTTCAAACCCGAGAGAACATTCATTGTTTTGGCTGGATTTTCTCCCATTATGGTAGAAGAAACCTTGAATGGCGATCCTCCCAAGAGATCACTTAGGATTAAAACTTCTTCTTCATTTGAAATTGCAAGTAAGATTTTTTGCTTGAGTTCATCTGCTGACATTCCTTCCACAAAGTCAATCGCCTCCACATTTTCTTGATTGCCTGCAATCAATTGTAAAGAACTATAAATCCCTGTGGCAAAATGTCCATGCCCTACAAGTACAATTTTCATCTTTTCTCCTTTCTTTTTTGAGTTTACCGGTTTACTCTATATTTTACATTGTAGACCTTTATTTTTATCTTGTCAATAGTTTTTTCAAAAAAATATTAGCGCTTTCATTGCTTGTTTAACCATTACAATAGACAGAAACTTCAAAATCTTCCGTTTTTTTTAGGAAAGCAAAGATTTTCAGAAATAAAAATATTTAATTATTGACAAAACCGGTTTACTAGAATATAATTTGGTTATAGAGAAGTCTTAACAAATTTGAAAGGAAGTATCAAATGACAAATACATCATTCTCAATTGAGCAGTTTTCTTTAAAAGGAAAAATTGCTCTCATCACCGGCGCTTCTTATGGAATTGGATTTGCTATTGCCAAATCCTACGCTGAGGTCGGCGCTACTATTGTCTTTAATGATATCAATCAAGACCTGGTCAATAAAGGGATTGAAGCTTATCGTGAAGTTGGCATCGAAGCCCATGGGTATGTCTGTGACGTGACAGACGAGGACGGTATCCAAGCCATGGTCAAGCAAATCGAACAAGAGGTTGGTGTCATTGACATCCTCGTTAATAACGCTGGTATTATCCGCCGCGTTCCAATGTGCGAAATGAGCGCCGCTGATTTCCGTAAGGTCATCGATATTGACTTAAACGCACCATTTATCGTTTCAAAAGCAGTCATTCCTTCTATGATAAAGAAAGGGCATGGAAAGATTATCAATATTTGCTCGATGATGAGCGAACTGGGACGTGAAACGGTTAGCGCTTATGCTGCCGCTAAAGGCGGCTTGAAAATGTTGACCCGCAACATTGCGTCTGAATACGGTGGAGCCAATATCCAATGTAACGGAATCGGGCCGGGTTATATTGCCACTCCTCAAACAGCACCTCTTCGTGAGTTGCAAGAAGATGGTTCTCGCCACCCATTTGACCAGTTCATCATTGCAAAAACACCTGCTGCACGTTGGGGAAATCCTGAAGATTTAATGGGCCCTGCTGTCTTTCTCGCTAGTGATGCCAGCGACTTTGTCAATGGCCACATCCTATATGTAGATGGCGGTATCTTATCCTACATCGGAAAACAACCTGAGTAAAAATAGAAAGAGGATCTTATGAAAATCGCATTAATCAATGAAAATAGTCAAGCTAGTAAGAATCACATTATTTACGATAGTCTAAAAGAAGCAACAGATAAAAAAGGCTACCAATTATTTAACTATGGTATGCGTGGAGAAGAAGGTGAAAACCCATTAACATACGTACAAAACGGCCTAATGGCTGCCATCCTTTTAAATACAAAAGCAGTCGACTTTGTTGTTACCGGCTGTGGTACGGGTGTAGGAGCTATGCTTGCTTTAAACAGCTTCCCTGGTGTTGTCTGTGGTCTAGCAGTGGACCCAACTGACGCTTACCTTTATTCTCAAATCAATGGTGGTAACGCCTTGTCTATCCCTTATGCCAAAGGATTTGGCTGGGGGGCAGAACTGACCCTCAAATTGATGTTTGAACGCTTATTTGCTGAAGAAATGGGCGGTGGCTACCCAAGAGAACGTGTAATCCCTGAACAACGCAACGCTCGTATCTTAAACGAGGTGAAACAAATCACCTACAATGATTTGATGACCATCCTTAAAACAATCGACCAAGACTTCCTCAAAGACACCATCTCTGGCAAATACTTCCAAGAATACTTCTTTGAAAACTGCCAAGATGATGAAGTCGCTACTTATTTGAAAGAAGTATTAGCCAAGTAAAGCTATTCTAAACCAGAAAGGAACTAATGGATGACGAAAATATTACTGTTTGGCGAACCATTAATTCGAATCTCACCATTAGATGCCACCAGTATCGGCGATCATGTTGCTAGTTCGACTTATTTTGGCGGATCAGAAATTAACATCGCTTGTAATTTGCAAGCCCTGGGTATCTCAACGAAAGTCTTTACCGCACTCCCTGCCAACGAGATTGGAGATCGTTTTCTCACATTCTTGAAACAGCACCAAATCGATACCAGTTCAATCTGTCGGCTTGGCGATCGAATCGGCCTCTACTTTTTGGAGAACGGCTTTGGTTGTCGTCAAAGTGAAGTTTTCTACGATCGTAAGCATACGAGTATCAGCCAGATTCGGCCAAACATGCTAGATATGGATTCTCTCTTTCAGGGGATTGGCCATTTTCATTTTAGTGGAATCACTGTAGCTATCGGTCAAGAGGTTCGTACGCTCCTTCTCCTACTCTTGGAAGAAGCCAAGCGCCGAGGGATTATCGTTTCAATGGATCTCAATCTGAGAACAAAGATGATTTCAGTCCTAGAAGCCAAGTATGAATTTTCTAAGTTTGCACGTTTCGCTGACTATTGCTTTGGTATTGATCCTCTCATGATTGATGACCAAAATCTAGAGATGTTCCCAAGAGACAGAGCCAGCCTAAAAGAGGTGGAAAATCGCATGCGACAATTAAAAGAAGCCTATGGTTTCAAGGCCATTTTCCATACCCTCCGCTCTAGTGATGAACAAGACAAAAATGTCTATCAGGCCTATGCTCTGGGAGAACGATTTGAAGAGTCTGTCCAACTAAAAACTGCAGTCTATCAACGAGTTGGTAGCGGGGATGCCTTTATATCTGGTGCCCTTTATCAACTACTCCATCATTCCTCCTTAAAAACTACCATTGACTTTGCAGTTGCGAGCGCAACTCTCAAATGTACTCTTCCAGGAGACCATCTCTCCACTTCCGAAACTAGTATTGAAAAATTACTGGCAAATGCACAAGATATCATTCGTTAGGAGAATTACATGACCAAATCAGATACGATTATTGAACTAAAAAAACAAAAAATTGTCGCTGTTATTCGAGGAAATACAAAGGAAGAAGGACTGCAAGCCTCGATTGCTTGTATCAAGGGAGGTATCAAAGCTATTGAAATCGCCTATACCAATCAGTATGCAGGGCAAATCATCAAGGAACTTGTAGACTTGTATCAGGACGATCAAAGTGTTTGTATCGGTGCAGGTACTGTGATTGATGCCGTAACTGCTAGAGATGCTATTCTAGCCGGAGCAAATTACGTTGTTTCTCCATCTTTCCATGCTGAAACTGCAAAAATGTGCAATCTCTATAGCACTCCGTACATTCCAGGCTGTATTACTCTCACAGAGATAACGACTGCACTTGAAGCCGGTAGTGAAATCATTAAACTCTTCCCAGGTAGTGCTCTCAGTCCAGCATATATCTCTGCAGTCAAGGCACCGATCCCACAAGTTTCCGTAATGGTAACCGGAGGAGTCGGCCTAAACAACATTCCTCAATGGTTCGCTGCTGGTGCAGACGCCGTTGGAATTGGTGGCGAACTCAATAAACTCGCTTCCCAAGGCGACTTTGACCGCATTAGCGAGATTGCCCAACAGTATGTTACACTCAGATAAAATGAAGTGAAAAGAGTCTGGGACAATAGTCTGACCTCAAATATAAAAAGCGAACAAAACGAGTTATCTGACACTCAGAATTCTGTATTGTTCGCTTTTTTGTCTAATCTATCGATTTTTAAAATTTATAATAAAGAATTCCTAAAATCAAAATCTTTTTGTTCCAGACTCTTTTTAAAAGAAAAATCCGAAGATGTTTGACCTTCTTCGAATTTTTTCTATTTTCCACAGTTTCATGTGATTCATCTTAGATGATGAACAAATCAGTTATTCTTTCCTCTACGGAATAGATAAGCCGCCCCAAGTAGCAAGAGCCCTAGACTTGCCAAGATTGACTGACCTTCTCCTGTCTGAGGGAGATTCTTTTGATCCGAATGGTTCTTTTCTTCTTCAGATTTTTCCTTTTCTTTTGAATCCTGAGTTTGTGGTTGAGCTGCTTGTTCTAACTTTTTAAAGACTTCCTGATCTGGAGCTGATTCCTGGGTTTCAGGATTGTAGTAGGCAACCTTATAGTCATCCCCTTCTTTTCGAATGGTATAGACCCCACGTTTCAAGACTTGGAATTGGTTGGAAATAGTAGAAACAGAATCATCATATTTCACAATGCCCCAAACTCCTTGTTTGGCATCATAAACAGACTGAAGGGTCTCATTGTTATCGATGAGACTACTTTCTAACTCTTTTACCATTTGATTGAAGGTGGCACGATCCACGTTAGGGATGAGCATATAGCCATAAGAATCCCCATTTTACTTATGAGCCTGACTAATCGTAAGAAATTCATTTTCAACTTCCTTGTCTGACTGTCCTTCATTGATATCCTTCCAAGATCCCTTTTGGACAGTCTTACTCATACTGATTGAACTCTTCTTAAAGAAAAAGTAACCAATATTCTTTTTCGAATCGGACGATTCTAAGAAGACACTTTGGGTTTCAGGATAATCCTTTTCTTGTTCCGTGAGGGAGGCTTCTTTATCATTGACATAGACTTTATATGGAACACTTGATTCCAGTTTTCTCTGGTCAATTGTAGTTGCAGCAGTATCTGTTGAAGTGTTTTGGATATTGCTTCCTAAAAAGGCGATCTTATCCTTCAGCATAAACCAGCTCTTATGAGCAGTCAGTGTTTGATTCCAGTTAGTGAAATCCATGGTTGCTGTCACATTGGCCTCATCTAGTTTGCTCGTTCCAACGAAAGCAGACGGTAGAACTTTACCTGTATCACTATCCGATCTCTTAGCATCTGGCTCTGTCGTACCAGGCATCTTATATGGATTAACTGTTGGCCAGTAGCCATCGCTATAGTGACTCAAATCGCCATTGTAAAGATAGAACATCCCATCACTCGTATACCAACCACATTTGTTTTCCTTGTTCATGTGTTCGTAATTCAAGATACGACTGGAAAAGAGTGACAAGCCAAATCCAAACCCTTTCTCTGCATTGTACATGGCTGTTTTATCCATCTTATTAAAGGCAGATAGGTAACTGGTTCTTGGAACACTTGCGACTCCAGCATCGCTTAACAAAGATTGCATCAAACTGATATCCTTATAAGTCTTCAAATTCTTAAAGACATCATAATAACTATCCGATTGAACAATGGTCTTCACAAGACTCTGCAAACGTTGTTTGGTTTCTCCTTCAGACATATCCGCTATCCGGTGAATCCCTCTTAGCACTTCTACTACGGCCACGTGCCCCTCGCAATTTGCACGACTGATCGAGCGTCCACGACTCATATCCATCAACTCTCCATTCACCAGCAAAGGGGCAAACGATTTATCAATCCAGTGGTACATCATTTGCATTTTATCTTTATTGATTGGGCTCTTGGTCTTTTGAATGACTGGCAACAGTTGAGACAGGCCATCAATCAAGACATCCCCATAAGCACCCGTATAGGCAACATTGGTGTGGTCGATATAGAATCCATCTTGATAAAAACCTTCACCTTGGTCTACCAACTTGAACACTTGCTCAATCGAACGAATGGTAGAAGAAATTTCTTGGTCATCCTTACGCAGTAAACCAGCTATTACTTTTACCCTTCCCATATCCACCTAGGGCCTTAAATGGGTTATCAGTCGTCTTTCGGAAATGTTCGGGATCTGGCGCAAATTTTTCAATCACATCTGTATATTTTTTAATTTCCTCATCAGAGAAGTATTCTTTCATCAGAGGCAAGGTATTGTTGATGGCACGAGGTGTACCGATTTCATAATCCCGCCAATTCCCAACAATGCTTTTTTTCACTACTGTAGACATGTTTATGCATCCATTCCATGGAATCCCTAACTGTTCGAATAACGGTTTCATCCTGATAATAACGAGAAGAAGGATTGGTCACTTGCTTGGCCATCTCCTCCAATTTCCGATAAGTAGCAGTTAGATTCGCAGACGTTTTATAATTTGAAAATTTTTCCCACAAATAGGTGCGGCTCGCCTGACTTGAAATACTGGATAGGCTATCAGCCACCTTTCCTTCCAGTTCCTAGTTTAATTTGGCCATCCGTTCATTTTTAGAATCATAGTATTGATTCCCAGCGATGATACCATTCCAGTCATCCAAACGGGCTGTGTATGCATCCTTAACAGAGGCTAAAATCTTCAAAGGAATCTTTTTCACCTCCTTGCCATCTTTACTGACAATGACATTGGTTGTCCCTTCCTTAAGAAGTTCTAAAATTCCATTTTTGACTGAAGCAAAATCAGGATTTTCTACCTTATAAGTATAGTCTGCAAGAGCAAAGACATGTTTTTTCCCAATTGGTAAATCAATCTTTTCCTCGAGCTGTTTATCTGTTTGAGAATCCTCAGAAGGCTGGTCTGCTACCTCTACCAGCTCAATATCCTTAAAAGAAATAGTCCCAGTTCCCGTTTCATAGAATAACTCCAGCTTGATTTTATCAACATCTAAAGTCGCGGACTATAGTCTGCTTCAATGGTCTGCCAGTCCTTTGTTCCTGACGTCGTTGCAAAATTCCACAATTGCTTGTCCTTACCACTTTCCTCAATGATACGAATCTTAGCAATCCCGACTTTATTATCTGTTTTAGTCTTGAAACGCAGTTTATACTTTTTCTTAGCTTCAACAGGGACTATACGGTGAACCACTGCCCTTAATTTCTCATGGCTTGAGATAGTGATAGCCCCATCCTTAGCCTCAATAACTCGAGTTGAGGCATCTGCAGAACTATTCTTCTGGTCTACCCAAGCTGACCACCCCTGAGCTTTGCTTCCTGTCCACGGACTGCTTCCGTCCTCCGTCTGACCAAGATCACCATTTTCAACTAAATTTTTTGCATCCCTTTGCTGATACTGAACTTCTGGCTTTTCTGAATGGTATTCGTAGTCGTTTCTTCCGCTCCAACTGTCAGATAATGGTATAATAAAAATCCTGATAAAACAAGTGAAGAAAAACTCACAATGAGTTTCTTTGTTTTTGTTTGCATGTATACACTCCAATAAATCAATAGGAACTAAATCTCAAATTAGAGATTTATAGCAACTAAGTAACCCGGTTTAATTAAACCACACCATTTTTTTAAGCTGTTTGTAAACGGTTTCTATTGTATCAAGGACCTATTTTTCAACAACATCTTCCATCCGACTCGACGAAAAAAGTAAAAACTGTTACAATGTAGAAAAAGAAAAGAGGCCCTCATGACTTCACTTTATGATTTTTCCGTTTTAGGCCAAAACAACCAATCAACTCCCTTGGAAAGCTATCGTGGTAAGGTTCTCTTGGTTGTCAACACTGCTACTGGATGTGGTTTAACGCCCCAGTACCAAGGACTTCAAGAACTCTATGAACGCTATCAAGATCAGGGCTTCGAAATATTGGATTTCCCTTGCAATCAGTTTATGGGACAAGCACCCGGCAGCGCAGAGGAAATCAACGCCTTCTGTAGCCTACATTTTCAAACCACCTTCCCACGTTTTGCCAAGATTAAGGTCAACGGTAAGGAAGCAGACCCTCTCTATGTCTGGTTAAAAGACCAGAAATCCGGCCCACTAGGAAAACGAATCGAATGGAATTTCGCTAAGTTTCTCATCGGTCGTGATGGGCAGGTCTTTGAACGCTTCTCTTCAAAAACAGACCCAAAACAAATTGAAGAGGCCATACAAAAACTACTATAATTCACAATCTCACTATGATTAGGTTTCCTTTAGCCTAATGAATAGTGGGATTTTTTGATGGGCTTTGACTTAAATAGAAAAACACCCCATGATATGAAACATGAAGTGTTGTAAAGTCTATGTTGTAGCTACTTATTTCACATTTTCAATGTGACCAGTGATAACGAATACCATACAGAATATTCATATACACTAAACAAATGACTTTCTAATTATCTCAATTAGTTTTCATTAGTAAATATCATTTCCAACAAACGCCCTCTCAATTCCTTATCCTGATGATGCAAGATATTCATTAACTCATGAGAATTTTTGACATTGATAAATTGATTTAACAATCTATCTTTTAATTCATATGGAAGAGAAGCCGGCTTTAGTAGTCTAAAAACTTCATCATTTAGAGATGTCGTTTTATTATCTTTCCATTCAAATCTAGCTGTATCATTCTTATTTGGCAATTCAATTATAGACACATTCGTTCCTTTAAAATGAATTCTATGTTTTCTATTGCTTGGAACGATACTAGAATCTCCTTGTAATGTTAGCTCTACCATCCCCATTTCCCAGTCGATTGATAATCTTGTTTTATATCTTTGACCATTTTGATCTTCAATCATTTCAAAAGAATGTTGTTTGCCTGGGAATACATACCAATCTACAACTTCAGGTAAATCAACACCCATATCTATCTCAGAACCAACCAAGGGAATGATTGCACCATTTTTTGCAAACACAGGTATAGTCGAAATGTCTCTATAAACACTCAACTTCACACCACCTGTATATTTTTTCTCTGAAAAGAAGTCATACCATTCACCTTCAGGGAACCATACATCCACTTTTGCAGATTTGAATGCCAAGTCCATCTTTTCTACAATGGGAGCCACCATCAGTTCTGTTCCAAAAAAGTATTGATTTGGAACATTATAACTCTCATCATTCTCTGGGTAGAAATAATACATCGGGCTGATTAATGGGGCACCTTCCTCGTGTGTCTGTACATTCATAGTGTATAGATAGGGAATCATCTGATGTCTCAAACGAAGGTATTTCTTCATAATCTTAGATGTTGTTTCTGAAAAAAACCAAGGTTCTTTACTATTAAAGGGACTTCTAGAACTATGTAAGCGAGTAATCGGACTAAAAACCCCAAACTGTAGCCATCTAGTTTGTAGCTCTTCGTCATAATCCCCCAGCATGTGCCCACCGATATCATGGCTCCACCAACTATAACCGATATTTGATGCTGTCGCTGTAAAATAAGGTTGAAATCTTAAGGAATTCCAACTAATAATGGTATCTCCTGAAAAACCAACAGGGTAGCGGTGGCTACCAGGACCTGCATATCTTGATAAAATCAAGCCACCTTCTGCATTTTTACAACTATCCTGATAGTGATAATGGTTTAAAAGCCACAGTGGATCCAACATGCCTTGTGTCCCTTGTTGCCAGTCAATCCACCAAAAATCTACTCCCTGCTTTTCTAGCTCATAATGAACATCTTTAAAGTAAGCTTCTCTAAAAGAGGGATTAAAAAAATCAAAAATGGCAGGTTCTTCTAGTTCTACATTTAACCCTAATCGTTTGGCGACTTGAGGATAAGCTTCTTCATAAGCCCGTATACCATCAGCAGGATGGACATTTAAAGAGAGTTTTAACTTCCTATCATGAAGTTGTTGCAATAACTGTTCTGGATTTGGTATTAAGTTTTTATTCCAACTATATCCTGTCCAGCCACTTCCAAAACGAGCTGGAATGTCAGTTATATGCCAATCCATATCTAAAACACCGATAGATAATGGAATTTTCTCTGTTTCAAATCTGTCTATTAAATCCAAATATTCATCCGACGTATAAGGCCAATACCTACTCCACCAATTTCCTAAAGCATATCTTGGCAACAAGGGTGTTGAACCAGTCAAATGGTAAAAGTCTCTGATTGCTCCTCTATAATCATGCCCATAGGCAAAGAAATACAGGTCAATTTGATTTTCTCTCTCAATATAACCAGACTGTTCATCCCAAATAAATCCTTGAGAATCATCCAATAAGGCTATACCATTTCGGCTAATAATTCCATCTTCTAACGAGATTGCTCCATCTGCCTCATCCAGAGTCCGAGCTGTTCCTTTTAACGTTTCAATAGATTCACCAAAATACCAGCGACTACCATATACGGCAAAATTTCCTTTTAACTCTATAAATAAATTTTCGGCGTTAAATTCTCCTTTATTAAAGTGCAGATGAAAATAGTCCGTCATAATATCTAGTACGTTTGATGTCTCGATATAATCTAACGAAACTTGACCAAAATCTCTATTATAGATAAGTTGTGTCGTTCTATCCTCAAAACTTCCAGTTTGAGAGTATTCTAACCTTACTAACTTGTCTGTTAATACAGAGATTCGATAAAACTCTCCCTTAAAAATTTTCAATTTGTTTTCCTCCTTTTATTGTAGCATAAAAACAGAACGCACCATTTTGATGCGTTTTTCATTATTCTGAATGCAATGTTCTATCTATGACAAATAATAGTCAATTGAAAAAATGTAGTGGACAAAATATCTTTTAACAAATCAAGATGTTATGAAAGAGTTATCCCTTTTCAACCTTTCTAAGATAGGATTGATAAATAATTTCAAACTCTTACTAGCAACCATACGATATTCAAGCTCGCATGCTTTTTGCTCATCTCGTTCTTCCTGCTTATTTCTTAGAACTGAAGAATCTGGATAGGTATATAAATTATCTGGATCAATATAGTCATAAGAATCATAATATTTACGCTTCATTAAGCCGTCCCCAGAGCAAGAGCTTCATCTCGTAATTTTTCAACATCTCTAACCGTAGGTCGCCATCCTTCAATCATATTAGTACTTAAAGCATACCAAACACTCTTAAAAACGGACCGATTTTCAAAAGCGACTCCCATGATTGTCATCTTTTCTTTATCTATATCTAAGGACATATACTACCTCCTTTAGTTACATTATACCATATTTCTATGTAGCTTTTAAAAATTTTATTTTGTCTATAACACCTTAATATTCAGTGCGCTTATCCTATTTTATAAACCTCAAACCCAAATATAAAACGTATTCTTTTTCCTTTTTAACTAATGATGCTGAGTAAAAACTTAACTTCAGAGGAAACTGAAGTAAGACTAGACAAAATTCAAAAACTGATTTCGCACAACTCCAAATACTGATTTTAGAATGACGACTTATGTTGCTTTTGATTTCTTAAGAGTATAAAAACCAACAATAAGGTAAACTTTTTAGTACTTTAAAACCTTGATATAATCGTATTGATTAACGTTTTGAGCAACAGACCTTGTCAGATTGCAGCCATATTTGTAAGCGACTAAAGTCATAACAACTGTATCAATTGCACCAATTTAGTAAGAAAGTATAAAAAAGAACACCCCGAAAGGTGCTCTTTGTAAGTATAGTAATTCTCTCGAATTAACGTTTACTAAATTGTGATGCTTTACGAGCTTTCTTAAGACCTGGTTTCTTACGTTCAACTTTACGTGAGTCACGTGTAAGAAGTCCTGCGCGTTTCAATGAATCGCGGAAGTCTGGGTCTACTTGAAGAAGGGCACGAGCGATACCGTGACGGATAGCTCCTGATTGACCAGCGTATCCACCACCTACAACGTTAACGAAAACGTCGTATGAACCTGCAGTTGAAGTAACTGCGAATGGTTGGTTGATGACAAGACGAAGGTCAGCGTGTGGGATGTACTCTTCAACATCTTTTTTGTTAACAGTGATTTTACCAGTTCCTGGAACAAGGCGAACGCGTGCAACAGCGTTTTTACGACGTCCAGTACCTGCATATTGTGCTTGTGACATACTTTATTGTTCCTTTCCTTAGATAAGTCCTGAAATATCAAGAACTTCTGGTTGTTGTGCAGCGTGAGTGTGCTCAGCTCCAACAAATACTTTCAACTTCATACCTTGAGAGCGTCCAAGAGTATTGTGTGGAAGCATACCTTTAACTGATTTCTCGATCAAACGTACTGCATTTTTAGAACGAAGTTCACCTGCAGAGATTTGTTTCAATCCACCTGGGTGGTTTGAGTGAGTGTAGTAGATTTTATCAGTTGCTTTTTTACCAGTCAATTTAACTTTTTCAGCATTGATAACAATCACAAAGTCACCTGTATCAGTGTGTGGTGTAAATGTTGGTTTGTTTTTTCCGCGAAGTACGCTAGCAACTACTGCAGAAAGACGTCCAAGTGGTACATCAGTTGCGTCAACTACGTACCATTTACGTTCAACTTGGCCTGGTTTAGCCATAAATGTTGTTTTGTTCATGATTTCTCCTATATATAGTTCGATTTTTGTTTACGGTGATGGGTGTTCCTTCCCATCGAAAAGTATTTGGAAGGTTCCGGGGCCTTTCAAATGGGGTAAACAATACCGCCTACTATAATACCAAATTTCACCCCTAAAAGTCAATAGATATGAAAAATATTTTTCTAAAGGTAACTTCGGTAGATTTTTGGGAATTTTTCCCTGTAGCTAAAATCCTTTTCAAAAAATCACCTTTTCTTGATTTTTAATCCTATTTGCTGTATGATAAGGGAAAGAAAGGGGGTAGAAATATGGCTTTTACCAATACCCACATGCGGTCAGCTAGTTTTGGCATTGTTACCAGCTTGCCTGATGACGTTATTGACTCTTTTTGGTATATCATCGACCACTTCTTAAAAAATGTCTTTGAATTGGAGGAGGAACTCGAGTTTCAATTGCTCAATAACCAAGGAAAAATTACCTTCCACTTTTCAAGTCAACACCTCCCTACAGCCATTGATTTTGATTTTAACCATCCCTTTGACCCTCTTTATCCCCCGAGAGTCTTGGTTTTAGACATGGATGGTAGAGAAACTATCCTCCTCCCAGAAGAAAATGACCTATTTTAATACTCAATGAAAATCAAAGAGTAAACTAGGAAGCTAGCCGCAGGTTGCTCAAAACACTGTTTTGAGGTTGTGGATAGAACTGACGAAGTCAGCTCAAAACACTGTTTTGAGGCTGCAGATGGAAGCTGACGTGGTTTGAATTTGATTTTCGAAGAGTATAAAAACTCTAGCCTTCAGTTGCAAGTGACTGAAAACTAGAGTTTTTTCTATTTTTTCAAAGCATCATACAAGTTGCGAATAGGTTGCTTTAATGTCGGATGGATAAAATGAGGCGCAATTTCCTGTAAGGACTCAAGGACAAAAAGGCGTTCCGCTATGTAAGGATGAGGCAAGATAAGGTCATCTGTATAAAGGATCTGATCCTCTACAAAGAGCAAGTCCAAATCAATCAAACGAGGTCCCCAATGCACTTCTCTCACCCGTCCCATCTCTGACTCAATGGCTAACAAGGTCTCTAACAAGACTGGTGCGGGCAACCATGTTTCTACCTCAATCACCTGATTAGCAAAGCTATCCTGCTCCACACCACCCCAAGGCTCCGTCGTCAAGACACTGGACTCTTTGAGAATATGGATACCTCGATTTCGCATCTTCTCAATGGCTTGCTTCAAGTTTTCTCGCTTATCCCCCATATTGCTTCCTAGGGCGATAAAGGCTCGTTGCTTACGGCGATGGATGGTTACGGAGCAAGTATCTAACGGCAAATGCACTGGCGCCCAAGGTTTTTTCAGTTCCAGCTTCATTTCTTGGACAAGAGGATAGGTCTCAAAGGTATGTTCTACCAGTTTGTAGGCTACCGTTTCAATCAAATCTTCACTCGTTTCCTGAAACCAAGTCGTCCACTGCTGACACAGTTCTCCATAATGGACAGAAGCTGTTAAATCCAAGTCTGTCGCTGCCTTGGTCATATCATAGGATAGGATGGCTGAAACGACAAACTTCTGGCCCAATTCTTTCTCACTCGGAAAAAGACCATGATAGGCAAAAATTTCCAAATCCTTAATCTGCAGTTGATCCATAATGATTCCTTTCTAGAAAAATCCGCCCAAAGCGGATTCTTTTTATAGTCCCATTAAACGATAAGCCTGATCTCGGAGATCCTTATCTGTTTCAAATAGACCACGAGCTACTGTCGTCAAGGTTGCAGTGCCTGGTTTTCTGACACCACGCATACTCATACACATATGTTCTGCCTCAATGACAACAAAGGCTCCCTTAGCTCCTAGATAGTCCATCAAGGCATCGGCCACTTCGATATTCAAACGTTCTTGAATTTGTGGTTTTTTAGAATAAACTTCAACCGTACGGGCTAGCTTAGACAAGCCTGCCACACGACCATCTGGAATGTAGGCAATATGCGCTTTCCCATAAAATGGCAAGAAGTGGTGTTCACACATGGTATGGAAAAAAATATCCTTTTCTACTACCATGTTGTCATCAATAATCTCAAAGGATTTTGACAAATGCTCCTCCGCTGTTTGACCAAGACCTGAAAAAATCTCTTGGTACATACGGGCTACACGAGCAGGTGTTTCCTGCAAGCCCTCTCGGTTAGCGTCCTCTCCTACAGCCTCGATAATCATTTTTACAGCTGTTTCAATCTTTTGTGTATCCATTTTCGTTCTTCCTCTCCATCAGATAGGCTCTCACTTGGCTCAAGAAATACAAGGAACCCGTGACAATCCTAACTGTTTGTTTCTCTTCTTTTTTATCTGTCAATTTCTGCTCTAGAACATCCTGCCAATCTCTGTAGCTGAGATTTCTAGACTTAGCTGCCTCTTCAAGCACTTTTTCATCAGTCGCCCGACTATCGTCAAAATGTGTCAGAGTAAGCTCGGTATCTGGCATGGCCCCCAGCAAGTCCAACATATCCTCCAAGGCCTTGGTTTTGATACAAGTAAAGAGGATTTCCTTACGATAATCCGCAAAGCGTTCTTGCAAGGTTGCCAATAAAGCCTTGATAGCATGGGGATTGTGGGCCCCATCCAAGATCATCAAGGGGTTCCTTGACACGACCTCCAGACGCCCCGGCCAACTTGTTTCTTCCAAGGCTTGAGCAAGCAAGTGATTGCTTGCTAGCTCTCGACCATCTTCTTGACAAAAAGTATCAAGTAAAGCTATGGCCATCCCAGCATTCTCTATCTGGTGCAAGCCAAGCAGGCCAGTCTGGAAGCGACCTTGTCTGAGAGCACTAGTATAGTCAAAGACTTCACCCGTTATTACACTCTCTTGATGACGAACTTGATAATCTGTCCCATAGGCAAAGCTCGGCGCATCTTTCCCTTCCGCAATGCGGTCAATCACAGCCAAAGCTTCTGGAGCGATACGACCTGTCACTAAGGGAATTCCTTGTTTGATAATACCAGCTTTCTGCTCTGCTATGGCTTCCAAGGTGTCACCAAGTAGGGCTACATGGTCCAGTCCAATAGTCGTAATTCCTATTAAAATTGGCTGGCAAACATTGGTACTATCCAAAAGTCCACCCATGCCCACTTCCATGATAGCCACATCTACTTGCTCTGAGGCAAAGTAGTCATAGGCTATGGCTGTGATAATCTCAAACTCGGTTGTCCCTTGCAAATTGGCGACCGCTTCTCCCTCCAGCAAAGACTGATAGTCTGCCATGAGAGCTTCTAGCCTCTCTTCTGAGATTGATTCCCCATTGATGCTAATCTGATCTGTATAATGAATGAGATAGGGCGAGCTGAACACCCCAACTCTCAGCCCTAGCTTTTCTAGCATATTTTTCAAAAAAGCAATGGTCGAACCCTTGCCATTGGTCCCTCCGATATGGATAACCTTGAGTTTGAGATGGGGATTACCACGCAAAGCTAACAGCTCCACCATTCGTTCCAAGCCAAAATGCGGTTGATCCGTCCGGTAGTTAGCAATCCACTGATTGTTTTGAATTTCTTTCATCTTATTTATATTGTTTTAAATCTAAATTTTCCGCTTCATCAGCCAGACGAATAGCGGAGGCAATTTCAACTGCCATCCTGTGACTAGCTACGTCATGCACGCGCACCACTTCTACACCCTGTCTTGCAGCAATACTAGTTACATGAGCCGAAGCCGTATCTCGATTGCGGAAACCAAGTTCTGTCTCAGGATTGACTTCAAAACCATTTTCTTCAAGGATATTGATGACAAACCGCTTGCGCGACACTCCAAGAAAGATTGGATAGCCCTTCTGATGGAGTTTATTCAAGTCCCGTAGAAGGAGGAGATTTTCTTTCTTGGTCAGCCCAAAGCCGATTCCTGGATCCAACAGGATATTTCCTTGTGCAATCCCAGCTTCCTCAGCTCTCGCTAGTGCTCGTTCAAAGAAAGCCTCCATCAATTCTTCGATTGGCAATGTTTCAAAGTCAGCTAACTCTTCCACTGTAAAAGCTTGATTAAATCCAAAATGAGGGAAGATGAGCGAGCTAGGATGCTGAGGTCGAGCCATAACTGGATTAAACATGATGACTACTTTCGCTCCAGCCTTAGCTACCACATGGGCCATTTTTTCATCACCCATAAGACCAGTGATATCATTGACTAGATTGGCACCAGCAGCCAAAGCAGCCTCTGCCACCTGACTCTTCCAAGTATCGATAGAAATAAGGACATCACTTTCCTTGCGAATCGCTTTAATCACTGGAACAACACGCTGGATTTCCTCTTCTATCTCAACATAGCTACTTCCCGGCCGAGGCCGAGTCGATTCTCCACCGATATCTAGCATGCTAGCCCCTTCTGCTATCAATTTACGAGCCTGCTGGAGTGCCTGCTCAAGAGCAAAAAATTGACCACCATCCGAAAAGGAGTCTGGGGTTACATTGATAATTCCGCAAATAGCTGTCTTTGCATGATTGGCTTTACTTGACATATCGGTCACTCCCTCAAGGCTTTTCATCATATTATTTCTCTATTTTACCATAAAAAGAGAAAGATGGACACGATTGCATTCATCTTTTTCCCAGTAGAAACAAGTAAGCAATTGTCAAAAATCTTAAACAGAAATCCCTAATGTCCGACTCATAATCACCACAAGAGCCAACAAACAGAAAACAACCCCATTAACAATCATGTGAAGTAAGATAGACATTTCCAAACGTTGGGTTTTATAAACTGTCCAAGTTAGCACAGTTGACATTCCTCCATAGATAAGAAGAGAAGGTAGATTTGTCGGTAAATGAAGCAAGGCAAAGATAATAGCACCGACTATATAACCCACATTTTCTTTACCACGAAAGAGTTTTTTAGGAATCACTCCTCGACATAAAATCTCCTCACAAATAGGAGCTATTAGAACCAGTAAGAAAAAACTGGAAATTAAGGAACTATTCTGGACCAAATCATTAATATTTGATTGATTGCTGGTTGTTGTTTCATTCATCAAACGCAGTAAGACCACACCAAGAATATTAAAGGCAAGAATCACTAGATAGCTTAAGGCCAATCTAGCCAAATCCTTAGCCTTGAAAAACGATAAACCAAAACTAGCCAACTGTGTTTTCCTAGCACCTACTATAAATACAGTTAAAACCACAAGAGATAAGGCCCCTACTAATAGTCCAGCTTGAAGCAGTGGAAATTTTCTGCTAGTTAAAAAAGTTGCTAGGACTAAAGGAAACTGAGAAAACAAAAGCCCTACTAGAAAGATTATTAACCACTTCCCCCTGTTTAATACTTCATCCCAAATATTCTTTTTTATCATCAATCATACTCCTACCATTCAATCAAAATCACCTACCTAGTTTGAAGCAATTTTCAAGTAACTATAATATAAAAAGGGGAGAACCCCTTTTTATATTATAGCATTTATAGTGCCATACTGATGTAGTTAAGGATAAACAAGGCATCCAAAATCCAAATCATGACATGAACATCTTTAGCTTGACCTTTGACAAGCTTAGTCAAAGTGTAAGTCAAGAAACCAACTGCAATCCCTTGAGTGATAGAGTAGCTGAATCCCATAAAGATAGATGTGAAGAAGGCAGGAACCGCTTCAGACATATCGTCCCAATGAATATTTTTCAAGCTAGCCAACATCATAATCCCAACGATAATCAAGATTGGAGCTGTAGCGGCTGTTGGTACAATCGCTAGAAGTGGGCTAAAGAAACTTGAAATCGCAAAACAGATAGCTACAACCAAGGCTGTCAAACCAGTACGTCCACCTGCACCAATACCAGCAGCAGACTCGACATAAGTCGTTACATTTGAAGTACCTGCAATGGCACCGACTGTCGTTCCAATCAAATCAGAGTAAAGAGCCTTGTCCAATTTGGCTGATTGGTGATTTTCACCATTTGTCGCTACGATACCAACTTTTTCACCTGTACCGATCAAAGTACCAATTGTATCAAAAATATCTGTCAACGAAAAGGCAAGAATGGCCATGAGAGTTTCAGGCAAGCGAGCTGTATCTGAAACCAAAGCTCCCAAACCTTCTGAACCAAGAGCTGCACCAAAGACTGTCTTCAAGTCTTCAAAAGCTGCACCAACATGGTTATTAGCAAAATCGATACTAGACAAATCTACCAAACCAACTGCAATAGCAAGAACAGTTGTTGTCAAGATAGAGAGGATAATTCCCCCTTTAATCCCTTTAATGACAAAGAAGATAGTAATGGCAAGTCCTGCAAGAGCAACCAAAACAGCTGGATTATTAAAGCTGACCAAGCCTGGAACTGCTGAAGCATTTGCCGCAATGGTTGCTTGCGCTTTGTCAGCTCCTTCTCCTACAACAGTATAGTTACCTGGATCAATCGTAAATTTCAAAAGTCCAGCATTCTTAATTCCCACGTAAGCAAGGAAGACACCGATACCAGCTGAAATAGCTGAGCGAAGAGCATTTGGAATCGATTCAATGATCATTTTACGAACATTTGTCAAGGTGATAATCAATGAGATAATTCCACAGATGAAGACCATAGCTAGGGCTTCTTGCCATGAATAACCAAGCCCGAATACAACTGTAAAGGTAAAGAAGGCATTGAGTCCCATACCTGGCGCTTGAGCATATGGCAAGTTGGCGTAGAAGGCCATCATCAGGGTACCAGCAACTGCACCGATAATCGTTGCGAGGAATACACCCTGAGCAGGCATTCCTGTTTGCGAAAGAATTTGTGGGTTTACAAAGAGAATATAGCTCATTGCAAAGAAAGTTGTTAAACCAGCGAGAACCTCTGTACGAACGTCTGTACCGTTCTCTTTTAGTTTAAATAATTTGTCCATTATCAATCTCCTTTTAATTTTTACGAACAATAATAGAATTATATCATTTATCATTCACTTTTTCAATATCTTTGTTTGATTTATTTAAGAATTTGATGAAATTTCATTTTTTGTTTGAAATCTGCTTTTCTGTCTGCTTTTTGTTATAATAGAAGACATCTTATCTGGAAAGACACTAGAAAGGTTTATATGACGAAAAAAATTATTGCACTAGACCTGGATGGAACCCTGCTCAACTCAGACAGTCAAATTTCTGATTTTACCAAAGAAACTATTAAAAAAGTTGCTGAAAAAGGCCATCAAGTTATTATTACGACAGGGCGCCCTTACCGCATGTCAAAAGATTTTTACCATGAACTAGACTTAAACACTCCTATGATTAATTTCAACGGCTCCCTTACTCATTTACCAGACCAAGTTTGGGATTTTGAAAAGTGTTTGACTGTAGACAAAAAATATCTTTTAGACATGGTTCGACGTTCAGAGGACATTCAAGCCGATTTTATAGCTGGAGAATATCGTAAAAAATTCTACATTACAAATCCTAATGAAGAAATTGCCAATCCCAAACTATTTGGTGTAGAAGCTTTCCAGCCTGAAGATCAATTTCAGCCTGAGTTAGTAACCAAAGATCCTAACTGTATCCTGTTACAGACCAGAGCCAGTGACAAATATGCCTTGGCAAAAGAAATGAACGCCTTCTACCAGCATCAACTGTCTATCAATACCTGGGGAGGTCCGCTCAATATCCTTGAGTGTACCCCAAAAGGTGTCAACAAGGCCTTCGCCTTAGACTACTTGCTCGAGGTAATGAACCGTGACAAAAAAGATTTGATTGCTTTTGGAGATGAACACAATGATACCGAAATGCTCGCTTTTGCAGGGAAGGGCTATGCCATGAAAAATGCCAATCCAGAGCTACTCCCCTATGCAGATGAGCAAATTTCTCTGACCAACGACCAAGATGGGGTTGCCAAAACCCTGCAAGACTTATTCTTATAGTCCATACTGACTAGCTTGCGAGCTGGTCTTTGTGCTCTTTTCACAGTCTCATCAACCAGTTAATCGATTGTTCTACTTTTTGCCTCCAAAACCTTGGAAAAGGCTTTCTTTTGTGATATAATTCACATATAAATACAAGAGAGCTCGTAACACTCGACTCTGTTGACAAAAAATCAATCCAGTCCCGTTGTCCCTGTTCTCGGTCAATATAAAGGAGGATAGCTATGAAAGCTGTTGTTGTAAATCCAGAAAGCACTGGTGTTGCTGTTGAAGAAAAAGTACTCCGTCCACTTGAAACTGGGGAAGCACTTGTAGAAATTGAATACTGTGGTGTTTGCCACACTGACCTCCACGTTGCCCATGGTGACTTTGGTCAAGTACCAGGACGTGTTCTAGGTCACGAAGGTGTTGGTATTGTTAAAGAAATTGCCCCAGATGTAAAAAGCCTTAAAGTCGGCGACCGCGTCAGCGTTGCTTGGTTCTTTGAAGGATGTGGCACTTGCGAATACTGTACAACTGGTCGCGAAACTCTTTGCCGTACAGTGAAAAATGCCGGCTACTCAGTAGACGGTGGTATGGCTGAACAATGTATCGTAACTGCTGACTATGCTGTCAAAGTTCCTGACGGACTTGATCCAGCCCAAGCTTCTTCTATCACATGTGCTGGCGTAACAACCTATAAAGCTATTAAAGAAGCAAAAGTTGAACCAGGCCAATGGGTTGTCCTTTATGGTGCTGGTGGGCTTGGTAACCTAGCTGTTCAATATGCTAAAAAAGTATTCAATGCTCATGTCATCGCAGTTGATATCAACAATGACAAACTTGCCCTTGCAAAAGAAGTCGGTGCTGATGTCGTTATTAACGGCCTAGAAGTTGATGATGTACCAGGACTCATCAGAGAAAAAACTGATGGAGGAGCTCATTCAGCTGTCGTAACTGCTGTATCTAAAGTTGCCTTCAACCAGGCTGTTGACTCCGTTCGTGCTGGTGGTCGCGTCGTCGCTGTCGGTCTTCCTTCTGAAATGATGGAACTCAGCATCGTGAAAACAGTCCTCGATGGAATCCAAGTTATCGGTTCTCTTGTTGGAACTCGTAAAGACTTGGAAGAAGCTTTCCAATTCGGTGCAGAAGGTCTGGTAGTCCCAGTTGTTCAAAAACGTCCAATAGAAGATGCTGTTGCCATTTTCGACGAAATGGAAAAAGGTCAAATCCAAGGACGTATGGTACTCGACTTCACCCACTAATTTCATAGAAACTTATTTTAAAAGTTGGAAGCTTCTTCCAACTTTTTTATATTAAATTTTTAAATATGGATTCAAAAAAACTTCTCTAAAACTCAATATATCAACATTTTCAGATGTAATCTTTTTAATTATTTTATGATAAATAGTTGATTTTTAGATGAAAACGGTTTATACTTAAAAAGTCTTAAAGTTTTCTTAAACGAAAACTAAAACAAAAAAGGAGGAATGACAATAATGAGTATCGGAATCATTATTGCGAGCCACGGCGAATTTGCTGCGGGTATTCATCAGTCAGGATCTATGATCTTTGGTGAACAAGAAAAGGTTCAAGTTGTAACCTTTATGCCAAATGAAGGCCCTGATGATCTATACGCTAAGTTTAATAACGCTGTTGCTGCATTTGACGCAGAAGATGAGGTTCTAGTTTTGGCTGACCTTTGGAGTGGATCTCCATTTAACCAAGCTAGCCGCGTGATGGGAGAAAATCCTGAGCGTAAGTTTGCCATCATCACAGGACTGAACTTACCGATGTTGATTCAAGCCTATACAGAGCGCCTGATGGACGCTGCTGCAGGTGTAGAAAAAGTCGCTGCGAATATTATTAAAGAAGCCAAAGATGGCATCAAGGCTCTTCCAGAAGAGCTAAACCCAGTTGAGGAAGTAGCAAGCGCTGCAGCTGCTCCAGTTGCCCAAGCTGCTATCCCAGAAGGAACGGTCATTGGAGACGGTAAATTGAAAATCAATCTTGCCCGTCTTGACACACGTCTACTTCACGGTCAGGTTGCAACTGCTTGGACTCCAGATTCAAAAGCAGACCGTATCATCGTGGCTTCAGATAACGTGGCTAAAGACGACCTTCGTAAAGAATTGATTAAACAAGCAGCTCCAGGTAATGTCAAGGCTAACGTGGTTCCAATTCAAAAACTGATTGAGGTTTCAAAAGACCCACGTTTTGGAGAAACACATGCCCTTATCTTGTTTGAAACACCTCAAGATGCTCTTCGTGCCATCGAAGGCGGCGTGCCAATCAAAACTCTTAACGTTGGTTCTATGGCTCACTCAACAGGTAAAACATTGGTCAATACTGTTTTGTCTATGGACAAAGAAGACGTTGCTACATTTGAAAAAATGCGTGACCTCGGTGTTGAATTTGACGTACGTAAAGTACCAAATGATTCTAAAAAAGATTTGTTTGACTTGATTAACAAAGCCAATGTCAAATAAGCCATTATTTATGAAAGGATTTTAAAGATGTCTATTATTTCTATGGTTTTAGTAGTCGTTGTAGCCTTCCTTGCAGGTCTTGAAGGCGTCCTCGACCAATTCCAATTTCACCAACCACTTGTAGCCTGTACCCTTATTGGGCTTGTAACAGGTCACTTGGAAGCAGGGATTATCCTCGGTGGATCGCTTCAAATGATTGCCCTTGGTTGGTCAAATATCGGTGCTGCTATCGCTCCTGATGCTGCACTTGCTTCTGTCGCTGCTGCCATTATCATGGTTCTTGGTGGTGACTTTACCAAGACAGGTATCGGTGTTGCCCAAGCGGTTGCTATCCCTCTTGCCGTTGCTGGTCTATTCTTAACTATGATTGTTCGTACAATCTCAGTTGGTTTGGTTCATACTGCAGATGCTGCCGCTAAAAAAGGTGACTTCGGCGCTGTGGAGCGTGCGCATTTTATTGCGCTACTTTTCCAAGGACTTCGTATCGCGCTTCCTGCAGCTCTTCTCCTTATGGTACCAACTGAAACTGTACAAAGCATTCTAAATGCTATGCCTGATTGGCTCAAAGATGGTATGGCTATCGGTGGTGGTATGGTTGTTGCCGTTGGTTACGCTATGGTTATCAACATGATGGCAACTCGTGAAGTATGGCCATTCTTCGCTCTTGGTTTCGTTCTCGCTGCCGTATCAGACATTACTCTAATCGGATTTGGTGCTATCGGTGTTGCTATCGCGCTTATCTACCTTCACCTTTCTAAAACTGGTGGAAATGGTGGCGGAGGAGCCGCAACTTCTAACGACCCAATCGGCGATATCCTAGAAGACTACTAAGATAAGAAAGGACTGAAAACATCATGACTGAAAAACTTCAATTAACTAAATCAGATCGTAAAAAAGTTTGGTGGCGTTCAACCTTCTTACAAGGGTCTTGGAACTTTGAACGGATGCAAAACTTGGGCTGGGCTTATACACTCATTCCAGCTATCAAAAAACTCTACACTAAAAAAGAAGATCAAATCGCTGCTCTTGAGCGTCACCTTGAGTTCTTCAACACTCATCCATACGTAGCCGCTCCAATCATGGGGGTTACTCTTGCGCTTGAAGAAGAACGTGCTAATGGTGTGGAAATCGATGACGCTGCTATCCAAGGGGTTAAAATCGGTATGATGGGGCCTCTTGCTGGTATCGGTGACCCAGTATTCTGGTTTACAGTACGCCCAATCCTTGGATCTCTCGGTGCTTCACTTGCCCTTACTGGCAATATCTTGGGCCCACTCCTCTTCTTTGTTGCATGGAACTTGATTCGTATGTCATTCTTGTGGTATGTTCAAGAGGTTGGATACAAGGCTGGATCAGAAATCACGAAAGATATGTCTGGCGGTATCCTTCAAGACATCACTAAAGGAGCTTCTATCCTTGGGATGTTCATTCTTGCTGTCCTTGTTCAACGCTGGGTAAATATTAAATTTGCTTTCGATGTTTCCAAAGTTCAACTAGATGAAAAGGCTTATATCCATTGGGATAAATTGCCAGAAGGATCTAAAGGTATCCAAGAAGCATTCGCACAAGTAGGACAAGGATTGTCTCAAACTCCTGAAAAAGTTACTACTTTCCAACAAAACTTGGATATGTTGATTCCTGGACTATCAGGACTACTCCTTACTTTACTTTGCATGTACTTGCTTAAGAAAAAAGTATCTCCAATCACTATTATCCTTGCACTCTTCGCAGTGGGTATTGTGGCACATGTTCTTCACATCATGTAATCAAGCAACTTAAAAGGAACCAGGTTCTAAAATCTGATTCCTTTTTTCTATGCTTTTATTCAGCCAAAGCTCCCATTGGATCCCATGGTGCAAGCACAATTGGTTCTGCTTCGTAAGCAGCTTGTTCTTCTGCTGTCAGCAATTCTTTACGGACAACGATTTGGTATGTGTATTCGTCCATCCAAGCGTCTGAGGCAACAAAGTAACCATCTGCACCAACCTTGTCTCCCCATGAGTTTTCAACCTTCCACTTGGTTGACTTACCATTTTCATCCAAGTCAACACCTGTCAAGACCATAGCATGGGTCATCAAGCTTTCGCTGTAGTCCAAACGTCCAGCCTTATCTTGAGTAAGTTTAATGTCCATGCTTGATTCAAAGTCATAAACATCTGTCGCAAGGATTCCAGCTTTGCGGTTGCTGAGCTGGCCAACATCAGAACCAAACCAAACAGTCTCACCTGCTTGCATTTGGGCAATCGCCAATTCTTTCAAGCGCTCCATTGGAACGTTGATATAGCGAACTGCACGGCTACCAACCACATTTCCCAACATATCAACTGTGTAAGATTTGCCGTAAGGCTTGTCAGCAGTTGGAGCATTGATAACAGAAACGTAATCTTCTAGTGGAAGATTGACATATTTCTTGTAAAATTCTTGTGGAGTAATGCTCTTTTCACTTTGGTAGTTGTTATCCTTATCACGATAAGCAAAGTCAAATTTACGTGGTGGAAGACCTAGTGACATAGCAAGGAAATTAAAGATTTCTTGCAAGAGGTCTTCTTTCTTAGCTTGAACAGTCGCTTGGTCTGCGCCAGAAGCGAGCAAGTCACGCAAGATTTGAGCATCTTGACGAAGCAATTTGTTGAGAATGGCATTTAGCTCACGACTGCTACTAGATGAAACAGATTCAGGATAAACTGACTTAGGCACGACACCGTATTTCTCAAAGAGGGAAACGACCATATCCCACTGACCACCGTCTTGTTGAGGTGTTTGGAGTAAGAAGCTAACCTTACGGCTCGTCAATTCTTGGTCTGCAGTCGCAATGACTTGCTCCAAGAACCAGTTTGATTTCTCATACTTATCCCAGAAGAAGGTGTGGGCCTGTGACAACTCGAAATTTTCCAATTTGTATTGTGAAATGAGTTTGTGGCGGAAGGTGTTAAGAGCTGCAAACATCCAGCAACGACCAGACGCTTTCTGGTTAGTAACCTTGTCCTTGGTCAAATCCAATGAGAAAACAGATGTGTTGTCTACATGGCTTTGGCGACGTTCTAGAGCTGCAAAAATTCCGTTGTGGCTGACAGCATTTTCAATCGCTTGGTATTTGACATTTGCTTCATAATTGGCAAATAATTTATCAGTAAATGATTTTTGAATCGCGTTCATAGATTCCTCCTTTTATTCTACAGTCTATTATAACTCTTTTCACAAAGGAAGCAACTGAAAAACATAAAAGGCAAGGATATTCTTCCTCACCTTTTCGAATATAAATCAAATTAAGCAATATTCGCAAGGAGATCTTCTAATTCTTCCTTGGTCAAACGACGCCATTCTCCTCGCTGCAAGTTCTCATCCAATACTAGAGTTCCCATAGTCAATCGTTGCAAGTCCACCACTTCCTTGCCACAGTAGCCCACCATACGCTTGATCTGATGAAACTTCCCTTCTGCAATGGTCACACGGATTTGGCTTTGATTCTTTTCTGTATCTATGGATACAAGCTCCAGTATAGCGGGTTGACAGGTAAAGTCTTTGAGAGGAATACCCTCAGCAAATGTCTCCACATCTTCTTGGGTCATGATTCCCTTGACTTGTGCCAGATAAGTCTTGTCCACATGACGCTTGGGCGAAAGAAGAACATGAGCCAGCTGACCATCATTGGTCAAGAGCAAAAGACCATGCGTGTCAATATCCAAGCGTCCTACTGGGAAAACTTCCTTACTCCGCGCCAAGTCATCCAACAAGTCCAGAACGGTTCTGTGCTTGGGATCCTCAGTCGCTGAGATAACTCCTTTGGGCTTGTTCATCATGTAGTAGACAAACTCTTCATACTCCAACACTTGCCCATCAAAGCGAATCTCATCTATTTTTTCATCAATCTGCAATTTAGCTGATTTCTCTTTTTTACCATTTACCGTCACGCGCCCAGCCTTGAGCAAGTTTTTGACCTCAGTCCGACTCCCTACAGCGCAGGCTACTAAAAATTTATCTAATCTCATAGAACTATTATATCATATCATATCAAAAGGAGGCTGTCTCAATGACTAACCTCCTTTTCGTTTCAGATTTAGGAAATTAACTTCCTCGTCTCCAGAAAATGGCTAAGACAATCATGGAACCTAGTACTGCCGGAATAATGGCAGTTCCTGCTATTATCGGTCCCCAAGTCCCAAAAAGCAAGTGGCCTATAAAGGCACCAATCCAGCCTAGAAACATTTTTCCAAAACATCCCATTCGCTCTCCACGATTGGTCAGAGTACCTGCTAAAAATCCCACTAGGAGACCAACGAACATACTTCCTAACATATTATCTCCTTAATTTGCCCAATCTCCGTTACGGAAGAGTGGTACACTTGTCCCATCCTCACGGATACCATCGATATCCATTTGGTTAGAACCAATCATAAAGTCTACGTGAACATCTGAACGGTTAAGCCCCGCAGCTTCAAGCTCCTCTTCGCTCATCTCCGCTCCACCAACAACGCTAGTTGCATAGGCTGCACCGATAGCCAAGTGATTTGACGCATTTTCATCGAAAAGGGTGTTAAAGAAGGTAATGCCTGACTGAGAAATTGGGCTTGGATCTGGTACCAAGGCACATTCACCTAAGGCACGCGCACCCGCATTTTCAAAGACAAGGTCTTTCATGACTTGATCACCTTTTTCTGCAGTGATATCCACAATTTGTCCATCCTTGAAGGTTACTTTAATGCCTTCGATGATATTTCCGTTATAGCTAAGCGGTTTTGTAGAAGTGACATAACCATCTGCGCGACGAAAATCAGGCGCTGTGAAGACTTCCTCTGTCGGCATATTTGGCAAGAATCCTTCGCCCTGTGCATTGATAGCACCAGCTGATTCCCAAACGTGGTTCTTTGGCAAACCAAGTGTCAAATCTGTCCCTGGCGCTGTGTAGTGAAGAGCTGAAAATTGCTCTTTATTAAGCATATCGGCCTTGCTCTTGAGGATAGCTGCATGCTCTTCCCAAGCCTTAACAGGATCTTCTTCATAGACACGGCAAGTTTTAAAAATTTGGTCCCAAAGGAGATCGACTGCTTCTTCGTCGCTCGCAGCATTTGGAAAAACTTTCTTAGCCCACTCAAGTCCAGCAGCGGCTGCCACAGTCCAGCTGACTTTATTGGATTGCGTTGCGATGCGCATTGGCTTCATAGCAAGTCCCATAGCTTTAGCAGAAGCTGAAAGCTTGTCAGCGTCCACACCGTTCAAAGCACCTGGATCAGATGAACGAACTCCGAGACGGCTAGCCTTGTTCTCCAAGAGATAGTTCATCTCAGCAATCTTGTATTCTGGCACATTGTCCAGACGCTCCATCGGTGCGTGGAGGAATTTCTCACGGTTGATGACATCATCTGTCCACTGAACGATCACCTCATGCGCACCCAAGGCATAAGCTTCTTTGACGATTAAGTAAGCTAACTCACGTTGCTCCACATCGATAGAGAGAGCCAAAGTGTGACCAGGTTGCACATTAATTCCGTTCGCAACCAATAATTTCGCATATTTTTCTAGATTTTCTTTAAAATTTGGTAAAACCATTCTGTTTTCTCTTTTCTATTTTTATTTTTCTTTCAAAGCAGCGAATAATCCTGCTAAAGCAATGGCACCAGACAAGAGTGCTGTTGATAGAAGAATTGTTTGATCAGCAAGTTCTAATTGATATTCAAATACCTTCTCAGCCGGCTTATCTTCTGCAAAAATTCTTAGTTTCATGAAATGTCCTTTCTTATTCTTCATGCTCCCCTAGGTAGAGGCGTCGTGCCTCTGGACTATTTGTGAGGATATCTATATAGGTTTCATAGTCATCAGGTAGAGGCTTTCCTAAAGAGATATCTTGTTCTGGATTTATATTTTTCCCATAAAGAAAGCAAAGATAGAGACGTTCGTTGAGTGTTGGAAATACTTCAATAGACATAAGTTCAGCCTGACCTACCCGATCCCAATCCTGTTCTTTGATATCTGATATGATATAAGATTGGAAGAGTCCCATAAGTGGATTATCCTCCGGTTGCCCACTGTCCTTATCCGCCAGAACCAAAGAACAGCATCGGCCAAAACCAGCTACTTGACGCTCCCGTCCCTTTACCGAAACAGTAATAGGATGCCCTCCAATATGGCTATAAATCCATTCTTTAGGCAGTTCATAATCTAACAGGGGGGTAACTTCTTTGACAATCGCTACAGGACTGTAGCGTAGAAACTGGCGAGTAACAGCCTTACAAAAGAGGATATCCTCCTCTTTCAAGGTCACTCCCTTCCAATTATTTTCCTCGTTAAAATAGTTGAAAAATACCAGATAGGGATCACGCACCATTTGTGCTAATACGTAAACGCCATTTCGCAAACTTATGGAAATAACTTTCCCTGGTTTCCAGGGTGTTGCTCTTTTTTTCTTTTCCATCATGATACAACCTCAAACCTACACAAGACATTTCAAACTATTAAAACAACTCATCAAACAAACTCAACTGGTTATCCTCTGGCATATTGCCGAGAATCCCCATTTCATCCATTTTTTCAACCAAGGTTGATGAGAGCCCTCCACGCTTACGCAATTCTGTTTTAGAGAGAAATTCTCCCTCTTCACGCG
The DNA here is from genome assembly GCF_013276955.1 of Streptococcus sp. 1453. Taxonomy (NCBI): domain Bacteria; kingdom Bacillati; phylum Bacillota; class Bacilli; order Lactobacillales; family Streptococcaceae; genus Streptococcus; species Streptococcus sp. 1453. The sequence continues at coordinate 257,637 of NZ_VMLZ01000005.1, forward strand.
CTCGCACCAATTGCTTGGCAACGTTCTCTCCCAGACCATCCATTGCTACAAATGGCGGGATGAGGGTATCCCCATCGATGAGGAACTCTGTCGCCTGACTGCGGTAGAGATCGAGTTTGCCAAACTTGAAACCACGTTCCCACATCTCATTGACAATCTCAAGAGTTGTATAGAGATCAATTTCCACATTAGAGGCTTCATTGTTCTTCCGTTTTTCAGAGATTTCTTCCATTCTGCGCTTGATAGCATCCAAGCCTGCACCCATAGTCTTGATATCAAAGGCTTTAGCACGGATTGAGAAGTAAGCACAGTAGTAATAAATAGGATGGTGAACCTTGAAGTAAGCTACACGCAAGGCCATCATAACGTAGGCTGCCGCATGGGCTTTAGGGAACATATACTTAATTTTCCCACAGGACTCGATATACCACTCTGGCACCTTATTGGCCTTCATAGCTTCGATATAGCCATTGCGTTCCTCTTCGGAAATCTTGAGCCACAAGCCCTTACGTACCCGTTCCATAATGGTAAAGGCCATCTTAGGTTCCAGACCAGCATGCATGAGGTAGACCATGATGTCGTCCCGACAACCGATAACGGTTGATAGGTCAGCAATCCCTTGTTTAATCAAATCTTGGGCATTGCCCAGCCAAACGTCAGTACCGTGGGACAGACCTGAGAGCTGTAGTAACTCCGCAAAAGTCGTTGGGTGCGTCTCGTCCACCATTCCACGTACAAAGTTGGTCCCAAACTCTGGAATTCCCAGCATGCCCGTAGGCGTTCCGATTTGCTCAGGTGTCACTCCTAGCACATCAGTCCCAGAAAAGAGGGCCATTACGCCTTCGTCATCCATAGGAATTTCATTAGGGTCAATCCCAGACAAGTCTTGGAGTTTCCGAATCATGGTCGGATCATCATGTCCCAGTACATCGAGTTTGAGGACGTTCTCGTCTATATCATGGAAGTTAAAGTGAGTGGTCTGCCATTCAGCCGTCACGTCATCCGCTGGATACTGAACAGGCGTGAAATCATAGACATCCATGTAGTTCGGAATAACAACGATTCCCCCCGGGTGTTGGCCTGTCGTTCGTTTGACACCAGCAGCTCCCTGGGCTAGACGTTCCACCTCTGCATCACGATAAAACTTGCCATAATCTCGCTCGTAGCCCTTGACAAATCCATAAGCGGTCTTGGCAGCCACCGTACCAACCGTTCCTGCACGGAAGGCATATTCTTCACCAAAGATATCACGCACATCCAAGTGGGCGCTAGGCTGATCTTCCCCCGAGAAGTTCAAGTCAATATCGGGAACCTTGTCTCCATCAAAACCAAGGAAGGTCTCGAAAGGAATATCCTGTCCGTTTTTACTGAGTTTATAACCACAGTTTGGACAGTCCTTATTGGGCATATCAAATCCTGAACCATACGAACCATCGGTGATAAATTCGCTGTACTGACACTGACCACAGACATAGTGAGGAGAGAGAGGATTGACCTCTGTAATCCCAATCATGGTCGCAACGAAACTAGATCCGACAGACCCACGAGAACCAACCAAGTAACCCCGTTCATTGGAACGTTGCACCAGCATCTGCGATGCCAGATAAATCACGGCAAATCCATTCCCCAGAATAGAGGTTAATTCTTTTTCAATCCGCAAATCAACGATATCTGGCAGCGGATTTCCATAAATCTCAAAAGCTTTCTTATAGGTCAACTCGGCAACTGTTTCTTCAGCCTTGTCGATAAAAGGCGTATACAAGTCCCCCTTAACTACCTCAACAGGCTCAAAGATTTCTACCAAGGCATTGGTGTTTTCAATAACCAATTTGCGAGCTAGTTCCTCTCCCAAGAAGGCAAATTCATCCAACATCTCATTGGTTGTTCGAAAATGAGCCTTCGGAAGAGGAGCTGGTTGGGCATGTTCCCCATGACCGATAGTTCGGTTAATCATAGCTCCTTGTCCCAAACTACGGACAATAATTTCACGGTAAATTTCTTCTTCTGGTTCGATATAGTGGACATTCCCCGTAGCCAGAACAGGCTTACCAAGACGGTCTCCCACCTCTATCAAACTCTTGATAATGGTCTGGAGTTCCTCCATATCCTTGACCTGCTCCTTGGCAATCAAGGGAGCATAGATAGCTGGTGGCATAACCTCAATAAAGTCATAATACTTGGCCACCTCAACCGCCGCATCCACACCTTGAGAAACGACCGCATCAAAAACTTCGCCTTCTGCACAGGCTGATCCTAAAATCAAGCCCTCCCGATGGGCATCTAGAACCGTTCTCGGAATCCGTGGTGCCCCTTCAAAGTACTTGGTATTAGACAAGGAAACCAGCTTAAAGATATTTTTTAGCCCTACCTGATTCTTGACATAAATGGTCGCATGTTTAATTCGAGCTTTTTTATAAGAATCTGGACTAATCAAATCAATGTTTAGTCTAGCCAAGTCGGTCACACCATGTTTTTCTGCTACCTCTTTGATAAAGATGAAGAGCAGACGACCAGTAGCTTCCGCATCGTAATTAGCCATGTGGTGATGTTCCAAGGCCACACCAAAACGCTTGGTCAAAGGACCTAAACCATGACGTTTATACTCAGGATAGAGGTTTCTAGCAAACTCCAGCGTATCAATAACTGGCTGACTAATCTTTGGCAGACCATGACGCTCATAATTAGCATTCATAAAGCCAACGTCAAAGGTCGCATTGTGAGCGACTAGGACAGTATCCTTGCAGAATTCTTGGAATTCTTGCAAAACTTGTTCTAGTGGTTTGGCATTTTTGACATGGTCATCTGTAATTCCAGTCAACTCAGTAGTAAAGGCCGACAAAGGATGCCCAGGATTGATAAATTCATCAAATTCAGCAATGACATTCCCCTTATACATCTTAGAGGCCGCAACCTGAATCAAATCATTGTAGATAGCTGATAGACCCGTCGTTTCCACGTCAAAGACCACATAGGTTGCTTCTGACAAGTCCATCTCCACTTCGTTATAAACGATAGGAACGCGGTCCTCCACGATATTGGCTTCCATACCATAGATCAGCTGGATCCCCGCTTTCTTAGCCGCCTTATAGCCGTGTGGGAAGGACTGGACATTCCCGTGGTCCGTGATGGCAACAGCCTTGTGTCCCCACTTAGCAGCTGTCGCAACGATTTCTTCAACCTCTGGTAGAGCATCCATGGTCGACATGTTAGTATGAGCATGAAACTCAACCCGGCGCTCACCTTCTGGCATTAAATCCTTCCGCTCATAGTGAACAACTTCCTGCACATCCTGCACGTTCATCGTCAAATCGCGTGTGAAGTTATTCATCTCCACATTCCCACGCACTCGGAGCCAAGAATTTTTCTTAATTAGATCAAACTTCTGGGCCTCTTCCTCATTCTTGACCCACTTTTGCATAGAAAAACTTGAAGTGTAGTCAGTCATTTTAAAGTTGATCAAAACACGCCCTGTTCTGGTCACTTTTTGCTCCACATCAAAAACAACCCCTTCAAAGACCAGACGATTTTCCTCCGTCGTCACTTCGATCATAGGAGTAATCTCCGCCTTATCTAGCTTTGGCTTAGCCGCAGCTTTTTTGGCTTGAAAATCAAAGGCTGGTTTCTCTTCCGCTGGAGGAGGTGCCATCTGTTCTAGTTGTTCCATAGCACGGAGCGCTTCCTCATTGGCAGCTTGAACAATCTGCTCATTTTCCGCATGAAAGGCATCTTCCTGCTCTTGGGTCAGCACATCATTCTTCTCGACCTGACAGTTAAAAGTTGGAAAACCAAACTTTTCAAGTTGTTTTGCTAAATTAGGAAGGTGATTTTTCTTAAAATGTTCCTTATCAATCGCCTCTGAGCCTTCAATAAAGAGTTGATCGCCCTCAGCACGAACTTGCAAATTTTGATAAAGGGACTTAAAACCTTGACTAGCACATGGCCCGTCAGAAAAAGCCTCTCTATAATAGGCCTGCAAAAGTTGATTTGAAAATTCTTGAGACCGAGCCTTGATTTCGAAAACAGCTTTATTGCCTGTCTTAGAAAATTCTTCCCTCAAACCTTTCTTTAATTCTAAAAAGATTTCAATAGGTAAAATATTAGAAAATACGAAATGAAACTCCCATACCTTACTAATTTTATGAACCACAACTCGCTCAATATCAGCCTGTAATAAAGCAGGATCCTGTCTCATTTCAGCAGACATCCCCAGTTGATTCATCAAAATTTCAAAACTGTTTGACATTCATTTTCCTCACATTATTCTCCTACTATTTTACCATATTTAGAAGTATTTTCTAAAGACAAAAGGAAGCCACTAAGTGACTTCCTTCTAGAGCGAGGACTGATTAGTCTTCACCTTTGTTTTTCTTAATGATTTCTTCTTGTACTGACTTAGGTACATCTTCGTAGTGGTCAAATACCATCATGAATGTACCACGTCCTTGAGATGCAGAACGAAGAACTGTTGCGTAACCGAACATTTCAGCAAGTGGAACGTAAGCACGAACGATTTGGCTGTTACCGTGTGCTTCCATACCATCTACACGTCCACGACGAGCAGTTACGTGCCCCATAACATCACCAAGGTTTTCTTCTGGAACAGTGATTGTTACAAGCATCATTGGCTCAAGGATAGCTGGTTGTGCTGATTTAGCAGCTTCTTTAAGAGCAAGTGAAGCCGCGATCTTGAAGGCAGTTTCAGATGAGTCGACATCGTGGTATGAACCATCGTAAAGCTTAGCTTTAACGTCAACCATTGGGTAACCTGCAAGAACACCGTTAGCCATAGATTCTACCAAACCTTTTTCAACCGCTGGGATAAATTCACGAGGAACCACACCACCGACGATTGCGTTTTCGAATTCGAATCCTTTACCTTCTTCGTTTGGAGTAAATTCAATCCATACATCACCGAATTGACCTTTACCACCAGACTGACGTTTGAAGAATCCACGTGCTTGAGTAGAAGCACGGAATGTTTCACGGTAAGATACTTGAGGAGCACCTACGTTCGCTTCAACTTTGAACTCACGACGCATACGGTCAACAAGGACGTCAAGGTGAAGCTCACCCATACCAGAGATAACTGTTTCACCAGTTTCAACGTTTGTTTCAACGCGGAATGTTGGATCTTCTTCAGCCAATTTTTGAAGGGCGATACCCATCTTGTCTTGGTCTGCTTTAGATTTTGGCTCAACCATCAATTGGATAACTGGTTCTGGAACGTTGATTGACTCAAGGATGATTTTAGCTTTTTCATCTGTCAATGAGTCACCAGTTGTAGTATCTTTCAAACCAACGGCAGCAGCAATATCACCTGAGTAAACAGTGTCGATTTCTTGACGGCTGTTGGCGTGCATTTGAAGGATACGTCCGATACGTTCACGTTTACCTTTAGAAGTGTTCAATACGTAAGAACCTGATTGAAGCACACCTGAGTACACACGGAAGAATGTCAAACGACCTACGAATGGGTCTGTCATGATCTTGAAGGCAAGAGCTGCAAATGGCTCTTCGTCAGATGCTGGACGAGTTTCTTCAGCGTCTGTATCTGGGTTAATACCTTTGATTGCTGGGATGTCAAGCGGGCTTGGAAGATAGTCGATAACCGCATCAAGCATCAATTGAACACCTTTGTTCTTGAAGGCAGAACCACACAATACTGGGAAGAATTCAACGTTGATAGTCGCTTTACGGATACCAGCTTTCAATTCTTCGTTAGTGATTTCTTCACCTTCGAGGTATTTCATCATCAATTCTTCGTCAGTTTCAGCAACTGCTTCAATCAATTTTTCACGGTATTCTTGAGCTTGGTCAAGGTATTCAGCTGGGATGTCTTCTTCAAGGATATCTGTACCAAGGTCGTTCGTATAGATTTCAGCTTTCATCTTAATCAAGTCGATGATACCACGGAAGTCATCTTCAGAACCGATTGGCAATTGGATTGGGTGTGCATTTGCTTGAAGACGATCGTGAAGTGTGCTTACAGAGTAAAGGAAGTCAGCACCGATTTTGTCCATTTTGTTGGCAAATACGATACGTGGAACTCCATACTCAGTTGCTTGACGCCAAACTGTTTCAGTTTGAGGCTCAACACCTGATTGTGAGTCAAGAACGGTAACCGCACCATCCAATACACGAAGAGAACGTTGTACTTCGATTGTGAAGTCCACGTGTCCTGGTGTGTCGATGATGTTTACGCGGTGGTTGTTCCATTGAGCTGTTGTCGCAGCAGATGTGATAGTGATACCACGCTCTTGCTCTTGCTCCATCCAGTCCATTTGTGACGCACCTTCGTGAGTTTCACCGATTTTGTGGATTTTACCAGTGTAGTAAAGGATACGCTCAGTTGTAGTTGTTTTACCAGCATCGACGTGAGCCATGATACCGATATTACGAGTTTTTTCAAGTGAAAATTCGCGTGCCATGAGGTTTGTTTCTCCTATTTATTTTTGATTTCTATTCTATTATAACATGATTTTAATAAAAACGGATAGGCAGGACCTACCCGTTCTCAATCTTTTCATGCTATTGTTGGTTTCAACTTACGAGATGGTAAGTTGAGTTATAGCTAATACTAATCGATTTAGCTAATTTGAACCCAGGCTAAAAGCTCGGAAAATAGATAAACTCTCCTAGAATCTTCGATTCTTCGTCAAGTTTCCTAATTTTCAGTCGCTTTTTTAACGCCCTTAGTATCTTAATCTTACCAACGGAAGTGTGCAAATGCACGGTTAGCTTCAGCCATACGGTGAGTATCTTCACGTTTCTTAACTGCTGCACCAGTGTTGTTAGCAGCATCCAAGATTTCTTTTGCAAGACGGTCTTGCATTGTGTGTTCACCACGAAGACGAGCGATTGTTACCAACCAACGAAGTCCAAGTGTTGTACGACGTTCTGGACGAACTTCAACTGGGACTTGGTAGTTAGAACCACCAACACGACGTGCACGTACTTCAAGTACAGGCATGATGTTTTCCATAGCTGTTTCAAATACTTCAAGTGCATCGTTGCCAGTAGCTTCTTTGATTTGTTCAAAAGCACCGTAAACGATTGAAGCAGCTGTACCACGTTTACCATCAAGCATAACGCGGTTGATAAGACGAGTAACTAGTTGTGAATTGTAAAGCGGATCTGGCAATACGTCACGTTTTGGAGCTCTATTTTTACGACTCATTTCTCTTTATCCCCTTTCCTTATGCTTTTGGACGTTTAGTACCGTATTTAGAACGGCCTTGTTTACGATCGTTAACACCTGCAGTATCAAGTGCACCACGGACGATATGGTAACGTACCCCTGGAAGGTCTTTTACACGTCCACCACGAAGAAGAACCACGCTGTGCTCTTGCAAGTTGTGTCCGATACCTGGGATGTAGGCAGTAACTTCGATAAGGTTGCTCAAACGTACACGAGCGAATTTACGAAGGGCTGAGTTAGGTTTTTTAGGTGTCATTGTTCCAACACGAGTTGCAACACCACGTTTTTGTGGTGAAGAAACGTTTGTTTGAACTTTTTTATGACTGTTGTAACCAACGTTCAAAGCTGGTGATTTAGATTTTTCTACTTTTGATTTACGCGGTTTGCGAACCAATTGGTTAATTGTAGGCATCTACATTCTCCTGTGTTTTTTTATTTTTGGTGATGATACACTTGGTGACAGCTATCATCTGTGTGTACTTTTGCAACATTTGTCAGCACGTCCCTGTACACTCTTGAGAGACCAAAAGTAAAAAGTACCGTCTATTATTGTAACAAAATTTTCCCTTGCTTGTCAAGATATTTTTCTTTTTTATTGTTAATTTTAGCTCTGCGTAACTTCCACTTGACTTGCCGAAGTGGAAATTAGTCTAAAACGGATTTTTATGGTGGAATTAAGTGTGAGACTTTCCGTTCCATCATTGAGAAGACGGAAAAGACCCGTCAACGATTTCAAAAGAAATCAAGCGCAATCGCATCATGCACCCAACATCCGTCAAATCTGATTGCACGGATTGCCCACTTCTCAAAAAGCTCCTTATGTCTGTAACAACGCGTTTTTCTCATACTAAAAGCTAGGTTGTGGAAAACTGGAAGTTAGTTTTATATTGAATTGAAATAAGATATGAACAAATCTATTGGAAAAGTCAACTTAATTTCTAGAAATGTTTTAATAGCAATAACGTACTATTCTAGTTTCAAGCTGCTATAGAAGTTCCCCTTTTCATCTTTTCATTCTCTCAAAAGTCAATCATAAAAGAGGAGAAATCGAAGTTCCTCCTCTTCACTGTTTACTATCGAATCAAGTAAATCAAATCGTTACTCATTCACAATTTTTTCATCAACTTTAGGATTTAGAGTTGTTCCCCAATGTGTAATTGTACGCTGTTGTACTAGTGGTAAGTCTGTGCGGTTGTAAACTGTACGCCATGGTTCCCATACAAGACCCGTCTTTTCTTGAACCTTGATACGAAGATTACGGACATTTCCTTTAAATTGAATCTCTGTTTGGAAGCCTGAAGTTCTGTTTTTTCCGTTATCTTCCCATTGACGTGAACGGATTTCTGGATTTCCTTGTTCATCATATGTAATTTCATCCCAATAGATGTAGTAACGCGCAACATAAGCACCCTTATGATGAAGTTTCAAGAAGCCATTTTTGTAAGAAGTAACCTTCGTTTCGATATAGTCTGTACTATTTTGTAAAGTTGCTTGGGCATTATCTTTTAGGAAGGCAGTCTTATATGAGATTGGCACAGCTGGACTTTGAGCGCTAAAGTTAGCTCCTTCTCTGATGAGTTCCTTCAAGTTTTCGACTGTTCCTGTGACAACTTTGGCGGCACCGCTAGCATTACCTCCTACAATTACCGCTGTTACAGAAGTATTCTTCAATAGACGGCTCCATTCAGAATTTGGAGCAATTGTTGCGCCTTTGATAACCGCATTGATAGCTGCTTTTAATTCAGTAGACTTACTTGTTGACTCAAACTTAACATAGATTTGACGTCCGTAAGAAACGTTTGATACATATACAGGTGGAGTTTGTGAATCAACGCCTCTTTGTTTTAAATCTTCAGGTGTCACACTCTTGTCAAATACAGCCGCTGGATTGGTCGGTGCATCAAATGTCGCTGTATAGTAGATTTGTTTGAAGTTTACAACTTCAATTTGCTTTTCACCCTTTTGCACAGCCTCAAAGTCAATCTTGAGCGGTGCACCTGCTTTTTCAAAGTCTGCACCAAATTTTGCTTTCAATTGGTTCATGCTATAGGCTGTAGTTGATTCATACTGAACACGGGCAGGAACAGAATGGCTAGATGAATAGTTCTTTGTCCATTTTTCAACCAAGGTATTCATTGCTTCTTGCATACCACTAGTTGTAGGATTTGCTTCGATTTGATTTTCAGAATGAATCATACCAGGTAAATCGACGCTGACTGTCCCCTTTGCACGGGCAAGACTAATCAATTCTGGCTGATTTTCTAGCAGATTTTGGTTTGCCTTATACAAGCCACCTAGGAAGACATTTTGATTTCCATTGATGGAAACATCTGCTGTGCCTGTAGAGAGGGTTTTCTTGATTTTTTCTACAACGACAAACTCTCCATTTTGTTCCTTAGCACTTGTGTTGTAGCGATTTTCTAAGGTTTCTCCCTTGCGAGTTAAAATATCCAAAGGATTATAAGTTAAGCCAAAAAGGTAGTCTTTCAATGCTGATGTTTGATCTACTACTGGTGCAGTTCTATCCTGTCCAACTTGATTTGTTGCTGAACGAAATACTTCCACTTCTGCCAAGCTCAATGGGGTATTTTTAGTTTTCAACTCCACTTTTACATAACGAGCGTCTTTGGCGGTGAAGAAAACTTCAAGTTCTGCCTTCCCATTCAAACTATCAAAGTGTTGACGAGCAACTTCTTGTTTTGCTTCATTTAACAAAACAACATCAAAATTGGAAAGACGATTAGCTACATTCCCATCTCCACGATTGTAAAGTTTAACTTTTCCAACATTCTCTGTTTTTCCAAGATCAACTTGCCACCAAGCATTGTCTTCAAAGTTTGTATGCGTTACAGAATGGTGCCCATAGTCACTATCAACATTACCATCCACTGCTCGTGTAGCAGCTCCTCCATAAGCAGTAGAGCTTTGACTAGCTTGTTTTCCACGAGCAATGTTTTCTGTCTCAACTGGACGATTCCCTTGCTCTGTAGCCAAAGCTACTCCTTGAGCGTTCAATAAAAAGGCCGCAACAACAGCACTACACACACCGAGTCCACACTTTTTGACAAAGCGATGCAAACGTTTTTCTTGATTCATTCCTTATTCCTCCGTTTTTAAATGAATACGTTTTCCTATTTGTCTATAGTATATCAAATTTCAAGTAAAAGTCAAGCACAAATCAGCAAAAAAGTCAAGAAAATAAGAAGAAAACGTTTGCTGAATTTTTCTGATATTTTCTTTAGATTTCCAGTAAATACTATAGTTTGGAAACTAGATAAAACTTGAGAAGCACTAGCTTTTTCTCTTCCTATTTATAATTTCGCTAGATGAACTTTTTAAAGAAATATTAGAGAGCAATTTCTGAATAAAAATAACTGAAAACACATCATCTTCCTAATAATACGGCTTGGCTTATGTGACATTTTTATCTCCGTCATTTATACTGATATATAAAATAGTACGGAAAACTTCTCAAAAGTAAGAATTTCTTTTACAAATCAAAGAAAACGCTTGCACTATTTTCTACTGCATGCTATACTGGTATAAAAATTTATTGATTGGAGAATCATTATGAGAAAAACACCAGCTCAAACTGAGAAAAAAATAGTTTACAGCATCCGTTCCCTCAAAAATGGAACTGGTTCTGTCCTTATCGGCGCAAGCCTTGTCCTACTTGCCATGGCCACACCAACTATCTCAGCCGACGAAAGTACAACAACCACTAACGAACCCAGCAACGGAAATACAACCATCCTTGCCCAACCTCTTACTGATACAGCAGCTGGCTCTGGTAAGAAGGAAAGTGATATTTCTTCACCCGAAAATGCAAACGCTTCCCTAGAGAAAAAAGAAGAAAAACCTGCAACAGAGCCAACCACTCCTGTTGCAAGCCCAGCCGATTCAGCACCACAAACTGGACAAGATCGTTCAAGTGAACCAACTACTTCTACGAGTCCAGTAACAACTGAAACTAAGGCAGAAGAGCCCATCGAAGATAACTACTTCCGTATCCATGTCAAAAAACTTCCTGAAGAAAACAAGGATGCTCAAGGACTATGGACTTGGGATGATGTTGAAAAGCCTTCTGAAAATTGGCCTAACGGAGCCTTGTCCTTCAAGGATGCCAAGAAAGATGACTACGGCTACTACCTAGATGTCAAATTAAAGGGAGAACAAGCCAAGAAAATTAGCTTCCTCATCAACAATACAGCTGGAAAAAATCTAACCGGCGATAAATCTGTAGAAAAACTAGTTCCAAAAATGAACGAGGCTTGGTTGGACCAAGATTATAAGGTTTTCTCTTACGAACCACAACCTGCAGGAACTGTTCGCGTCAACTACTACCGCACGGATGGCAACTATGACAAGAAATCTCTCTGGTACTGGGGAGATGTGAAAAATCCAAGTAGCGCTCAATGGCCTGACGGAACAGACTTTACGGCTACAGGCAAATATGGTCGCTATATCGACATCCCTCTTAAGGATGCCGCCAAAGAATTTGGCTTTTTATTACTAGATGAGAGCAAACAAGGAGACGACGTGAAAATCCGTAAAGAAGATTATAAGTTCACAGATTTAAAAAATCATAGCCAAATTTTCCTAAAAGACGATGATGAATCGATTTACACAAATCCATACTATGTCCATGATATCCGCATGACAGGGGCTCAGCACGTAGGAACTTCTAGCATTGAAAGTAGTTTTTCAACACTAGTCGGTGCTAAAAAAGAGGATATCCTCAAGCACTCCAACATCACTAATCACCTAGGAAACAAGGTAGCTATCACCGATGTTACAATCGATGAAGCTGGTAAGAAAGTGACCTACAGCGGAGATTTCTCTGACACAAAACATCCATATACTGTTAGCTACAATTCCGACCACTTCACTACCAAAACAAGCTGGCGCCTGAAAGATGAGACTTACAGCTATGATGGCAAACTTGGAGCTGACTTAAAAGAAGAAGGAAAACAAGTTGATTTGACCCTTTGGTCACCAAGTGCTGATAAGGTTTCTGTTGTTGTCTACGACAAGAATGATCCTGACAAAGTAGTTGGAACTGTCGCTCTTGAAAAAGGCGAAAGAGGAACTTGGAAACAAACTCTAGATAGCACAAACAAATTAGGAATCACAGATTTCACTGGCTACTATTATCAATACCAAATCGAGCGTCAGGGTAAAACTGTTCTTGCACTCGATCCTTACGCTAAATCTCTCGCTGCTTGGAATAGTGACGATGCCAAGATCGACGATGCCCATAAAGTGGCTAAAGCTGCCTTTGTAGATCCAGCCAAACTAGGACCTCAAGACTTGACTTATGGTAAGATTCACAACTTCAAGACTCGTGAAGATGCCGTTATCTACGAAGCACATGTGCGTGACTTCACTTCAGATCCTGCCATTGCAAAAGACTTGACCAAACCATTTGGTACTTTTGAAGCCTTCATTGAAAAACTAGACTATCTCAAAGACTTGGGTGTAACCCACATCCAGCTCCTTCCAGTCTTGTCTTACTACTTTGTCAATGAATTGAAAAACCATGAACGCTTGTCTGACTATGCTTCAAGCAACAGCAACTACAACTGGGGATATGACCCTCAAAACTACTTCTCATTGACTGGTATGTACTCAAGCGATCCTAAAAATCCAGAAAAACGAATCGCAGAATTTAAAAACCTCATCAACGAAATCCACAAACGTGGTATGGGAGCTATCCTAGATGTCGTTTATAACCACACAGCCAAGGTCGATATCTTTGAAAATTTAGAGCCAAACTACTACCACTTTATGGATGCTGATGGAACACCGCGAATTAGCTTTGGTGGTGGACGCTTGGGAACAACCCACCATATGACCAAACGGCTCCTAGTTGACTCTATCAAATACCTGGTTGATACCTACAAAGTGGATGGCTTCCGTTTCGATATGATGGGAGACCATGATGCGGCTTCTATCGAAGAAGCTTACAAGGCTGCACGCGCCCTCAATCCAAACCTCATCATGCTGGGTGAAGGTTGGAGAACCTATGCTGGTGATGAGAATATGCCTACTAAAGCTGCTGACCAAGATTGGATGAAACATACCGATACTGTCGCTGTCTTTTCAGATGACATCCGTAACAACCTCAAGTCAGGTTATCCAAATGAAGGTCAACCTGCCTTCATTACAGGCGGCAAGCGTGATATCAATACTGTCTTCAAAAATCTCATTGCTCAACCAACCAACTTTGAAGCAGACAGCCCTGGAGATGTAATTCAATATATCGCAGCCCATGATAACTTGACTCTCTTTGACATCATCGCTCAGTCTATCAAAAAAGACCCAAGCAAGGCTGAGAACTATGCTGAAATCCATCGTCGTTTGCGACTTGGAAACCTCATGGTCTTGACAGCTCAAGGAACTCCATTTATCCACTCTGGTCAGGAATACGGACGTACCAAACAATTCCGTGACCCAGCCTACAAGACTCCAGTAGCAGAGGACAAACAACCAAACAAATCTCACTTGTTGCGTGATAAGGACGGCAATCCATTCGACTATCCTTACTTCATCCATGATTCTTACGACTCTAGTGATGCCATCAACAAGTTTGACTGGACTAAGGCTACAGATGGCAAAACTTATCCTGAAAATGTCAAGAGCCGTGACTATATGAAAGGTTTGATTGCCCTTCGTCAATCTACAGATGCCTTCCGACTTAAGAGTCTTCAAGATATCAAAGACCGTGTCCACCTCATCACTGTCCCAGGCCAAAATGGTGTGGAAAAAGAGGACGTGGTGATTGGCTACCAAATCACTGCTCCAAACGGTGATATCTACGCAGTCTTTGTCAATGCGGACGAAAAAGCTCGCGAATTTAATTTGGGAACTGCCTTTGCCCACCTCAGAAATGCTGAAGTTTTAGCAGATGAAAACCAAGCAGGGCCAGTCGGAATTGCCAACCCGAAAGGACTTGAATGGACTGAAAAAGGCTTGAAATTAAATGCCCTTACAGCCACTATTCTTCGAATCTCTCAAAATGGAACTAGCCATGAGTCAACCGCAGAAGAGAAACCAGACTCAACCCCTTCCAAGCCTGAACATCAAAATGAAGCTTCTCACCCTGCACATCAAGATCCAGCTCCACAAGCTAGACCTGATTCTACTAAACCGAATGCAAAAGTAGCTGATGCGGAAAATAAACCTAGCCAAGCTACAACTGATTCACAAGCTTCACAACCACATAAGGACAGTAATACTCAATCACTTCCAGCTACTTCTACACAAGCTATTGTAACTTCCTACACTCCAGCTTATACAAATAAGAAACCGGAAACTCCAAATCAGGCAACTAAAGCTAGTTGGAAACAAGAAAATGGCATCTGGTATTTCCATAAAGCAGACGGTTCTCTAGCTACTGGTTGGATCAAAGATGGAGATACTTGGTATTATCTAAAAGATGATGGCTCTATGTCAACTGGTTGGGTGAAAGATGGCAATGTTTGGTACTTCCTAAATAGTAACGGCTCTATGTCAACTGGTTGGGTAAAAGATGGAGATACTTGGTACTATCTAGATCCATCAGGAGCTATGAAAGAAAATCAATGGTTTGAAGTTTCTGGCAAATGGTACTATGTTGATTCATCAGGTAAACTTGCAGTTAATACAAGAGTTGAAGGATATTTGGTCAATGAAAACGGTGAATGGGTTAGCTAAAACTGCTACTGTATAACCTTTGCATAGCTAGATATAACTAATCCAAATACAGGAAGCTCAACGATAACAAATTCCTGTTGGCAGGAATCAACCTCCTTGCCCTTCTAGGTCTCGGATTCTTGCTAAAAAACAAAAAAGAGAACTAAAACTCAATGAAAATCAAAGAGCAAACTAGCCGCAGTCTGCTCAAAGCACTGCTTTGAGGTTACAGATGGAAACCGACGTGGTTTGAAGAGATTTTTGAAGAGTATAAACTAGCCCTCCTATAGAACAATCCCCCAAGTCTTAACGCTCGGGGGATTGATTTTTGTACAATATTTATTGTCCTAATAGGCCTGATGAGGATTTTTTATTAAGCCTCTTTCATGGCAAAGTAAGCCCGTACTTTTGGTGCCACTTGTGTGCCGAAGAGTTCAATAGCTCTCAGGACTTGTTCATGAGGCATAGAACCAAGAGGTAGGTGCAACATAAAGCGGTCCAAACCTAAATCCTTAATCATGCGAATCAATTTTTCTGCCACCTGATCTGGATTGCCCACAAACATGGCGCCATTTGGTCCTACTTGCTCTAAATATTGCTCATAACGCAATTCCTGCCAGTGCGGACGGTCTTTAGAAATAGCATCCACCACTTGCTTGGTCGGATGGAAATAATCTTTCACCGCCTGCTCGCCATCCTCAGCAATCCAACCCCAAGAATGGGCTCCGACCTTTAGCTCCTGACTGGCATGACCCGCTTCGCTCCCAATCTCACGATAAGCCTGAATAAACTTTTTAAAATAACGAGGATTGCCACCGATAATGGCATAGACAATCGGTAGACCTGCCTGAGCAATCTTCACTGTTGATTCGACATGACCACCTGTCGCTATCCACAAGGGTAATTTGTCCTGAACTGGACGAGGATAAACTTCTTTACCAGCAATCGTTTGGGTCAATCGACCTTGCCAGTCTAACTTGGTCTTTTCATTGACTAATTGAAGCAAGTCTAATTTCTCATCAAAAAGGGCTTCGTAGTCTTTCAAATCATATCCAAACAAGGGAAAAGATTCCGTGAAAGAACCCCTTCCAGCCATAATCTCCGCTCGTCCATTTGACAAAGCATCGATAGTGGCATATTGTTGGAACAAACGAATCGGATCCATACTTGAGAGAATGCTGACTGCACTGGTCAAACGGATTTTCTTGGTATTGACTGCCCCAGCTGCTAGTACAATCTCTGGAGCTGATACTGCAAAATCCTCCCGATGGTGCTCACCAATCCCATATACATCCAAACCAACCTTGTCAGCTAGTTCAATCTCTGCTACCAACTGGCGAATACGTTCGGCATGACTGTAAGTTTGCCCAGTCCCTTCAAGCTCCGTTGTTTCCCCAAATGTTGAAATTCCCAATTCTACCATTGTGATTCTCAATGTTGAAATTCCCAATTCTACCATTGTGATTCTCCCTGTCTATTTCTGTCCTTCAATTTGAAAAATTATTCTAACACGAATCTTGAGTACAAGCAACCGATTTGCTCACAAGAAAAAGCCTAGATAACTAGACTTTTTTAGCTTATTCTACCGTTACTGACTTAGCAAGGTTACGTGGTTTGTCCACATCAAGTCCACGGTGAAGGGTTGCAAAGTAAGCGATCAATTGCGTTGGCACAACCATTGAAATTGGTGAGAGGTAAGAGTGGACGGTCGTAAGAACGATGTCGTCTGTCTCTTTAGCAACATTTTCTTCTGCGATAGTGAGGACCTTGGCTCCACGGGCTGCGACCTCTTGGATATTTCCACGAGTGTGGTTGGCAAGGACTGGATCTGACAAGAGGGCCAAGACAGGTGTTCCTTCTTCAATCAAGGCAATAGTTCCGTGCTTGAGTTCTCCTGCTGCAAAGCCTTCACACTGGATGTAAGAAATCTCTTTGAGTTTAAGGCTTGCTTCCATAGCTACGTAGTAATCTTGACCACGTCCGATGTAAAAGGCGTTACGAGTTGTTTCAAGAAGCTCACGAACCTTGGCTTCAATGGATTCTTTCTCTGAAAGAGTTGATTCGATAGACTGAGCTACGATTGACAACTCATGAACTAGGTCAAATGCTTGCGCTTTAGCATTACCATTTGCTTCTCCTACTGCTTTTGCAAGAAAGGCAAGGGCTGCAATTTGTGCTGTATAGGCCTTGGTTGATGCTACGGCAATTTCAGGTCCTGCGTGAAGAAGCATGGTATGGTTGGCTTCACGTGAAAGAGTTGAACCAGGTACGTTTGTCACTGTTAAGCTTGGGATTCCCATTTCATTGGCCTTAACCAAAACCTGACGGCTATCCGCTGTTTCACCAGACTGACTGATAAAGATGAAGAGTGGTTTCTTGCTGAGAAGTGGCATACCGTAGCCCCACTCAGATGAGATGCCAAGTTCAACTGGTGTATCTGTCAATTCTTCCAACATCTTCTTAGAAGCAAATCCTGCGTGGTAAGATGTTCCAGCTGCAAGGATGTAGATGCGGTCTGCGTCTTGAACAGCCTTGATGATAGCTGGGTCTACTACAACTTGACCAGCATCATCCGTGTAGGCTTGAATGAGTTTACGCATAACCGTTGGTTGCTCATCAATTTCCTTAAGCATGTAGTAAGGATAAGTTCCCTTACCGATATCTGACAAGTCAAGTTCAGCAGTGTAGCTAGCACGCTCACGACTGTTGCCATCATAGTCTTGAACTTCGACACTATCAGCCTTGACGATTACCAATTCTTGGTCATGAATTTCCATATATTGGTTGGTTTCACGAATCATAGCCATAGCATCTGAGCAGACCATATTATATCCTTGTCCAAGACCAATCAAAAGTGGAGATTTGTTCTTAGCTACATAGATGACTTCAGGATTTTGTGAGTCAACCAAGGCAAAGGCATAAGAACCACGGATGATATGAAGAGCTTTTTTGAAGGCTTCAAGAACTGACAAGCCATCTTCTTCCGCAAATTTTCCAATCAAATGAACGGCGATTTCAGTATCTGTTTGCCCCTTAAAGTGGTGACCTGCAAGGTATTCCTCCTTGATTTCAAGATAGTTCTCAATCACCCCATTATGCACCAAGACAAAACGTTCTGTCTCAGAGCGGTGTGGGTGAGCATTGTCTTCAGTTGGTTTCCCGTGAGTCGCCCAACGAGTATGTCCAATACCAGTTGTTCCCTCAACACCAGCTGTTTTAGCAGACAATTCTGCAATACGACCGACAGCCTTGACTAGGTGATTTTCAGCACCACCTAGGACAAAAATCCCCGCAGAATCATAACCACGGTATTCGAGCTTTTCAAGCCCTTGAATCAAAATATCAGTTGCATTTGTGTTTCCAACAACACCAACAATTCCACACATAGTATATACGACACAGACCAGCTGTGCTTTCTCCTTAAATTGGTATAGTCTAATTCCTCTTTTATAGAATCAGCAAAAACAGTATATACTTGTTTCTTTCACTTGTCAAGAGTTAAAATTGGTATAGTTAAAATTCATCTCCTGTAAGCAAAAAACTCTGACCAATTAGGATAATCAGTCAGAGTCCTTTTTAAAATCCATTATTATCGCTTAATTCCTTGAACCAGTGCCCTGATTTCTTCAGACGACGTTCTTGCGTTTCCAAGTCTAATTCGACCAAACCATAGCGATTTTTATAGCTGTTGAGCCATGACCAGCAATCGATAAAGGTCCAAATTAAGTAGCCCTTACAATTGGCTCCGTCTTCAATGGCACGGTGAAGTTCACGTAGATGACCTTTTACAAAGTCAATACGGTAATCATCTTGAATCATTTCATTCTCACAGAATTTTTCTTCCCCTTCAACACCCATACCATTCTCTGTCAACATCCACTCAATATTGCCATAATTTTCCTTAATATTTTGGGCGATGTCATAAATCCCTTGCTCATAAATCTCCCAGCCACGATGAGGATTGATTTTACGTCCAGGCATCACATAAGGCTCGTAAAAATGTTCTGGTAAGAGTGGACTCTCTGGATGCTTAGCAAATCGAGGAGCCATAACACGCAAAGGTTGATAGTAGTTGACACCAAGGAAGTCCACCGTATTGTTACGAATGAGATCCAACTCCTCCTCTGTAGCATCAGGCAAGAGACCGTGTTCATGCAAGATTTCTACTAACTCCTGTGGATAAGTACCCAAAACGGACGGATCTAAGAAAGATTGGGCCTGAAAAATGTCCGCAATACGAGCCGCCTTGACATCAGCAGGATGCTGGCTACGTGGATAAGCCGGTGTCAAGTTGAGGACAATCCCAATCTTGGAATCAGGCAAGAGTTCATGACAGGCCTTAACCGCCCGGCTGCTGGCCAATTGTGTATGATAAGCTACTTTAACGGCTGCCTCTGCATCCACCTTATGTGGGTAATGGGCATCGTAAAAATAGCCAAATTCCACAGGAACGATGGGCTCGTTAAAGGTAAGCCATTGATCCACTAAATCTCCATAAGTCTCAAAACAAAAACGAGCATAGTCTTCATAGGCTGAAACAGTCGCCTTATTTTCCCAACCATCATCATCCTCTTGAAGGGCAAAAGGCAGATCAAAATGATAGAGATTGACTAAAAGACGAATCCCCTTAGCCTTAATAGCCTCAAAGACCTTACGATAAAAATCCACACCTTGAGCATTGACTTTTCCACGCCCTTGTGGAAAAATCCGTGACCACTGAATAGAAGTCCGAAAGGCCGTGTGACCAGTTTCTAACAGTAGCTCAATATCCTTTTCCCAGTTTTCATAAAAGGTTGATGTTTTATCTGGACCAATCCCATTATAGTAACGATTTGGCTCCACTTGGAACCAGTAATCCCAGAGATTATCTCCCTTACCGTCACCAGCTATACGTCCTTCCGTTTGTGGTCCAGAAGTAGAGGATCCCCAGACAAAATCCTTTGGAAATCTTAGCATACATTTACCTCTTTATCTACTCATTTTTCCCATTATACAGAAAAAACAAGGTAAAAACTAGTTACATTTTTTCCTTGTTTTTCTTCTGATTATAGTTTTTATTTCTTGCTGAGAATTTCAAGCGTTTCAAGTAAGTTATCTGCATGAACTTCGATGGTGTCACCAGTCGCTTTAATCTTCACTTCTACGATGCCATCGGCTGCTTTCTTCCCAACAGTGATACGGATTGGCAATCCAATCAAGTCACTATCGCTGAATTTGACTCCGACACGTTCATTACGGTCGTCTGTCAAGACTTCGTAACCAGCTCCCATCAAGCTTGCTTCAAGTTTTTCTGTCAAGGCTTGCGCTTCTTCGTCCTTGACATTGACAGTGATCAAGTGCACATCAAATGGTGCCAATTCTTTAGGGAAATTGATTCCCCAAGCGTAACGATATTCACCTTTTGGTGTTTTGTTAACAAAGAGGCGAGCGTGTTGCTCCATCACTGCTGAAAGGAGACGGCTGACACCGATACCGTAACATCCCATGATGATTGGCACAGCGCGACCATTTTCATCCAAAACGTCTGCTCCCATGCTTGCTGAATAGCGAGTGCCGAGTTTAAAGATGTGACCAATTTCGATACCACGCGCAAAGTTAAGAACACCTTTTCCGTCTGGTGAAATTTCACCCTCACGAACTTCACGGATATCCACATATTCTGCAGTAAAATCACGGCCTGGGTTCACACCAGTCAAGTGGTAGCCATCTTCGTTAGCACCGACAACTGCATTGCGAACATCTTGCACCTTACGGTCTGCAATGATTTTGATATTCTCTGGCAAACCAACTGGGCCAAGTGAACCAAAACCTGCTTGAACAAGATTCGCCACTTCTTCTTCGCTAGCAACGTCAAAGAAATCTGCTCCCAAGTGGTTTTTCAACTTAACTTCGTTAAGCTGGTCATTTCCAACTAGAAGGGCTGCAACAAGCTCACCATCTGCCATGTAGAAGAGAGTTTTAATTGTTTGTTCTTCTGGGACGTTTAGGAAGGCTGCAACTTCATCGATTGATTTAACATCTGGTGTTGCAACACGAGTCACTTCTTCTTCAGCGACAACACGGTTGCTTGGTTTGTACTCATTTGTTGCCATTTCCAAGTTAGCCGCATAACTAGACTCACTTGAGTAGGCAATCGTATCTTCACCAGAAACCATCCATTTAAGCAATTCTGCCTTGATTTCTTCTTGCACTTGATCAGGAATTTCGTCAAATGAAGCAACTGACTTATCCAAGACAACCCAGCGGTCAAGGTCTGTACGAGCAGGTGTAATGGCCATAAATTCTTGGCTGTCCTTACCACCCATGGCTCCACCGTCACCAATGATAGCCTTGAAGTCTAAACCACTACGAGTGAAAATACGCTCATAAGCAGCCTTGTACTCATCGTAAACACTGTCCAAGCTATCATAGTTAGCGTGGAAACTGTAAGCATCCTTCATGATAAACTCACGTGTACGAAGAAGTCCATTACGCGGGCGTTTTTCATCACGATACTTAGGCTGGATTTGATAAAGGTTAAGTGGCAATTGCTTGTAAGACTTAACAGAATCACGGACAATAGCTGTAAAGGTTTCTTCGTGAGTTGGACCTAGGATAAAGTCTGATTTTTCACGGTTTTTTAGTTTGTAAAGGTCTTCACCGTAAGTTTCATAACGACCTGATTCGCGCCACAATTCTGCACTAAGAAGGGCAGGAGCCAACATCTCAACTGCACCAATCTTATCAAATTCTTGGCGCATGATATTTTTAGCTTTTTCAATCACACGATTAGCAAGTGGTAGATAAGAATAAACACCTGCTGAAACTTGGCGAACATAACCAGCACGCAACATAAGAGCATGGCTGATAACTTGAGCATCGCTTGGCATTTCGCGAAGCGTTGGGATAGGCATTTTACTTTGTTTCATAATATTCCTCGATTATCTAAAAAAGAGTCGCATAATGTCATTCCAAGTCACAGCAATCATCAAGACAACCATGATGACCACTCCGGCCAAGGTGACATAGGTTTCAATTTCTTGTTTCAATGGTTTGCGGCGGATGGCTTCTAGTATATTGAGCACAATCTTACCACCATCTAAGGCTGGAATCGGAATAAGATTAAAAATCCCAATATTGATGGAAATCATTGCCAAGAAGTACAAGACATTCTCAATTCCATTTTTAGCGGCATCACTACTTGCCTTAAAGATAGCAACAGGTCCACCCAGCTTGTTCAAATCCGGTTGGAAAATCAGATTTTTCAGAGCTGATAGAATTCGTAGGGCCGAGTCAGCAGCAGTTGTAAAACCACCTACAAACATAGATACAAAATCTGACTTAATCCCCGGTTGAACACCTAGAAGGTAACGGCCTTGACTTTCTTCCGGAGTAACAGTGACTTGTTTGTCACTACCATTTTCAAAAATAGTCACATCCAAGGTCGGGGTCGTCTTATCTTTGGTTTCTGATTCCACAGCCTGGATCAAACTTTCCCAGTTGCTAATCTCATGTGAGCCAATCTTGGTAATCTGGGCTGTTTCTGGCACTCCTACCTTGGCCAAAGCACCCTGAGGCATGACATGAAACTGATTGGTATCAACATCTCTAACACCACCCTGCATGAAGATTAAAATCCAGAAAACAACGACACCTAAGATAAAGTTATTCATAGGACCTGCAAAGTTGGTAATCAGTTTCCCCCAGATAGTCGCATTTTGATATTGAACATCTAAAGGTGCAATCCGAACCTCAGTACCATCTGCTTCCACAACCGTTGCATCGTGATCCACTGCAAATATTTTTTCTTCTTCCAGAACCAAACCCTTGATAAAGAGCTTGTCTTCAAAGTCAAACTGGGTCACCTGCATAGGAAGAGCTGTTTGATCTAATTTTTTACCAGAGAGATTGATGCGTTTAACCTTACCATCATCAGCAAGAGTCAAACTGACAGGAGTTCCTGTCTTGATTTCAGTTGTATCATCACCCCAACCGGCCATACGAACGTAGCCACCCAGAGGCAAAATTCGGATGGTATAGGCCGTTCCATCCTTGCCAATGTGAGCAAAGATCTTAGGTCCCATTCCAATGGCAAATTCACGCACTAGAATTCCTGATTTCTTGGCAAAGTAGAAGTGTCCGAACTCGTGCACTACTACAATAATCCCAAAAACCAGAATAAAGGTTAAAATTCCGAGCATAGTGTTTCCTCCGTCTTTTGATTAAAAGAGTCCAAATAAGTGCATGATTGGAAATACAAGCAACATACTATCGAAACGATCCAAAACACCACCATGCCCAGGGATAAATTTCCCAGAATCCTTAACACCAAAATGACGCTTGATCGAACTTTCTAGTAAATCACCAAATTGTCCAGCCACACTAAAGAAAATAGCAAAGACCGACATCTTGTAAATTCCATATGGAAGAGCAACTGTACTGTCAACTATCATAAAGATGATGGTTACTAAAATAGCGCCTAAAATACCACCCAAGGCCCCCTCAAAGGTTTTATTTGGAGAAACTGTCGGAGCTAATTTTCGTTTACCATAGTTCATCCCAACAAGATAGGCACCACTGTCTGTTGCCCAAACAATACACAAGGCCAATAGAGCCTTATCTAAACCTGCAACGCGAGCATCTAGTAAAGCATTAAATCCAAAGCCCACGTAGAAACTCATAGCAAGGGGGAAAACAGCATCCTCAATCGTATACGACTTGCTAAAAACGGTCGTTCCTAACATGATTGAAATCAAAACACTATAGGCAACCACATTCCCATCAACTGGCAAAAAAGTCAGATAATTCTCCAAGGGAATGGTCAAGGCAAAGGTTGCAAAGAGGGTCAAGAGGCCCTCCATAGTCATGGTCTCTAGACCTCTCATCTTCAAAAGTTCATGCATGGCTAGCATGGCTATGATTCCAATTGCTATCTGAAGCAAGAGTCCCCCAATCATTAAAATTGGTAGGAAAATAGCCAGGGCAATCCCTGCAAACAAGGTTCTTTTCTGTAAATCCTGTGTCATATTTCCTCCTAAACTCCTCCAAATCGGCGATGACGACGATTGTAGGCAAGAATGGCTTCCTGCAAGGCTATCTCGTCAAAATCAGGCCACAAGGTATCCGTAAAATAGAGCTCACTGTAGGCTCCCTGCCATGGAAGGAAATTGCTCAAACGCAATTCTCCACTAGTACGGATAATCAAGTCTGGGTCTCGTAACTCCTTAGGCAAATGCTGGGTGAAGAGATAGTTGCCAATCAATTCCTCTGTGATGTCACCTGGGTTGATTTTGGCATCTAACACATCCTGAGAAATCAACTTAAGAGCCTGTGTAATCTCAGCACGTCCACCATAGTTGAGGGCAAAATTAAGAATCAAACCGGTGTTGTTCTTAGTCAATTCCTCAGCCTTGGTTAAAGCTTCAAAAGTTTGCTTAGGCAGGCGGTCCGTTTCCCCAATCATTTGAATCTTAACATTATTCGCATGCAGTTCCGGGACATAATTATCATAAAACTCTACTGGCAAGTTCATGATAAACTTGACTTCCTGATCGGGGCGGGTCCAGTTTTCTGTAGAAAAAGCATAGACCGTAATAACCTTAACGCCTAGTTTGTTGGCTGCCTTGGTCACAGTTTGCAATGCTTCCATGCCCGCCTTGTGTCCAAAAACTCGCGGTTGCATACGTTTCTTAGCCCAACGACCATTCCCATCCATGATGATGCCTATATGAGCAGGAACCTGTGTCGGAATCTCTACTTCCACAGCCTTATCTTTCTTAAAAAATCCAAACATGATCTTATTCCTATTCAAAAATCTATCGTTTCATTATACCATATTTCCCTATTTTCTTCTATCACTAAGCTATTTATACTCTTCGAAAATCTCTTCAAACCACGTCAGCTCTATCTGCAACCTCAAAACAGTGTTTTGAGCAACCTGCGGCTAGCTTCCTAGTTTGGTCTTTGATTTTCATTGAGTATTATTCTCAGGCACAAAGCCCATTTCCAAAAAAATAAGCCGCCTGATTTGGCGACTTTATTTTTTATAGGGAGATTATTATGAAAAAGTTTTAGGAGTTTAAGTTAAGGTCTTCTTAACTTATGGACTTAGTATACACTTCCTAGCTTAAAGTTTCCTTAAGTATTTTTAAAAATCAAATTTTTCCATTTCTCCTGCCAATTTTTCTTGGATAAACGTGTTTGATAGAGTTCCATTCGGTCTTCATTTTCTAAGAAATAAGGAGTTGGACGAACTTGAAAATTCAAAATATCCTCGAGTCCGTAAGGAGTAAAGAGTTCCAAAGCGGATTCTTCATTCAAGCGTAGTCCAACAGCCGTACACTGTTCTGGATACTTACTCATGGCATCACGGGAACTGGTATAGGGAGCAGTATGAGGGCTGTGCTGGTGCATATAGACTTGATTTTTCAATTCCCACTGGTACTGAGGAAAGTCCTCTCTCAGCTTTTTCTCTAGGGACAAGGTTTCCTCATAAGAAATATCTGGATCAAAGAAAATTACATCTACATCTGTTTCACAGTCAAAAGGGGATTTGTCTGACAAGAGATTCCAGATAAAATTTCTGACAGAACCTGCTGCCAACCAGGAGTCTTTTAAACCGAGGTCTCGGATGATAGTCAAAATGGTCATCATATCCGAATTTTCTCTAAAAGCGTTTAATATTTCTTGCTTATTTTTCACTGTATTCATAACCTAAGTGCTCATATGCCTTGGCTGTTGCCACTCGTCCAGACCGTGTTCGCATGATAAAGCCTTTTTGAATCAAGTAAGGCTCATACATGTCTTCAACTGTCTCACGCTCTTCGGCGATATTCACAGAAAGAGTTCCTAGACCAACCGGACCACCACCGTACATCTCAATCATGGTCCGAAGGATTTTTTGGTCCACATAGTCCAAACCTTCATGGTCAACATCCAGCATGGTCAAAGCCTTATCGGTAATAAGATCATCGATAACCCCATTTCCCATTATCTGGGCAAAATCGCGCACGCGCTTGAGGAGACGATTGGCAATACGAGGGGTCCCACGACTACGTAGGGCCAACTCAGATGCTGCCTCATGAGTGATTTCCATCTCAAAAATATCTGCCGTCCGCTCAACAATTTCCGTCAAGTCAGCATGGGCATAATACTCCATGTGACCTGTAATCCCAAAACGTGCCCGTAGTGGATTTGAGAGCATACCAGCCCGAGTCGTCGCACCAATCAAGGTAAAAGGTGGCAACTCCAAATGAACACTGCGACTGCCTTCACCAGCACCAATCATGATATCAATGTAGAAGTCCTCCATGGCACTATAAAGCACCTCTTCCACCGACATAGGCAAGCGATGAATCTCGTCAATAAAGAGGACATCCCCAGGCTCCAAGTCATTCAAAATCGCTACTAGATCACCAGCCTTTTCAATGACAGGCCCAGACGTCTGCTTGAGATTGACACCCAGTTCGTTAGCAATAACAAAGGCCATGGTCGTCTTCCCCAAGCCTGGAGGTCCAAATAAGAGGACATGATCCAGCGCTTCATCCCGCATTTTGGCAGCTTCAATAAAGATTTGGAGCTGATCCTTGACCTTGTCCTGCCCAATATATTCACGTAAATACTGAGGACGGAGCGTGCGTTCTACTAACTCCTCGTCCCCCATTATCTCATTATCTAAAATTCTACTCATGGCTCTATTATATCAAAAAACCAAGCCACAAACAAAAAAGCCACTGGAAAAGCCACTGGATTGGTGCCTCCCTAGTTTAACACTTATGTGGTATAATATTCTACGGCACTGCTACACCGCCTGCGAAAGGAGGTGAGATAGCCCATGATGGATACAATACTTAAAACTATCATCGGACCGATTGTGGTCGGTGTCATCCTTCGCTTAGTCGATAAATGGCTAAACAAAGATAGATATTGTCAAAAAAGACCCCAAGCTTAATGTGGAAGTTAGCTTGGGGTCTTTTCTAGTCCATGATATAGAACTAATCCTTAATTCCTCTCCATTATCCCATAGTTCACAAAATTTGTCAAAACTTTACATCCTCAGCTTCTCAAGCTTTAACCACTTTACAACAAGACTTTCAAGTTTAAGAGAAAATTAGGGATTCTATCAATTTCATAGAAATTTTGATTTAGTAAACGAAGAGACAATCTTATATGTCACTCCTCATTTAATACGCCACTACTGGACAAGCAAAATCATTATTACAGTAGTTCTAGTCCTTCAATTAACAGTCACTTACAATCAAATTGAGTTTGAAGTGGCTGAAGCGACAACAGACCTATTTCTTAGTCATATTCGCTAAAAAAATCCCCGCCAAAATCTCAAAAAGTCCCCGCCAATTCCCCGACCAAAATCAGAAAAATACCGAAAAATATCGAAAAATTATTTTTAGAATAGTCCCAAAAAGCCTGAAATAGAGCCAAAAAACTCCACCTGATTAGGTGGAGTTAAGGGAGATTATTATGAAAAAGAAAAGTTTAGGATTTTATTAAATAAAGTTAGGAGGTCTTTATTTAATAACTATATGATACAAGACAAAGCTTAAAACTAGCTTAACTTTTCTCAAATTCTAGCATTTTTTAAAAATTTCTATCAGCATCACCTCACCCCACAAAAAGTCACCTGATTAGGTGACTTCATTAGGAGATTATGATGAAAAAAGTTTTAGGATTTCATTAAATAAAGTTAGGAGGTCTTTATTTAATGACTATATGATACTAGAGCATCCTTAAACTTTGCTTAAGAAAAAACAAGTTTTGTTATTTTTCTCGATTCGCCCAAGTCATTCCTATACAATTATAGGTGGATAAGATTTCAAAGCCTATAGAACGGTAAAATCCCACGTTTTTTTCTGTCTCTTCTGTCACCAGCTGGACTTGATAGGCATCTTTGTAATACTCTAAAGCCTCTTTCATTAGGGCACTACCAATCCCTTGACGCTGATAGATTGGTAAAACGATTAAATCCTGAATCAATACTGATGAGAATCCATCTCCAACCAAACGAATCAAGCCCACCACAGCATCGCCATCAAGCGCCAGATAAATCACTAATGAATGAGATAAGGCCTGCTCCAGCATCTCTGGTTGATGGGTATAATTTGTCCAACCGACAGCCTGATAAAGATGCAAAACATCCTCTAGCTTGACAATTTCTTGCTTTTTAATAGTAATCATCTCAACACCTCTTAAAGCTCTCTCAAGCTCTTGTACTGCTGTCCATTTTTATCAAAATTTTCAGGACGCAACCATGTTTCCAAACGAGCTTTGACTTGAGGCCAGTCCTTATCAATCATAGACAACCAATCCGTATCCCTCGTCCGTCCCTTATAAACCACTGCCTGACGGAAGGTTCCTTCATAAATAAAGCCCAAACGTTCCGCTGCTCGTCTGGATGGCAGATTTAAGACATCGCATTTCCATTCATAGCGACGATAGTTAAGCTCCTCAAAGACATAGCAAGCCAAGAGATACTGGGCTTCTGTTCCTATTCGTGTCCCCCTGAGCTCTGGAGAAAAAGTGACCGCCCCCACTTCTATTACTCGGTTATTCTGGTCAATGCGCATGAGAGAAAAAGTTCCCAAAGCCTTACCAGTTGCCTTGTCTATGATTGCATAGTAAAAACGGTCCTTACGAGCCAACATCTGATTTAAAAGAGTAACCAGTTCCTCTCTGTCTGCCACTGGTTCCTGAAAGAGGTAGGTCCACATCTCCCGAGGCGTATCCGGACCATAAACAGCTAATAAATCCTCCGCGTGCTTTTCTACCGAGAGAGCCTCTATTCGAGCATAACGCCCTTCTAAGAAATCAATAGAAGGCAGTGCACCGGATGTATAACCTTCCATTGAGTCACCAATCATCTGACCATATTCGTTTACTGGCATAACTTTCTCCTTGTTTCACTTTTCAAACTTTATAGTTGCCCATAGTATATCATACTTTCATAAGAAGATTCAAAAAATCCCCCAGATTCTACTCTGAAGGATTCATTTCTTATTTCACAACAATATTAACGAGTTTATTCGGTACCGCAATTACTTTCACGATTTCCTTACCGTCAATTTCTGCTTTAACCTTTTCATCAGCTAAAGCAATTTCTTGCAATTCTTCGCGTGATAGGTCTTTAGCGACCATGAGTTTGGCACGGACTTTTCCTTTGATTTGGACGACGATTTCGATTTCGTCTTCAACCAATTTGCTTTCGTCCCATGTTGGCCAAGCCACGTAAGAGATTGACTCACCTGTTGCTGCAACAGTTTGCCAGAGTTCTTCTGCCAAGTGAGGAGCAAACGGTGCAATCAATTGGATAAAGCCTTTGGCGTAGTCTACATAAAGTTTTTCTTCCTTGTTAGCCGCGTTGACAAAGACCATAAGTTGGGCAATGGCTGTGTTGAATTTGAGGGACTCAATTTGCTCAGTAACAGCTTTAACCGTTTCGTTGTAGACCTTGTCGAGAGCACCATTGTTTTCCGCAAGGATTTCTTTGCTTGTAATCAAACGGTAAACACGGTCAAGGAACTTACGGCTTCCTTCCAGACCTTCTTCTGACCAAGCAATCGAAGCATCAAGTGGTCCCATGAACATTTCATAGACACGAAGGGTATCAGCACCGTATTGTTCCACAACATCATCTGGGTTAACAACGTTCTTGAGGGATTTAGACATCTTGGCTGGCGCTTGCTCCAACTCTTCCCCTGTTTCCACATGGAAGAAAGAACCGGCACGTTTTTCAACCTTGTCAGTCGCCACAAGAGCCCCACGGTGGTCACGGTAGCTTGTTCCCAAAATCATTCCTTGGTTAAAGAGTTTTTGGAATGGTTCCTTAGTTGGAACAACACCGAGGTCATAGAGGAATTTATGCCAGAAACGAGCGTAAAGCAAGTGAAGAACGGCATGCTCTGCACCACCAACGTAGATATCTACTGGCAACCATTGTTTGAGAAGGTCCTCATCAGCCAATTTCTCAGTATTGTGTGGATCAATATAGCGGAGGTAATACCAGCTTGAACCAGCCCATTGTGGCATGGTATTGGTTTCACGACGACCTTTGACACCATCTTCACGAGTCACTTCAAGCCAATCTGTCAAGTTAGCTAGTGGACTTTCCCCTGTACCTGAAGGGCGGATGTCCTTGGTTACAGGCAAGACAAGTGGCAATTCACTTTCAGGAACAGCTGTTGAAGTTCCATCTTCCCAATGAATGATAGGAATTGGCTCACCCCAGTAACGTTGACGGCTAAAGAGCCAGTCGCGGAGACGGTAGGTAACCTTCTCTTGTCCACAACCTTTCTCTTCCAACCAAGACACAATCTTGGCAATAGCGTCTTCTTTGTTGAGTCCATCTAGGAAGTCTGAATTGACATGAAGACCATCTTCTGTGTAGGCAGCTTCTTCAACCTTTCCACCTTCAAGTACTTCGACGATTGGAAGGTCAAATTGTTTGGCAAATTCCCAGTCACGTTGGTCATGGGCAGGTACAGCCATAACGGCACCTGTTCCATAACTAGCAAGAACATAGTCTGCAATCCAGATTGGAATTTCCTTGCCATTGACAGGGTTGATAGCATAAGCACCAGTCCAAACACCAGTTTTTTCCTTGGCAAGATCTGTACGAGCCAAGTCAGACTTGAGGCTAGCTTGGTGTTTATAGTCAGCTACTGCCTCTGCTTGCTCTGGACTTGTGATGGCGTCAACCAAGTCATGCTCAGGAGCCAAAACGGTGAAAGTTGCACCGAAAAGAGTATCAGGACGAGTTGTAAAGACTGTGAATTCCTTATCTGTTCCCTTAACTTTAAAAGTTACATTAGCACCAGTTGATTTCCCAATCCAGTTGCGTTGCATGTCCTTGATAGACTCTGGCCAATCTAGTTCATCTAAGTCATTGAGCAAGCGCTCTGCGTAGGCCGTGATTTTGAGCATCCATTGGCGCATTGGTTTGCGGACAACTGGATAGCCTCCACGCTCAGACGTTCCATCAGGAAGGACTTCTTCGTTGGCAATGGCAGTTCCCAATTCCTCAACCCAGTTTACTGGCACTTCCGCTTCATAGGCCAAGCCTTTTTCGTAAAGCTTAGTGAAAATCCATTGAGTCCACTTGTAGTAGTTTGGATCTGTTGTATTGACTTCACGATCCCAGTCATAAGAAAATCCAAGCGCATTGATTTGGCGTTTGAAGTTGGCAATGTTCTCAGCTGTAAATTCTGCTGGGTCATTACCAGTATCCATAGCGTATTGCTCTGCAGGCAAACCAAAAGCATCCCACCCCATTGGGTGAAGGACATTGTAGCCTTGCGCACGTTTGTAACGGCTGAGAATATCGGTTGCAGTATAGCCTTCTGGATGTCCTACGTGCAGACCCGCTCCAGACGGATAAGGGAACATATCAAGAGCATAAAACTTCGGTTTTGATGCATCTGTCCCTGTCTTAAATGTATGATGTTCTGCCCAGTAGCCCTGCCACTTAGGCTCAATTTCTTTATGATTGTAAAAACTCATGGTCTCTCTCTCCAATTTTGTGATGTTACTATTATACCATTTTTGAGGGAATTTGAAATGTGTTAAAAGAAAAAACTGTATACTGTATTTCATTAATTTTGATGGCTCTGAATTGCTCTATCACCCACTTTTTTATCTTATTGTTATGCGGGAAATCAAAGAGCAAAACAAGAAGCTTATCTCTTATAACACAAAATACTAATTTTAGACCGAAGATACGACTGGAATGCTCATTAATGTATTTATAATAAATAGCCGACAACCTATGTCGCTTTTTGATTTATGAAGAACGTCGGATTCAATACGAGGATCAATAAAAGACTACCATTTGGAAAACAGTAGTCCTTATTGTTTATTTTGAATTTACATAGGCGTCTACAGCGATGATAGCTTGAGCAACATCTGAAGGCGAAATCTTAAACGGCATCTGATGGATTGTCTCACCCTCCATAGTTGCTTGTTTACCAACTTTTATTAAATCATCATATCCAACTTGATCTAAATGCATTTCTTTTAGAGTTGTTGGCATACCAATTTTTTTGTAAAACTCAATATACTTATCAAGTTCTTCTTTAGGTCTATTTTCCAATAATAGTTGTACCAAAGTTCCATAAGCTACTTTTTCACCATGTGTTAAATGATGTATGTCACCTGTCAATGCAGTAAAACCATTATGAATTGCATGCGCCGCAGCCAATCCTCCACTTTCAAAACCTAGACCACTCAATAGAGTATTAGCTTCAACAATATTTTCTAATGCTGGTGTCACAACTTTAGCTTCACAAGCCGCCATGGCCTGTAAACCATCTGCGAACAGCGTTTCTTCACATTTTTTCGCAATTGCAACTCCAGCCAATGTTTGTTGTTGTCCTAACATAGTTTTTCCATTTGCCTGCATAACCGCACGCGCCTCAACCCAAGTTGCTAAACCATCTGCAATACCAGACGCTAATAAACGCTTAGGAGCTTGTGAAATAACTTTTGTATCAACCAAAACTAAATCTGGATTTTTAGAATAAAATAGATAATGATCAAATGCACCTTCATCTGTATAAATAACAGATAAAGCAGATACAGGTGCGTCGGTCGATGCAATTGTTGGAGCAATAATAACAGGCTTTTCAATCAAATCTGCAATAGCTTTTGCGCTATCAATCGTCTTTCCCCCACCAAGACCGATAATACTATCACAATTTTCTTTCTCAGCCAAGGCAACAACTCGATTGATTTCATTGTCAGAAGCTTCACCATTAAACTGAGCTAGAACAATATGGAAACCATACCTATGTAGGTAATCTTCAAATCGTTTTCCAACAATATCATAAACCAACTGATCGCATAATAGAATAGGACGATTCCCCAAATCCAATATTGATTTGGCATTTTCGAACAAGGCATTTTCCCCTTGAATATATCTCGAAGGACTAGCAAAAATTCTCATGTTTGTTTCCTTTCTACCTAAATGGAACGACTATGTTGAGTAACAAACCAGTCGTCAGAAAAATCATCAACCGCCTTTTGGATAGATGGCATGGCGAAAGCTGATTCAAAAACATCTGCTCCTGCTGTAACAGCATGCGCACCTGCAGCTAAAGCATTATTTACTTGTGCTACATTTTTAAAGGATGCAGCTAAAATCTTACTAGGAGAGTTCTGTCTATCAATAGCAAGAGCTAATTGACGAATGACAGAATTTGAATCAATGTTCAGATTTTCCATTCTATTATAATATGGAGCTAGGTAATCCGCTCCTGCTTCGATAGCTAATAATCCCTGAATAACTGTATAAATAGCTGTTGCAGTGATATGGTAGCCCTCTTTTTTTAGCACCTTTATTGCACGTAATCCAGCTGGAGTAACAGGTACTTTGATAAATATATCATCTCCTGCTTGTCTCCGAATTTCATGAGCATCCTTTAAGATGCCTTCAAAATCTTGAGAAATCACCTGAACATGAATAGAGGGTGTAGAGCCAATCAATTCTCTTACATCTTTGATTCGTTCAAAAAAATTAATAGAACCCTCTCTTTTGGCAATAGTGGGATTTGAAGTTACCCCAGCTAGCGGTAAAATTTCAGACCACTTTTTAATCTCATCTAAATTTAATGTGTCAAGCATAAATTCCATAAAAAGAACCTCTTTATTTTACAATGTATGCTCAGTACGTCCTATAATATCATCTTGGGTTGCCTTAGAAAGAACATTGAAGAATGCAGAGTATCCTGCAACACGAACAATTAAGTCTCTGTGTTTTTCAGGATGTTTCTGAGCGTCAATCAACGTCTCTCTGGAAACAACATTGTATTGAATATGGTACCCATGTAAACGATTAAAGAATGTTCGTAACAAAGCAATTAGTTTTAATTTATCTTCTTCTTTGGCTAACGTTTGAGGATTCACTTTCTGATTTAAGAGAACCCCACCTACGATTTCATCTGTTGGTAATTTTGAAACCGATTTTAAAACAGATGTAGGGCCGTGTTGATCCATATTATGTGATGGTGAACAACCCTCTGCTAACGGTGTACCCGCGTTGCGTCCATCTGGCGTTGCTAATGTTCCACGTCCCTGTCCTACGTTGGCTGAGATAGAAGATGTTCCTGAATAACGAATCCCTCCAATAGGACCTCTTCCATAACGTGTATTAGGATATTTAGCAATTTCATCAACATAAATGTCATAAGCAGCAGTAACCAATTTGTCAGCATAATCATCATCATTACCGTACTTAGGTGCATCATGAATCAACATTTCTTGAATGACCTTACCTTCTTCTCCGGCATAATCTGTTTCCAGTGCATGCCAAAGCTGACTTGGGCTTATACGTTCTTCCTCAAATACCAATTTTTTAATTGCAGCTAATGAATCCGACAAATTTGCAATTCCAACTTGCAAACCTGATATATAATCATATACTGCTCCACCTTCTTTAAGGTGTTTTCCACGACCAATACAATCATCAGTCAATGCTGAACATAGAATATCAGGAACTTCTCGTTCCAATGATAAATCAATAGAATTTTCAACAATAACACTCATTCGTGTCAAATATCTTAGTGTTTTATCCCAAGCATTTTCTAATTCAGAAAAGTTCTTCATATCCTTAAAATGACCAAAGCTTGGTGCAAACCGTTTACCCGAAGCCGGATCAATTCCATCATTCATCGTGATAAGTAGAACCTTAGGGAAGTTCATATAACTCATACCTGTGCAACGATAGCCCCATTTCCCTGGAACTGCCGTTTCAACACATCCAATGGCACTGTAATCATAAGCATCATCTTCCAATACTCCTTTTGCAATAAAAGAAGGAATAATAATCTCATCATTATTAAATGCAGGCATACCAAAACCAAGTTTCATTACTTCAATACACTCATTCATGAAACGAGCATCTAAACCTGCATGGTAACGTACAGTTAGATTAGGTTGCGGTAGATGGGTTTGTGCAACTGATTTTAATACCAAATAAGATAATGGGTTAACAGCATCCTTCTTATCTCGAGTCTGTCCACCAATTGTAACATTTTGATATAAAGGACTTCCTGCTGAAGAAAATGTATGTGCTTGACTGCGAACCTTATTAATTGTAATTGTCTTAATCCAGAGATTTGTCAGACGTTCAACAATGCTATCTTCTGTTTCTTTACCACTTTCTAAATCAGCCTTCATATATGGATACATATATTGATCAAAACGACCATATGAAAGAGAGTGGCCATTAGATTCAATTTGTAAAATACATTGAATAAACCAAACTGATTGAATAGCTTCTGCAAAAGTAGTTGCCGGTTCATATGGGACTCGAGAGCAAATATCTGCAATCTCAAGTAATTCTTTCTTACGTTTAGGATTTGCATTTTCGGCTAAACTTTTAGCAAGATCAACAAAGCGATTTGCATATACTTTAATAGCATCGATTACGATAAAGATAGAGTCGTAAAAATGATATTTATCAATACTTGCTGGATCTGTTAAATCTAGCGCTGCTTTCGCTTTACGAGCCCGCTCTTCAAAACCTCTTAAACCAAATTGCAACAGTTTCTGATAGTTAACTGCTAAATGAGCATCTCCAGAATTCATCTTACCTTCCATACCGAAGAATCCTGTTTCCATATAAACAGACACTTCTTCAGGTAATAAGGCACCAGCCCTAGCACGTAAATTATTATTTTCCCAAAACGGAGCAATACTTCTAAGTTGTTCTTTTGTTTCTTCTGTAATATAGAAAACATCTCCATCACGCTTTTCAAAAAGATCCAACTCATTGAGAACAAATTCTAGCGTATACTCTGGAAAAATAGGAGCATCTTTATTGGAAGAAGCTTGATTTCCCGCAATCATAGATTCTTCTTCGATATAGATAGTCATATTTTCCAAAATTTCTTTCAGCATATAGGCGCGTTTTAGGACATTAGGTTGTTCCTTATATCGATCATAAGCGCGTGTTGCTAGAACTGCTCTTTCAGCATCAATATAAGGTTTTTTATTTAAAACATCTTCTCGATATTTGTTCATCCTTTCAGTAAGGCTGCCAAAATATTCTGTCTTGATTGTTGTTCTTGCTACTTCTTTATTTACCATCGTAAGCACCTTTCTTTCGAAAATATTTTTGTTTCTTTCGAAAATATAATACCTGGTTTTTTAGAAAATTTCAAGCTTTTAACTAGAAAAACTTTAACTCTCTAATTTTTAGCACAAATGTGTGTGTTTAATGATAATACACAAATGTTTTTTAGAATTATCATGCTTCATTCTGATAAGCTAAACGATCCTGTACTTTAAAGAATGGGAAATAAACTAATGTAGACATCGCTAATATCACCAGCTGAGTAATAACTCCTTGCCATCCACCAACCATAAATCCTGATATAATAGCTGGGGTGCTCCAAGGTAATGTAACTCCTGAAAATGGCTGCATGAAACCTGTTGCAATAGCTCCATATACTATAACAGCTGCCAGTACAGGAACAAGAATGAAAGGTACAAACATAACTGGATTCATGACAATCGGAAATCCAAATACAACTGGCTCATTTACGTTAAATATTGCTGGAAAAGCTGCTACTTTCCCTAAGGCTTGGTATTGTTTTGATTTTGCTGCAAAAAGCATGGCAACTACAAGACCAAACGTAATCCCTGAACCAGATAGAATTAAAAATGAATCTAAAAATTGTTGAGTAACAATATGTGCACCATTTTCTAATGATAGATTACCAGAGGCTAACATAGCTTTATTAGCATCAAGATTAGATAAAAGCAGAGCTGTCACTACTCCATTTACTACCGATTGTCCATGGACACCAAACCACCATAAAAATGATATAAAGAATGCAATTCCAATTGCACCATACAAAGATCCAGTTAAACCTTGCAATGGAACTTGAATAACAGAATAAATCATTTCAATAAATGTTCCGCCATTAGTCAATGACTTCGCTAAAATATATACAATCATAGAAGATAAGAAAATTACAAATGCTGGAATCATTGCTTCAAACTGTTTGGCAATAGCTTGTGGAACTTGTTCTGGCATCTTAATAACAATTTTTCTCTTTATAAAGAAGGTATAAATACTTCCTACTACCAAACCTATAATGATAGCACCGATAATTCCTTGACCTCCAAACCAAACTTTACTAATAGCGTCCCCAATCACCTCACCTTGTTTAGGGATATAAGATGATCTTAGCAAAATAAAGAATGCAGATACAGATAGAACTCCAGCTGGTAAAGCCTCTACTCCACTATTCTTAGCATAAGAATAGGCAATTGAAAAACAAGAAATTAGACCCATAATAGCAAAAGTTCCTGAATATACTTGCATAAACGGCTCTGTCCAATTAGCTCCAAAAACACTAGCAATGCTCTTATTTAATCCTTCGAACGGCAATTGTCCCATAATCAAGAATAAACTACCAACTACTGTCAATGGCAAAATTGCTAACATCCCATCTTTTAGAGCTATAATGCCACGCATATTCACAAACTTCATCATAGGTGCAATGATTTTTTGAACATCCATCTTTGCCATAATAAATCTCCTTTTCTTACCCACTAATCAAAGATAGGGCCAAATCTAATACTTTTTTCCCATCTAACATACCATAGTCCATCATCGGAATAACAGCTATCGGAACATCACACTTATCACAAATTTCTTTTGACTTGTCTAATGTATAAGCAACTTGCGGCCCCAATAGTGCGACATCTATATTTGGAGCATAATCAGCTAATTTGGACTGAGAAAACGCCTCTATTTCTGCTTCAACTCCACTAGATTGCGCTGCAATTTTCATATTATTTACAAGCATACCAGTAGAAAATCCTGCTGCACAAAACAAACCGATCTTCACCATTATATTTTCCTCCTCTATGTTAATAACAATGATAATACTCTAGTATTATTTTTTATGAAGTTCTTTTCTCAAACTAATAATTTCTTTGATTAAATTAATCTCCGTCATACTAGTCATGAGATGATCTTGTGAATGAACAAAGAGAGCTGTTATTTCTGTCTTTGTACCAGACGCTTCCTGTGCCAAGAATTTTGTTTGTAGATTATGGGCTTCTAATAAGGCTGCATCAGCTAACTGGATTTCTTCTTCACATCGTTCACATGTACCGTTTTTTATATAATCTAACGCTTTATAAATATGTTGTTTCGCATCGCCAGCATATAAAATTAAACCCATGATAATTTGATCTGGAACAATCATTTCCATAAATTCCTCCTCATTTCACTATGTAAAAAGCTTTTTTCATTTGAAATTTTAAAATTTTCTTTTGTAACTATAGAATACAACTACATAATAAAGTTGTCAATCCAAAAACAACAAATAAACGATTTTTATTTATATAAGCACAAATGTGCAATTGATTAAAAAGAAAAAACGATAAACTGATATCAGTCTATCATTTTCACTCGCATAAAATATTTCGAAAAGAAAAATCACCATCTTCTTCTAAAACTTTTAAAATTGTATTTTTATCTGTAATCAGATGATTTACTAGATTAGCACGCAAGACAGAAAGAATCGCAGATACTTTCGTATCACCATAAGCAACAGCTAAACTTTGAGGAATATTTTTTAAATCTTCCAAAGAGATTGCTATCGTTCTTTCCTGTAAGTTCTCATAAACTTCTTTACCTTTTGAATCAAAGAATCGACAACAAATTTCCCCTACAGTTTTAACTTTGGTTAATTCTTTAAAGTCATCCTCTGTAAGCATGTCTAACCATTGATGTTTTCCTTTATTACTAAAATCACCAATCCCAACCACAACTATATCTAAATCTTTCCAACTATTTTTCAAATCTTCAAAATATCTTGATTGCAAGATACCATCTGCTAACAATTTATTTTCTTGCACAATTGTTGCATTCATAAATGTACACTCTCCATGAAATTTTCTAGACATTTCATAAATCAGTGTATTCACATGGTATTTAGCGTGTATGTGACTAGGACCACCTGCTAGAGGATAGAAGTGAACATTTCGGACACTTTTGCTGTGGATTAGATCTACTAAATTACTTAAACTTTTCCCCCAAGAAAAGCCAATTTTCATATTATCATCAATTAAATTCCTAAGGACACCTGCTGCAACTTGAGAAATTCTTTCAGATAAAATTGTTGGATTATCATCAAATTCATTTGGAATAATTTCTAAACTTTCCAGACCATATTTTTCTTTTACATAATTTTCCAACTTAAACATATTGGTATCAAAATTCTCTATTTCAATTTTAACAATTCCTGCATTCCTTGCTTCTGTTAACATTCTACTAATAGAGGTTCTATAAATTCCTAATTTTGCTGCTATTTGTGACTGATTTAAGTTTTCAATATAATACAGATAAGCAATTTTAGAGAGCAGTTTATTCCTATCTTGATTCATACACTTAACCTCTTACGAAACTACCTTAACCATTATCCCAGCATTTTCTAATGTAGCTATATTTTGTTTAGAAAGTCCTTCGTCTGTTATTACTTCATAGACTTGGCTTAAAGCAAATCTTCTTACTGTACCCCTTTTATCAAATTTACTTGAGTCAGTTAGCACAATGACTTTATCCGACGCTGCTGAAATATATTGAACTACCTCACTGCGCATTAAATCTTTTCCTGTAAAGCCCATCTCTTTATCGTAGCCATCTGTCCCAACAAAAGCTTGACGCACATGAAAAGTCTGTATCATTTCTTTTAATAAAGGTCCTACAGTAACCTGTGAATCTTTCTGAAACTCTCCACCAAGAACAATAACACGACATGAATCATAAGCTCTCACAAAATTTGCTATAAAAAATGAATTTGTTACAATAGTGACATTTCTTTTTTGCTTGCAAATTTCCTCAGCAAGTAAAGCACAGGTTGAACCAGATTCTATCATTATTGTTTCATTATCTGATACCAATTTTACTGCTTCTTGAACAATTTTTCTCTTAATTTCATAATTAATTGACAAGCGTACATTTAAGTCATCTCCACTATTTAACACGGCATAGCCATGCTCTCTGTGTAATAAACCTTTTGACTCTAATTTATCTAAATCTTTTCTAATCGTTACTTTCGATACATTTAATTTTTCCGATAATGTATTAACGTCAATCTTTTCATATTCTGATACTAATTTAATAATTTGTTCCAATCTTTTCATTTTACACCTCCGTTTTATTCTACCAAAATAAAAAGCAAAAAACAACAAATTAAACTTTCGTTCGTAATTGTTTTTCTTTCGTTTTTGTGATAGGATAGAATTATAAAGAGGAGGAACTCTTATGGAAATATCTAAAGGAATTATTTTTAATATTCAACACTTTTCAATTCATGACGGTCCGGGTATTCGTACAACTGTTTTTTTAAAAGGATGTCCTCTGCGCTGTCCATGGTGTTCTAATCCTGAATCTCAAAGAATGAAACCTGAAAAAATGAAAGATGCTCAACGAGAAAAATTCACTTTAGTAGGTGAAGAAAAAACTGTAGAAGAAATTATTACAGAGGTATTAAAAGATAAAGAATTTTACGAAGAATCCGGTGGAGGTTTAACTTTATCAGGGGGTGAAATATTTGCTCAGTTTGAATTTGCTAAAGCCATCTTAAAGTCAGCTAAAGAACATCACATACACACTGCCATTGAAACTACTGCCTTTGTTGATCATGAAAAATTTGTTGATTTAATCCAATATGTGGATTTTATCTACACAGACCTAAAACATTATAATTCTATAAAACATAAAAAAGTGACTGGGGTTTTTAATCAAATGATTATTAAAAACATTCATTATGCCTTTTCTCAACATAAAACTATCGTTTTAAGAATCCCGGTTATTCCTGATTTTAACAATAGTTTAGAGGATGCAGAAGAATTCGCTACTCTATTTAACTCATTAAATATCGACCAAGTTCAACTACTCCCTTTTCATCAATTTGGTGAAAACAAATATCGTTTATTAAATCGGAAATATGAAATGGATGGAGTCAACGCACTTCATCCCGAAGATCTTATTGATTATCAAAAGGTATTTCTGAACCATCATATTAATTGTTATTTCTAGTTCATTTCCTTGAAATGCTCTAGCTATTTGCAGATAACAAGCATCTATAATACATACTTAACTTTTCAAAAGGTTTAGCTAAAAAATTTTAGCCAAACCTTTTCTATTTTACCTTGCTCTAAAATTTTTAAACTGCTATACTTATAACAGAAAACCCTTCCAAGGAGGTAGCAGATGTCTCATTCCTTTAAAAAATCTCTCCAAAAAGAAATTCTCCATAGAAGCTCTATCGCAGCCTTTGTGACCTCTCTTTTACTACTCATTTTACTTTTTGGTTTTTCCTATGTTTTACAAAAGCAGCAACTCTCCAAAGATACGAGACAGATTGTAAAACAGGTTCAAGAAATGAAAGAAGCAAATAATGAGCTCCTGACTACCATGAACCATAAAATGATTCTTGGATTTTTGGACGGCAAACACACAGAGAGAGAAGTCTTTAGCTTATTTTACGAGACAAAAGCTAAATTAAAACTTAGTTCCGACCTCATTATCCTAAGTGATACAGGTGAATTACTATTTAGTACCAATCGCAATCATCAAGAAAGTATTTTATCTCCCTACTATCTAAAACTGCTCATTCAAAATCCTTCTCAAGATAAAGTTACAGAAAAAATTGCACTTTCTTCAGATAAGCAACATTACACACTCTTTATCAAACCACTACTTCAAAACCAACGAGTTAAGGCCTATACTATTGCTTTCGTAAATGAGAATGATTTCATCTCAAGTTTCCCAACGATCAATTCCAAATACATCATTACCGATAGCTTTGGAAATATGTTCTCCAACAATACAAATCAGTTTACTCGCTCCACTCTTGAAAAATTTGATGAAAAACTCCTACACTCTCGCACCCACTGGTATGCGAATGAACCGCTTATTGTTCAAAAAGAAAAAGTCGGTGCTATTTTTTCAATCTATACTTTTCAATCCTTTTTTCCCATTCCTAGCTTACTCGGCCTAGCCTCCGTCCTCACCTTATGTATATTCTTCCTCTACTTCTGGCAAGCAAGACGAATTGCTCATAAAATTGCCACACACAACGCTGTTCCTATTGAAAGTTTGGTTTACCAACTTCAAGAAATTCCTAAACAAGCAGAAAAAAGGCTTTCTCTACAAACAGGTGATGAGTTTGAGTTTATGGCAGAAAAAATCAACAATATGTTGTACGAATTAGATCAACTTCATCAAAAAATGTTGACCATAGAAAAAGAAAAGTGGATTTTTGAAAGAAAAATGCTGGAAGCTCAGTTCAATCCTCATTTTCTCTACAATACACTTGAGACAATTAAAATTACTTCTTTAATGGATGCCGCCCTCACACAAGACCTGATTCAAAATCTCACGCGCATTCTTCGCTACAGTATCACCGATTTAGAAAAAGAAA
Organism: Streptococcus sp. 1453; assembly: GCF_013276955.1. Taxonomy (NCBI): domain Bacteria; kingdom Bacillati; phylum Bacillota; class Bacilli; order Lactobacillales; family Streptococcaceae; genus Streptococcus; species Streptococcus sp. 1453. The sequence continues at coordinate 299,943 of NZ_VMLZ01000005.1, forward strand.
CAACCATTTGTCAGGATTTAAAGATTATAGAGGATTACCTTATGATTCATAAGATTCGTTTCGAGCACTTCTCCTATGATATTGTCTGCCCAGAAACTGTTGATAATCAGCCTATTCCTAAACTTTTCTTGCTTCCTCTAGTAGAAAATGCTATAAAATATGGGATGCAATACCGTATTGATCTTCATATTGATATCCAAATTACCTTGGAATCAGATTCTCTAACTTTTTTAGTCAAGGATAATGCTGGAGGACTCACAAAACAAGAGCGACTCGCTATTTTAGACTCTTTAGAAAGCCCTCATACCCAGCATGGCATCGTGAACAGCTACAAACGATTGAGCAATTTCTTTTCTGATGTCCAGCTAGATTTAGGAGTCAATCGCCAAGGAGAAACTTGGGTCAAATTTGTAACGAAAGGACTAACTCATGTTTAAGCTCATTATCGTAGAAGACGAACACCTCATTCGAAAATGGCTAGAGATTGCCGTAGACTACTCTGCCTTGGGTATCCAAGTCGTAGGAACTGCCAGTCACGGTCAAGAGGGAATGAAACTCATCCAAGAAAAAGAACCTCATATTGTCTTAACAGACATCACAATGCCAATTATGGATGCTTTTATGATGTTCGAAGCTACTCGTACCCTTTCTTATGAAAAAGTTATCTTATCAGGTTATAACGATTTTCAAAATGCCAAAAAAGCCATGCAATATGGAGCAGTTGATTTCTTATCCAAACCAATTGATACCAAGGAATTGACAGAATGTCTTCAAAACATTGTTTTGCGATTACAAGGTAGCACCTATCAAGAAACTCCTTTTTTAGAAGAATATCAAACTTTACTCACCTCTATCCAACAGGTTGATACACAAAACCAAATCATTCAACAAATTATTTCCTTTGTCCACAAGCATTATGCAGAGCATTTTACGATTGCGACTATTGCTGAAGCTTTAAACTATAGCGAAAGCTATCTATATAAAGTTATCAAAGAAGACTTTCCCATGACTCTAAATGAATATATCTTGCAATATCGCCTGAAACAAGCTATAAATAAGATGGCTGAATCTCCCAACTCCCCTCTAAGCGACATCTCTGACCAAGTTGGATTTTCAGACTATAAATATTTTGCCAAAGTATTTAAAAAGTACCTCCATATTTCCCCAAAGGAATTGAAATCACTCGGAAGAATAGTAAAATAAGCTATTCTTCTTTTTGTAGAGAATTTTACTCTAATAGAATAGAATTGTCGGTTCTAAGAACGCTTACATTGTTTTAAAATAAACTTAAATAACACAACGGAGGTATCCATCATGGAAAAGAAATGGATGTATTATGCTGCTTGCGGACTAGCTCTTTTTGGTCTTGCTGCTTGTTCTTCTAATGAATCTGCCGATGGAGGTTCATCTGATAAAGGAGACGGTGGTTCGCTAGTCGTTTATTCACCAAACTCAGAGGGCTTAATCGGAGCAACTATTCCTGCCTTTGAAGAAAAATATGGTATCAAAGTAGAACTGATTCAAGCTGGTACTGGAGAACTTTTCAAAAAACTAGAGTCAGAAAAAGAAGCTCCTGTAGCTGATGTCATCTTTGGTGGTTCTTATACACAATATGCTACCCACGGAGAACTCTTTGAAAACTATACTTCAAAAGAAAATGATAATGTTATCAAAGAATATCAAAACACAACTGGTTACTCTACTCCTTATACACTAGATGGTAGTGTTTTAATCGTCAATCCTGATTTAACGAAAGGCATGAACATCGAAGGATATAGCGACCTTCTCAAACCTGAACTAAAAGGAAAAATCGCAACTGCTGACCCAGCAAACTCTTCTAGCGCCTTTGCTCAATTAACAAATATGCTACAAGCTCAAGGTGGTTACAAAGACGATAAAGCTTGGTCTTATGTAAAAGATCTTTTCACACTTATTGATGGTAAAATCGGTTCAAGCTCATCTGGTGTCTATAAAGCAGTCGCTGACGGAGAAATGGCTGTTGGTCTCTCTTATGAAGATCCAGCAGTTAAACTCTTAAATGACGGAGCTAATATCAAGGTAGTCTATCCAAAAGAAGGAACAGTCTTCCTACCTGCTAGTGCTGCTATCGTTAAAAAAGCGAAAAACATGGAAAATGCCAAGAAATTTATCGATTTTATTATCTCTCAAGAAGTACAAGATACACTTGGCACAACCACTACTAATCGTCCTGTTCGTAAAAATGCTAAAACAAGCGAAAACATGAAACCAATTGACAAAATCAAAACACTCACTGAAGATTATGATTATGTCATCAAGAATAAATCAGATATTGTTAAGAAATACAACGAAGTCTTTACAGATATCCAATCTAAACAGTAAAAGAGGTTCACTATGAGTGAGATCAAAATTATTAACGCCAAAAAAATCTACCACGATGTCCCTGTTATTGAGAATTTGAACATTACAATTCCAAAAGGAAGTCTCTTTACCCTTCTTGGACCTTCAGGGTGTGGGAAAACGACCCTTCTTCGTATGATTGCAGGTTTCAACAGTATCGAAGGTGGAGAATTTTACTTCGATGATACAAAAATCAATAATATGGAACCCAGCAAACGCAATATCGGCATGGTTTTTCAAAACTACGCTATTTTCCCACATTTGACTGTCCGAGATAACGTTGCTTTTGGTCTCAAGCAAAAGAAGGTTCCAAAAGAAGAATTGATTCAACAGACCAACAAGTATCTTGAACTCATGCAAATTGCTCAATATGCGGATCGAAAACCTGATAAACTCAGTGGCGGACAACAACAACGTGTCGCCTTGGCACGTGCCTTAGCGGTTAATCCAAGTGTTCTCCTCATGGACGAGCCACTTAGTAATCTGGATGCCAAACTTCGCTTGGATATGCGTCAAGTCATTCGAGAAATCCAACACGAAGTGGGAATTACAACTGTTTATGTAACCCACGACCAAGAAGAAGCCATGGCGATTTCAGACCAAATTGCTGTTATGAAAGATGGGGTGATTCAACAAATCGGTCGGCCAAAAGAACTCTATCATAAACCAGCTAATGAGTTTGTAGCAACCTTTATCGGACGCACAAATATTATCCCTGCCACTCTTGAAAAACGGAGCGACGGCGCTTATATCGTCTTTTCAGATGGCTATGCTCTTCGAATGCCAGCTCTTGATCAGGCTGAGGAGCAAGCTATTCATGTAAGCATTCGTCCTGAAGAGTTTATCAAAGATGAATCTGGAGATATTGAAGGAATTATTAGCGATAGCGTCTATCTTGGACTGAATACTGAATACTTCATCGAAACAGGATTTGCCTCAAAAATTCAAGTTAGCGAAGAATCAACTTTTGAAGAAGATCTACAAAAAGGCGATCGTATTCGTCTACGAATCAATACTCAAAAATTAAACGTCTTTTCTGCAGATGGTTCCCAAAACCTGATAAAAGGAGTCAACCATGGAACGTAAAAAACTAAATATTTGGACAGCCTCCTCTTTCTTCATCTTTCTTACCTATCTTGTCTTTCTCGTTTATCCTATCGTTACCGTGCTCAAGCAAGCACTCATACATGAAGGACAATTCTCACTAGCTAATTTTGTCACTTTCTTTAGTAAAGCCTACTACTCTGAGACACTCGTCAACAGTTTCAAGGTTTCCATTACCGCTACTGTCACTTCCTTAGTCGTAGGAACCCTATTAGCTTATCTCTTCTCTATGTATGACTTCAAGGGAAAGAAATTTCTACAAATATTAATTATCATTGCTTCCATGTCAGCTCCTTTCGTGGGAGCCTACTCCTGGATTCTCTTGCTGGGGCGAAATGGGGTCATCACTAAATTTCTGACAAATACCCTTCATCTTCCAGCTATCGATATTTATGGATTCAAAGGAATTGTACTTGTCTTTACACTGCAACTATTCCCACTGGTATTTCTATACGTTGCTGGGACAATGAAGAGTATTGACAATTCTCTACTTGAAGCAGCTGAGAGTATGGGGTCCTTCGGATTTAAGCGTATCGTAACGGTTGTTTTACCTCTCCTCGTTCCAACCTTACTAGCTGCTGCCCTGCTTGTATTTATGAGAGCATTCTCAGACTTTGGAACACCTATGTTAATTGGTGAAGGATATCGGACTTTCCCTGTTCTGATTTATACCCAATTTATTAGCGAGGTTGGAGGAAATTCTGCTTTTGCATCTGCTTTAGCCATTATGGCGATTATCATTGCCTTGACAATTTTCCTTATCCAAAAACACATTGCAAACCGCTACAGTTTCAGCATGAATTCGCTCCATCCAATTGAGCCTAAAAAAACTACAAAAGGAAAAATGGTTGCCATTTATGCAACAGTCTACGGAATTATCTTTATCTCTGTTTTACCTCAAGTCTACTTGATTTATACCTCTTTCCTAAAAACATCAGGTATGGTATTTGTTAAAGGCTATTCTCTAAACAGTTACAAGGTGGCTTTCAATCGTATGGGCTCTGCTATTTTCAATACCATTCGTATCCCTTTGATTGCCTTAGTTCTAGTTGTCCTATTCGCAACATTTATCTCCTACCTAGCCGTTAGAAAACGGAATTTGTTTACAAACTTAATTGACAGCCTCAGTATGGTCCCTTATATTGTACCAGGAACCGTTCTAGGGATTGCCTTCATTTCTTCCTTCAATACTGGCCTATTTGGAAGTGGATTTCTTATGATTACAGGGACTGCTTTCATCTTGATTATGTCCCTATCTGTCAGAAGATTGCCTTATACTATTCGCTCATCTGTTGCTAGCTTGCAACAAATAGCCCCAAGTATTGAAGAAGCCGCTGAAAGCTTAGGAAGTAGTCGTCTCAATACCTTTGCCAAGATTACAACTCCAATGATGCTATCTGGTATTATTTCTGGAGCCATCCTATCTTGGGTCACAATGATTTCAGAACTCTCTACTTCTATCCTCCTCTACAATGTCAAAACAAGAACAATGACTGTAGCCATTTATACAGAGGTTCTCAGAGGAAATTACGGTGTAGCCGCAGCCTTGTCAACTATCCTGACTGTTCTAACAGTAGGTTCCTTGCTCTTGTTTATGAAAATCTCTAAAAGCAATAGCATTACACTTTAGTTTCCCCCATCAAAAATAGCCGAAAGGATTACCCTCGGCTGTTTTTTCTTATCTTCATATTCCTATCAAATTCTTATACTCAATGAAAATCAAAGAGCAAACTAGGAAACTAGCCGCAGGTTGCTCAAAGCACTGCTTTGAGGTTGTAGATAAGACTAACGAAGTCAGCTCAAAACACTGTTTTGAGGTTGTGGATAGAACTGACGAAGTCAGTAACCCTATCTACGACAAGACGACGTTGACGCGGTTTAAAGAGATTTTCGAAGAGTATTAAATAGAGGCTTCCTCCATCTTCTCCCGTCCTAGTTCTCGGTAACTACGATCGCCGACAACTTCTACGCTAAACTGGCCGTCCTCATATTCAAGGATCGTCACGCTACCATTATCAAGACCATGTGGATGCATACCATTGATCAGATAAACAATGGTTCCAATAGTCATTCCGTGGCTGACAACGAGGGCATTGCCCCCGCCTTGTTCTTCCATTTCTTTGGCAATTGCTTCAAAACCTTCCTTGATTCGGCTACTGAGTTTTTCCCAGCCTTCAGCCCAACCAGCTGTATCGACCTCTACCAAACCCTCAGCCAGTTCAGCATAAGACAATTGGTGAACGTGGTCCACATTAAAGATACGAGGAATAATGCCCATGAAAAGATCACCATCATAAGCTCCGTCAAAGCTACCAAAACACCATTCTCTGATACGCTTGTCCATGCGATAAGGGATCTTCCCCTGCAAGCCAAGTTCTTCAAGAATGATTCCCATAGTCTGAATGGTGCGACCAGAATCACTGGAATAAGCACGCTCAAACTGCAGACCAGATTCTCGCAAACCGATTCCTAATTCTTGAATCCCTCGTTCACCTTCAGCTGTTAAGGGAGTATCGCTCCAACCTTGCGCACGTCCAATCGTGTTAAACATGGTCTTGCCATGACGTACCAAATACAATCGTACTTTTACCATTTTCCGTCCTCCGTTTGCTTCTATTATAACATGGATGATAAAACAAAAGCCACCCATACAGGCGACTTTTGCAGGAGATTATTATGAAAAAGTTTAGGAGTTCATTAAATAAAGATATTAGATGAAAATCAAATTCAAACTAAATCAGTATTATCTGTTTCAAATAATATTAGGAGGTCTTTATTTAATGATTATAGTATACACAGCCAACCTTAAATAGAACTTAAAAAATTATACCCATTCACCTTTTTCGTTTACTTTATAGCCGTTAATGGTCATATTTTTTGCCAATTTCCCATCAGCTAACAAGTAATACCACTTATCCCCATCCTTAATCCATTGATTACGAGCGTACTTACCATCTTGGTTAAGATAATACCAACTATCATACTGAGAATCAAATACCCACTCGCTCTTAGCCATGTAACCGCCACGTTTTAGGTAATATTCGCCCTGCCAAGCTTTCTCCACATAACTACCAGTTGAATCAACATAAAACCAGCTCTTATAATCTTCATCATAAATCCATTCACTCGCAGCCATTGAAGCATCTGCTTTTAGATAATAACGGCCTACCCAGCGGTTTCTGACAAGATTGCCAGAAAGGTCATTGTAGTACCATTTGCCAGACTCTTTAAACCACTTACTTGCTTGATGATCTTTCTTAGTCTCTTCATTAGAGGTAACAGTAGACTGAGATGAAGTTGAGACTGAAGCTGAGGTTGAAGTTCCAGTAGAAACTGCTTGAATAGCCTCTTCTTTTGTTACCTTAGGCTTAGCTTTGCCTTGGTAAACATCTTCAATACGCTTAGTAAAGACAGATAACTCTTCAGGGGATAGCATATTAACAATATCGGTTCCATTGTCAGGAATATATCCTCCAGAGTGTGTCCCAATTTTTGCTAGTCCCTCTTCTAATATGTCCTCAACATTATTCAATAAAGCGATCTTCTCAGATTTAGAAAGAGACTCATCACTACTAATAGCTGTTTTCTCCATAAAAGCAACTGCTTTAATTTCTTTAAAATATCTCTCTGTCGGAAGTGATATATAGATATGAAACTCATCTGATACAATCGGAATAAGACTCTTTAAATATTCATTTACACTTGTCTTATAATAATCATAACTATCAGGTTCAAAATGTTTAAAATCAATTGTCGACTCAAGGTTTTTTAACACATTTGATTTTTCTCTAACCGTATAATCTTGATTTGCCTTTATTTTAGGAATTAATTTTTCCTTTTTCTTTAATATCACTAAATTTAAAGCTTCTTTTTTAATTCTATAACTAGAGTCAAAATTTCTGTTAATACGGTAACTCATAGAATTATGCAATCTATTTACAGCACCTTGAAAATCCTTTGAAGTCTCTAATGCTTCTTTTTCCATTCCTTCTATCTCTTCTAAAAAAGATTGGTATTCTTTATTAAGTCTTTCTATAGCATTATTCTTAATTGTTTTTATATCATCCTGAGAAAAAGAAAGGATGCTCCAGTCTACTTGATCCGCTTCATTTAATAATTTTTCTTTATTCTTACTTAAAAACTCTTTATAAGATTTCTTAGCTTGCTCTACTTCATTTTTAAAAAATTCTAAAGTTACCTGAGTTATAGTTTCATGACTTTCTTCCTGCGCATAAACTACTTGATTGGCAAAAGTTGGGACTAGTAAAGTCGACAGTCCTAAAGCTACTAAAGCATGTTTCATTTCTTTTTTCATCATTTTCTCCTATTTTCTTAATTTTTAAAACTATGAATTGGTGCTGGGATTTGTCCTCCACGAGAGATGAAATCAACAGACGAAGCCCCATTGACTTTCATAACAGGTGCAGTTCCTAATAGACCACCAAACTCAATCATATCGCCTTCTTTTCCTTTTGGAATGATACGAACAGCTGTTGTTTTCATGTTAATGACACCAATTGCAGCCTCATCGGCAATCATAGCCGCAATGGTTTCAGCTGGCGTATCTTCTGGGATGGCAATCATATCCAAACCAACGGAACAGATAGCCGTCATAGCTTCTAATTTTTCCAAATTAAGAGAGCCATTTTGCACTGCAGCAATCATTCCTTCATCCTCTGAAACAGGGATAAAGGCACCAGACAAACCTCCAACTTGGTTGCAGGCCATCACTCCGCCCTTCTTAACTTGGTCGTTCAAGAGAGCCAAGGCAGCCGTCGTTCCATGCGTACCAACTGTTTCTAGCCCCATTTCCTCAAGGACACGTGCTACAGAATCTCCAACCGCAGGAGTTGGCGCCAAACTCAAGTCCACAATACCAAACTCCACACCCAGTCTCTCACTAGCCATCTGACCAACCAATTGACCGATACGAGTGATTTTAAAGGCAGTCTTCTTGACCGTTTCGGCTACTACATCAAAGCTCTGTCCACGAACTTTTTCCAAGGCACGTTTCACCACACCAGGACCAGAAACTCCGACATTGATGATAACATCTGCCTCCCCAACACCATGGAAGGCACCCGCCATAAATGGATTGTCCTCAACAGCATTAGCGAATACAACCAACTTGGCCGCTCCCATATCTGATAGATTAGCAGTTTCCTTGATAATACGTCCCATATCTGCCACAGCCGTCATATTGATACCCGACTTGGTTGAACCGATATTGACTGACGAGCAAACCTTATCCGTCTCAGCCAAAGCGCGAGGAATAGAATGGATGAGAATCTCATCTCCCTTTTGGTACCCCTTTTGTACCAAGGCAGAGAAACCACCAATAAAATCCACACCGATTTCTTTCGCAGCCTTATCAAGCGCTTTTGCCAGAACCACATAGTCCGTCGCATCTGTCGCAGCCCCAATCAGAGAAATAGGAGTCACCGATACACGCTTATTAACGATAGGAATTCCCAACTCAGCTGCAATTTCATCGCCAACAGCCACTAATTTAGCCGCCTTGGTCCTAATCTTTTGATAAATTTTCTCCGCAGCACGATTGATATCTGGATCAATACAGTCCAAAAGGGAAATCCCCATGGTAATAGTTCTGATATCGAAGTTTTGCTCCTCAATCATGGCGATGGTTTCAGTAACTTGTCTAATATCCATGATAACCTCCTAGATATTATACATAGCTTCGAAAATCGCTGCACTCTGAATATTGATTTTCACATTCAAAATTTGCCCAAAAGCTTCAAATTCATTACGAAGATAAGTAAAATCCTGCTTTTCATCGCTAGAGACGACAGCCATCATCGTGAAATATTCATCCAAAACAGTTTGAGAAATATCGTCAATATTCAAACCTAATTCTGCAATTTTGCCAGAAACACCTGCAACAATTCCAGATTTATCTTTACCAACAACAGTTATAATCGCTTTCATAAGCAAACTCCAATTCTTCTTTTAATTAGGAAACCTGAACATTAAACAGGATTCTTTTCAAATAGTATAGCATAATTCTAACTAAAATACTCAAAAACGCCTGCTTACGAAGTTGTTCTTAAGCAAAAAACAATTTCGTAAACAAGCGTCTACTATCCCAACTTATGATGAGTGTTCCCGCTAGGACCGAAATCCTAGCGGTAGACCAGAGCTAGACTAAGAGCACAAGACTCCATCATCATAACACTCAACAAAATTGATGATTTTATACTAATTCGATGATCGCCATTGGCGCTGCATCACCACGACGTGGTTCAGTTTTAAGGATACGAGTGTATCCACCGTTACGTTCAGCATAACGAGGTGCGATTTCTGAGAACAATTTTTGAAGTGCTGTAGTAGAAGTGTACTTATCAGTTGCTTCATCATAGTTTTCAGATGCGATTTCATTACGTACGAAAGCAGCTGCTTGACGACGTGCATGCAAATCACCACGTTTACCTAGAGTAATCATTTTTTCAACAGTTTTACGGATTTCTTTAGCACGAGCTTCAGTTGTCACGATTGATTCGTTGATCAAAAGGTCAGTTGTCAAATCGCGAAGCATTGCTTTACGTTGTGAGCTAGTGCGTCCTAGTTTACGGTAAGCCATGTATTCCTCCTTTATTTATCTTTTAATCCAAGACCCAAATCAATGAGTTTGAGTTTCACTTCTTCCAAACTCTTGCGTCCAAGATTTCGTACTTTCATCATCTCTGCTTCAGATTTTTCTGTCAAATCATGCACAGTATTGATACCGGCACGTTTCAAACAGTTGTATGAACGCACAGACAAATCCAGTTCTTCAATCGTACGATCCAAAATACGGTCGTCAGATTCAGTATCAGCTTCTTTCATCACTTCAGTTGACTTAGCAATCTCAGTAAGATTTGTAAACAAATCAAGATGTTCTGTCAAAATACGTGCTGAAAGCCCTAAAGCATCTTCTGGAATAATTGTTCCATTTGTCAAGATTTCAAGGGTTAATTTGTCAAATCCATCATTGCTACCTACACGAGCAGGCTCCACTTGATAGTTGACTTTTGTAACTGGTGTATAAATAGAATCTACAGCAAGTGTTCCAACTGGTGCATTATCCTTTTTATTTTCATCAGCAGGTACATATCCACGACCACTGTTAACAGTCATAGTCGCTTTTAGAGAAGAACCTTCACCGATTGTAAAGAGATAATGATCTGGATTTACAATTTCAATATCGCTATCTGTCAAAATGTCACCAGCTGTTACTTCAGCAGGACCTTCAACATCTAGTTCGATGATTTTTTCGTCTTCAACGTACGATTTCACTGCAATTCCTTTAATGTTCAGAATGATTTGCATCACGTCTTCACGAACACCTGGAACTGTGTCAAACTCATGTAACACACCATCAATGTTGATAGATGTCACAGCTGCTCCTGGTAGAGAAGCTAGAAGTACACGACGAAGAGAGTTACCAAGAGTTGTACCGTAGCCACGTTCAAGTGGTTCGATTACAAACTTGCCATAATCTTTATTTTCATCAATTTTTGTTATATTTGGTTTTTCAAACTCGATCATTTAGTTACTCCCTCTTAAACGAAAAGCAGTGTAATGCGATGATTATACACGGCGACGTTTTGGAGGACGAGCACCATTGTGTGGCACTGGAGTCACATCACGAATTGCTGTTACTTCAAGACCAGCGGCAGCAAGCGCACGAATAGCTGACTCACGACCAGAACCTGGACCTTTTACAGTAACTTCAACTGATTTAAGACCGTGTTCTTGTGCAGATTTAGCAGCAGCTTCAGAAGCCATTTGAGCAGCGAATGGTGTAGATTTACGAGAACCTTTGAAACCAAGAGCACCAGCTGATGACCAAGCAATTGCATTACCATGCACATCAGTAATCATAACAATAGTGTTATTAAATGTAGCGTGAATATGAGCAATACCAGATTCGATATTCTTTTTCACACGACGTTTACGTGTTGGTTTAGCCAAGACTTTTACCTCCTATATTATTTTTTCTTACCAGCAATCGCAACAGCTTTACCTTTACGAGTGCGAGCGTTGTTTTTAGTGTTTTGTCCACGGACAGGAAGTCCACGACGGTGACGGATACCACGGTATGAACCGATTTCCATCAAACGTTTGATGTTCAAGTTTACTTCACGACGAAGGTCACCTTCAACTTTGATTGCATCCACTTCACGACGAATAGCATCTTCTTGATCTGATGTAAGATCACGTACACGAACATCTTCTGAGATTCCAGCAGCAGCCAAAATTTTCTTAGATGTTGCAAGTCCGATACCATAAACATAAGTCAATGAGATTACTACGCGTTTGTCATTTGGAATGTCAACTCCAGCAATACGAGCCATGTTTTCTCCTTTCTATCTTATCCTTGACGTTGTTTGTGTTTTGGATTTGCTGGGCAAATTACCATAACACGACCATTACGACGAATAACTTTACAGTATTCGCAAATTGGTTTGACCGATGGTCTTACTTTCATTTCTTATCCCTCCAAGTTTTTCGATTATTTAAAGCGGTAAGTGATACGTCCACGTGTCAAGTCATATGGACTCATTTCGACAGTAACACGATCTCCCGCTAAAATACGAATATAGTTTTTACGAATTTTACCAGAAACTGTTGCTAAAATCTGATGTCCATTTTCAAGTTCAACCGTAAACATTGCATTCGGCATTGTATCAACTACTTTGCCTTCAACTTCAATCACATCGTCTTTTGCCACGCAAAAGCACCTCCATAAATTTCGATTCGATGCCTCTAGACACAGAGACAACAATTATAAGTCAGACTATCTCAGTATAACATTTGTAGCGGATTTTTGCAAGTGTGAAAAGCGCTTTATTTCAAATTTGTCAATACTTTTTCGATATCTGAGAAGACATCATTGATATCTTGATTACCTTCGATGTCATGAACCAAACCTTTGGCACGATAGTGAGCAATGATTGGTTCCCCTTGAGCAATATTCACATCCAAACGACGTTTTACTGTCTCAGGCTTATCATCTTCACGTTGGTAGTAATCTTCTTCTTTATAGTCAACTGGTGGGTTAAAGACCTTGTGGAAAGTTTCTCCAGTTACGCGGTGGATGATACGGCCACTCAAACGTTCCAAGAGGCTATCTGGATTCACTTCGATGTTGATGACACCTTCTAGTTCAATGCCAAGTTCAGCCAATGTTTTGTCCAAGGCATGAGCTTGTTCGATTGTACGTGGGTAACCATCCAACAAGAATCCTGTTTCTTTAATATCATCTTGTGAAAGACGTTCTTTTACGATTCCATTTGTAACTTCGTCAGGAACCAATTCACCCTTGTCAATGTATGACTTAGCAAGAACACCCATTTCAGTTTGATTTGCCATAGCAGCGCGGAACATATCCCCTGTTGAGATATGTGCAACATGGAATTGTTCAACGATTTTTGCTGCTTGAGTTCCCTTACCTGCACCAGGTAAGCCCATAATCAAAAGATTCATGATCTGATCTCCTTATTTTATTTTTAAATAGAAGCAAAAAATCTTTTCACCCCTATTTAAAAACAAAATAGAAGAGGGGAGACCAAACTCTCACTAATGTTAGAGTTAAACCTCCACTCCCTCAGCATTTACTGATTCATACTCAATGAAAATCAAAGAGCAAACTAGGAAGCTAGCCGCAGGTTGCTCAAAGCACTGCTTTGAGGTTGCAGATAAAGCTGACGTGGTTTGAAGAGATTTTCGAAGAGTATCAGTAAATACTTTTATTCTGTTCTATCCATGAAACCAACATACTTACGTTTCAATAGGTAACCTTCCAATTGTTTGATTCCTTCGATACCTGTAGAGATAATGATCAAGAGACTTGTTCCCCCAAAGGCAACAACATCAGAAAGACCAAATACATCTTTAGCTGCAATCGGCAAAATGGAAATCACACCAAGGAAGAGGGAACCAACAGTTGCAAGACGACGAAGAAGTTTAGACATATATTCTTCTGTACCTTTACCAGGACGAACTCCATGGATATAGGCACCACTCTTTTGTAGGTTCTCTGCCGCTTTTTCAGGATTAATCTGTACAAACGTATAGAAGAATGTAAAGAGAATAATCAACAAAGCATACATGGCAATACCAGTTGGAGAAGTGGTTGCCAACATCTCTTGTGCTACCCTTACCCAAGCCCAATCATGACCTGTAGCGCTCAAAAACTGAAGAATCGCCGCAGGCGCTGCAGTAATCGAACTTGCAAAGATAACAGGGATAACTCCAGCAGGGTTTACCTTCAATGGAAGGTAAGAGCTAGATGGAGCACCTTGTGCAACCTTAGTATATTGGATTGGAATTTTGTATTCTGCTTGTTGAACATAAGTTGTAAAGTAAATGATCAACAATACAGTAATAATCAAAATGATTACGAAAATGATAGATGAAGTGATACGGCTACTTGGGACGTTCACAAAGTAGTCCACATAGATGCCCTGAATCATCTCTGGAATTGAGGCAACAATCCCGGCAAAGATAATCATGGAAACACCGTTTCCGTATCCCTTATCTGTAATTTGCTCACCCAACCAAGTGACAATCATACTACCAGCTGTTAAGATGATACCAATCGTCAGAAAAACTTGTGGAGTTAAAGCAGTTTTAATCAATTGAGCTCCAGCCAAGGTATTAAAACCAGCTGTAATCCCGATAGATTGCACAAAAGCGAGAACTAGAGCAATATAACGAGTAGCTTGGTTCAATTTTCTTCGGCCTACTTCCCCTTGTTTCCCCCACTCTACAAACTTGGGTAAAATATCCATTTGCAAGAGTTGGACAACGATAGAAGCGGTGATATAAGGACTAACTCCTAGGGCAAAAATCGAAAAGTTTTTTAGGGCATTCCCCGACACCAAGCTCAACATGTTTAAGAAGGATAATCCACTTAAAGCATTCAAGCTATTGGCATTCACACCAGGAACTGTAATGCTAGTTCCGATACGAAAGACCAAAACGATAAAAATTGTAAATAAAATTTTTGATCGAACCTGCTTGACTTTAAGAGCTTCTCTTAATAATTTAAAAAACATAGGTCACCTCTCTTAGATGACTTCTACTGAACCACCTTTAGCAGTGATAGCTTCTTCAGCTGATTTAGAGAATTTAGCTGCTTTCACAGTCAATTTCTTAGTCAACTCACCGTTACCAAGAATTTTAATACCTGATTTTTCAGCTTTAACAATTCCTGCTTCGATAAGAACAACTGGAGTAACTTCAGCACCATCTTCAAAGACGTTCAATTGGTCAAGGTTCACAATTGCGTATTCTTTAGCGTTGATGTTAGTGAATCCACGTTTTGGAAGACGACGGAACAATGGAGTTTGTCCACCTTCAAAACCAAGGCGAACTCCGCCACCGCTACGAGCTTTTTGACCTTTTTGACCACGACCAGATGTTTTACCGTTACCTGATGAAGTACCACGACCAACACGGTTACGTACTTTACGAGAACCTTCTGCAGGTTTCAATTCATGAAGTTTCATTTTTATTTTCTCCTCTTTTGTAAAATGCTAGCGCCGATAAGGGAGAAAAGGTTGTCTCCCCCATCAACTCGCCTATACGACGTCATCATAGATGACTATATCTAGTTTTAGGGGATGGTATAGTGCACATCCCCTAAAAATTCATTAGTTTACTTCTTCAACTGTTACCAAGTGAGATACTGCTGTGATCATACCACGGATAGCAGCGTTATCTTCTTTAATAACAGAGCTGTTCAATTTGCCAAGTCCAAGTGCTACAACAGTTTTACGTTGTGATGGAATGCGTCCGATTGGAGACTTAGTCAAAGTAATTTTAATTTGAGCCATTTTATCCCCTTTCTTATGCCAAATCAGAAACTGAAATACCACGAAGGGCAGCAACTTCTTCAGCGCGTTTCAATTGTTTCAAACCTTCAACAGTTGCACGAACAATGTTGATTGGAGTGTTAGAACCAAGTGATTTAGATGTAATATCTGCCACACCTGCCAATTCCACAACGGCACGAACTGCACCACCAGCGGCAACTCCAGAACCTTCTACAGCAGGTTTCAACAATACTTTAGCTCCACCGAATTCTGAAAGAACTTCGTGTGGGATTGTTGTTCCAACCATAGGAACTTCGATCAAGTTTTTCTTAGCATCATCTACTGCTTTACGGATTGCTTCTGGAACTTCTTGAGCTTTACCAGTACCAAATCCTACGCGACCGTTGTGGTCACCAACAACAACAAGAGCTGCGAAACGAAGACGACGTCCACCTTTAACAACTTTTGTAACACGGTTGACAGCAACTACGCGTTCTTCTAATTCAACTGCATTGTCTTTAAATGCCATTTTCTAGTGTCCTCCTATTAGAATTTCAATCCGTTTTCACGAGCTGCATCAGCCAAAGCTTTCACACGTCCGTGATATAGATATCCACCGCGGTCGAACACCACTTCTGAAATACCTTTAGCGTTTGCACGTTCTGCAACGAGTTTACCGACAGCAACGGCTTGTTCAGTTTTAGTTCCTTTTGAAACTTCTTTGTCAAGAGTTGAAGCACTTGCGAGCGTTACACCCGCTACGTCATCAATCACTTGAGCGTAGATGCCTGTATTAGAACGGAATACGTTCAAACGTGGGCGATCAGCAGTTCCAGAGAGTTTTCCGCGAACGCGACGATGGCGTTTTTGGCGGAGTTTGTTTTTATCTGGTTTTGAAATCACAGTTTTCACCTCTTTAGTTTTAAATCGTGTGCTATGCACAAAGTTGGAAAATAGGTTGGTGGTTGAGACTCAACCACTCAACATTATTTACCTGTTTTACCTTCTTTACGGCGAACGAATTCACCAACGTAACGGATACCTTTACCTTTATATGGTTCTGGTGAACGAAGGCTACGTACGTAAGCAGCTGTTTGACCAACTACTTCTTTTGAAATTCCGCTAACAACGATTGTTGTTGGGTTTGGAAGTTCAAAAGTAATTCCTTCTGGAGCTTCAACTTCGTCTGGATGAGATTTACCAACAGCCAAAACAAGTTTAGATCCTTGAAGTTGTGCACGGTAACCAACCCCGCGCATTTCAAGTTCTTTCTTGAATCCTTCTGATACACCAACAACCATGTTGTTCAAAAGGGCACGAGTAGTTCCGTGGATAGTTTTCATTTCTTTTGAATCGTTTGGACGGTGAAGAGTTACTTCAGTACCTTCCACACGGATTTCAATATCTTTTGAGAACTCACGAGTAAGTTCTCCTTTAGGTCCTTTTACAGTTACAAGGTTGTCATTGTTAGTGATTTCAACACCAGCAGGCAACACGATAACTTTATTACCAATACGTGACATGTTTATTTTCTCCTGTTAAATTGTCAGGCCAGAACGGCCAGTTTTCACGGGGTTAAATCGATTCCTCGATTTAAAGGAACATTTAGGTTGCAATTTCAAAGTGAATCTAGGCATCGTCTCGCAGGCATAACTTTAGGTTAGGCAAGAGACGATAACGAAGAGTCACAAAGAAATTGGGAACTAAATATTACCAAACGTAAGCGATAACTTCCCCACCAACATTCTTTTGGCGTGCTTCTTTATCAGTAAGCAAACCTTCAGAAGTTGAAAGGATAGCAATTCCAAGTCCGTTAAGAACTTTTGGAAGGTCTTCACGTTTTTTGTAGACACGAAGTCCTGGTTTAGAAACACGTTTCAAGTTAGTGATAACTTTTTCACCGTTTGGTCCGTATTTAAGGAATACACGGATGATGCCTTGTTTGTCATCTTCGATGATTTCAACGTTTTTTACAAAACCTTCGCGTTTAAGGATTTCAGCAATCCCTTTTTTGATGTTTGATGCAGGTACTTCAAGTACTTCGTGTTTAGCTTGGTTAGCATTACGAATACGAGTTAGGAAGTCTGCGATTGGGTCAGTCATAACCATTTTGTTTTTCTCCTCTTACTAGTAGTTTGCAAGTTGCACTTGCTAGTTAATACATGATACAAAGAGCGTAACAGCACGAGCAAAAATAGGCAATTTGATGCAGGAACGATGCTCCAAAGCAAATTGGTCTTTTTTGCCAAAGCTGTAGCTCGTGTTCAAATTGGCAAAGCCAACTGAACCCGGGCTAAACTCTGTGTGAAAAAGATAAACTTTCCTAGAAACTTCAGTTTCTTCGTCAAGTTTCCTATTTTCACTTAGAGTTTTGACGCCCTTGATATCTTAAATTACCAAGATGCTTTTGTTACACCAGGGATTTGACCTTTATATGCTAATTCACGGAAGCAAACACGGCAAAGTTTAAATTTGCGGTAAACTGAATGTGGACGACCACATTTTTCACAACGAGTATAAGCTTGAGTAGAGAACTTCGCTGGACGTTTGTTCTTAGCAATCATTGATTTTTTAGCCATTAGATTTACCTCCTATATTATTTTGCAAAAGGCATTCCAAGGCCTGTAAGCAATGCACGTGACTCTTCGTCAGTGTTAGCAGTTGTTACGATAACGATGTCAAGACCACGAGTTTTGTCAACGTCATCGAAGTTGATTTCTGGGAAGATCAATTGTTCTTTCACACCAAGTGTGTAGTTTCCGCGTCCGTCAAATGATTTTGTTGGAACACCGTGGAAGTCACGTACACGTGGAAGTGAAACTGAAACCAATTTATCCAAGAATTCGTACATACGTTCACCACGAAGGGTAACTTTTGCACCGATCGCAACACCTTCACGAAGACGGAAGCCGGCGATTGATTTTTTAGCTTTAGTGATAAGTGGTTTTTGACCTGAGATAAGTGCCAATTCTTCAGCAGCTTTTTCAAGACTTTTAGCGTTTGATACAGCTTCACCAACACCCATGTTCAAAACGATCTTATCTACTTTAGGCACAGCCATCACTGATGAGTAGTTAAATTGTTCTGTCAAAGCAGGAACTACTTCATTAAGATATTTTTCTTTTAAACGATTTGCCATTATACTTCTCCTTTCCTTCGTGATCAATCAAGCACTTCGCCTGATTTTTTGTTGTAGCGAACTTTTTTACCGTCTACAAATTTGTAACCAACACGACCAGCTACACCATTTTTGTCCAATACTTGAACGTTTGATACGTGGATAGCTGCTTCTTTCTCGATGATACCACCTTGAGGAAGCTCGTTAGTTGGACGTTGGTGTTTCTTAACGATGTTAACACCTTCAACGATAACTTTGTTTACTTTTGGAAGGGCAGTAAGGACAACAGCTTCTGTTCCCTTATCTTTACCAGCGATTACGCGAACTTTGTCGCCTTTTTTTACAAACATTAGGTTTCTCCTTGATTTTTCTTACGCCCATAAGGGCACCCTGGAAGTAAATCCAGGGGACTAGTTTGTTTGTTTTTGCTCTTCGAAAATCAAAGCAATCCTTCGTCAGTTTCAACTCACCTAACTTAAGTTATGCTTTCGTTTTACTTCCTAGACTTGTTTTAATTTTCTTTGAGCAACCAATTAAAGTACTTCTGGAGCAAGTGACACGATCTTCATGAAGCCACCTTCACGCAATTCACGTGCAACTGGGCCAAAGATACGTGTTCCGCGAGGAGTTTTATCTTCACGGATGATAACTGCTGCGTTTTCGTCAAATTTGATGTATGAACCATCAGCACGACGAGCACCTGATTTAGTACGAACGATAACTGCTTTAACAACGTCACCTTTTTTAACCGCACCACCAGGAGTAGCTTGTTTTACAGATGCCACGATAACATCACCGATGTTTGCAAATTTACGTCCTGAACCACCAAGAACTTTGATAGTCAAGATTTCGCGAGCACCGCTGTTGTCTGCGACTTTCAAACGAGTTTCTGTTTGAATCATTTCAGTTTTCTCCTTTCAGGTTTGATTAGATGATAACCGCTTCTTCAACAACTTCTACAAGACGGAAACGTTTTGTAGCTGAAAGCGGACGAGTTTCCATGATACGTACGATATCGCCTTCTTTGGCAACATTGTTTTCATCATGAGCTTTGTATTTTTTAGAGTAGTTAATACGTTTACCATAGACTGGGTGGTTACGTTTTGTTTCAACTACAACTGTGATTGTCTTGTCCATTTTGTCAGATACAACACGTCCAACAAGAACTTTACGATTATTGCGTTCCATTGAAATTTCTCCTTCCCTAGTCTATTATTTCGCTTCAGATTGAACTGTTTTGATACGAGCGATTTGTTTTTTAACTTCTTTCAAGCGAGCTGTTTGTTCCAATTGACCAGTAGCAGCTTGGAAACGAAGTTCAAACAATTCTTTTTTCAATTCGTTTTCGCGCTTCGCGAGTTCTTCTTGAGAAAGACCACGAAGTTCTTTAACAAATTCTTTTACTTCATTAAGTTTCATGCCTTCTCCTTATTCTGCTTCACGTTTTACGAATTTACATTTAACTGGCAATTTGTGGCTAGCAAGACGAAGCGCTTCGCGTGCAATCTCTTCAGATACACCAGCAATTTCGAACATCACTTTACCACGTTTAACTGGTGCTACCCAACCTTCAGGTGCCCCTTTACCAGATCCCATACGCACACCGATAGCTTTAGCAGTGTATGATTTGTGTGGGAAGATTTTAATCCAAACTTTACCACCACGTTTCATGTAACGAGTCATGGCGATACGAGCAGCTTCGATTTGGCGGTTAGTGATCCAGTGGCTAGTTGTAGCTTGAAGACCGTATTCACCGAATGCTACTTCTTTTCCACCTTTTGCTTCACCGCGCATTTTTCCACGGAATTCACGACGGTGTTTAACACGTTTAGGTACTAACATTGGTTATTTACCTCCTTTAGTGTTTTTGCGAGCTGGAAGAACTTCACCACGGTAGATCCATACTTTAACACCAAGTTTACCGTATGTAGTATCTGCTTCTTCCCAAGCGTAATCGATATCTGCACGAAGTGTGTGAAGTGGAACAGTTCCTTCAGAGTATCCTTCAGCACGGGCGATATCTGCACCGTTCAAACGACCTGATACTTGAGTTTTGATTCCTTTAGCTCCAGCACGCATTGCACGTTGGATTGCTTGTTTTTGTGCACGACGGAAAGCAACACGTTGCTCCAATTGACGAGCAATACCTTCACCTACAAGGTGAGCATCCAAATCAGGTTGTTTGATTTCGATGATGTTGATGTGTACTTGTTTTCCAGTCAATTTGTTAAGTTTTGCACGGAGTGCATCAACGTTAGCACCACCTTTACCGATAACCATACCTGGTTTAGCAGTGTGAAGTGAAACGTTAACTTTGTTTACTGCGCGTTCGATTTCAATAGTTGAAACTGCTGCGTCAGCAAGTTCTTTTTGAACGAATTTACGGATTGCAAGATCTTCATGAAGGTAATCCGCGTATTCTTTTTCAGCATACCATTTGGCATCCCAATCACGGATGATGCCGACACGCATACCAATTGGATGTACTTTTTGACCCACGATTTTACCTCCTTATTTTTCTGCAACAGCTACAGTGATGTGAGCTGTACGTTTGTTGATTGGTGAAGCTGAACCTTTCGCACGTGGACGGAAACGTTTCATAGTTGGTCCTTCGTTTGCAAATGCTTCAGATACTACCAAGTTAGCTTTATCCAAACCAAAGTTGTTTTCAGCGTTAGCTACAGCTGAGTTCAAAACTTTCAAAATGATTTCAGCAGCTTTGTTTGGAGTGAATGTCAAAATTGCGATTGCATCGGCTACGCTTTTACCACGGATGTTATCAAGAACAAGACGTGATTTACGAGGTGAAACACGTACTGTACGAGCCATTGCTTTAGCTGAAGTAATTTCTGCCATTTATGTTCTCCTTATTTTCTACGTGTTTTCTTGTCGTCTGCAGCGTGACCTTTGTAAGTACGAGTTGGTGCAAATTCACCAAGTTTGTGACCTACCATGTCTTCTTGGATGTAAACAGGTACGTGTTTACGTCCGTCATAAACTGCAATAGTGTAACCAATGAAACTTGGGAAGATCGTTGAACGACGTGACCAAGTTTTAATAACTTTTTTCTTTTCGTCGTTAGCTTGAGCTTCAACTTTTTTCATCAAATGCTCATCGACGAAAGGTCCTTTTTTAAGACTGCGTCCCATTTTTATATTTTCTCCTTTAAATGTTGTACCACAGCGGCTTGCGCTCCTATGGAGCGCTACCGAGCTGGCGGATTTACTAGTGGCTTAAGCGACTAGTTTAATATTATTTCTCGTTGCGACGACGAACGATAAGTTTGTCAGATTTCGCTTTCTTGTTACGAGTTTTAAGACCAAGAGCAGGTTTGCCCCATGGAGTAGATGGTGCTTTACGACCAACTGGTGCTTTACCTTCACCACCACCGTGTGGGTGATCGTTAGGGTTCATTACAGAACCACGAACTGTTGGGCGGATACCTTTCCAACGGCTACGTCCTGCTTTACCAAGGTTTACAAGTCCGTGTTGTTCGTTTCCGACAACACCAACTGTAGCACGGCAAGTTCCAAGAATCATACGAACTTCACCTGATTGAAGACGAACAAGAACGTATTTACCTTCAGAACCCAATACTTGAGCAGATGCACCAGCAGCACGTACCAATTCACCACCACGACCTGGTTTCAACTCGATATTGTGGATCAAAGTACCAACTGGGATGTTAGCAAGTGGAAGAGCATTTCCGACTTTGATATCTGCTTCTGGACCTGAAACGATACGTTGACCAACTTCAAGACCTTTTGGAGCGATGATGTACGCTTTCACACCGTCAGTGTAGTGTACAAGAGCGATGTTTGCAGAACGGTTTGGATCGTACTCGATTGTTTTAACAACTGCTTCAACGTTGTCTTTGTTACGTTTGAAGTCAACCAAACGGTAGAAACGTTTGTGTCCACCACCTTGGTGACGAACTGTGATACGACCGTTGTTGTTACGACCAGCCTTGCTCTTCAATGCAACAAGCAATGATTTTTCAGGAGTGCTTGTTGTGATTTCAGCGAAATCCAAAGAAGTCATATTACGGCGACCGTTTGTTGTTGGTTTATAAACACGAATTCCCACGATATTTCCTCCTTAGATTATTCAGCTTCAGCAGCAAACAACTCGATTGCTTTAGAATCAGCTGTAAGTGTGATGATAGCTTTTTTAGTTTTGTTAGTAAAACCAGTGTAACGTCCAACACGTTTAGCTTTTGGTTTTACGTTGATTGTGTTAACATTGGCAACTTTAACACCTTCGAAAGCAGCTTCAACAGCTTGCTTGATCAAAAGTTTGTGTGCACGAGTGTCAACTTCAAATACATATTTTCCTGCTTCAAGTTGAGCCATTGAGCTTTCAGTGATGACAGGTTTTTTGATAACATCATACAAATTCATTATGCAAGAACCTCCTCGATTTTAGAGATAGCTGCTTGTGTGACAAGAAGTTTGTCGCTATTTGCGATGTCAAGAACACTTGCAGTTGTAGCAGTTGCAACTTTCACGTTTGGAAGGTTACGAGCTGAAAGAGCTGCGAATTCATTTCCTTCTTCAAGGATAACAAGAACTTTAGAATCGATGCTCAATGCTGCAAGAACTTTTGCAAATTCAGCAGTTTTTGGAGCTGTAAATTCAAGAGAATCAACGGCTACAAATTTGTTTTCAGCAACTTTTTCAGAGTAAACTGATTTAAGAGCTAGGCGACGAACTTTTTGTGGAAGTTTGTAGCCGTATGAACGTGGAGTTGGTCCGAAGACAACACCACCACCACGCCATTGTGGTGAGCGGATAGAACCTTGACGAGCACGTCCAGTTCCTTTTTGACGCCATGGTTTGCGTCCACCACCTGATACTGCAGAGCGGTTTTTAACAGCGTGTGTTCCTTGGCGAAGGCTTGCGCGTTGGCTGATGATCACATCAAACACAACTGATTCATTTGGTTCGATACCAAATACTGCATCGTTAAGAACAACTTGGCCAGCTTCTTTACCAGTTTGGTCAAATAATGTTACGTTTGCCATTGTGACTGATTTCCCCTTTCTTTATTATTTACCAGCTTTAACTGCTGATTTGATAGTGATAAGAGATTTCTTAGCACCTGGTACGTTACCTTTGATAAGGATAACGTTCTTTTCTGGAACAACTTGTACAACTTCAAGGTTTTGAATTGTTACGCGGTCACCACCCATACGTCCTGCAAGGTTTTTACCTTTAAATACGCGGTTAGGTGCAACAGGTCCCATAGAACCTGGACGACGGTGGTAACGAGAACCGTGAGCCATTGGTCCACGTGATTGTCCGTGGCGTTTGATAACACCTTGGAAACCTTTACCTTTAGAAGTACCAGTTACGTCAACAACGTCTCCAGCTGCGAATGTTTCAACTGTGATTTCAGCACCAACTTCCAAGCCTTCAACGTTTTTGAATTCACGAATGAAGCGCTTAGGAGCCGTGTTAGCTTTCGCTACATGTCCTTTAGCAGGTTTGTTGCTCAATACTTCGCGTTTGTCATCGAAACCAACTTGGATAGCGTTGTATCCGTCTGTTTCAACAGTTTTAACTTGAAGAACAACGTTTGGAGTTGCTTCAATAACTGTTACAGGGATCAATTCGCCAGCTTCAGTGAAGATTTGAGTCATTCCCACTTTTTTCCCTAAGATTCCTTTTGTCATGAGAAAATAGTTCCTTTTCTATATTTTTTATTCAAAAAGTTTTTAACGAGCGTTTTTTATGCTCAAGTCTAAGATACAAAGGGCGTCAAACTCAAAGTGAAAATAGGAAACTGACGCAGTGTCTGGCAGACACTAGGAAGTTTATTTTTTCCACACCGAGTTTAGCCCGTGTTCAATTAGATTGAAACACCAGCCTCTGCTCTTTTATATTTTAGATTAAAGTTTGATTTCTACGTTTACACCACTTGGAAGATCCAATTTCATCAAGGCATCAACTGTTTTTTGAGTTGGGTTAACGATATCGATCAAACGTTTGTGTGTACGCATTTCAAATTGTTCGCGAGAGTCTTTGTATTTGTGAGTCGCACGAATGATTGTGTAGAGGCTACGTTCAGTTGGAAGTGGGATTGGACCCGCAACTTGTGCACCTGTACGAGTAGCTGATTCTACGATTTTTGCAGCCGCTGTGTCAAGCGTACGGTGTTCGTAAGCTTTCAAACGGATACGGATTTTTTTGTTTGCCATCTTTTTCTCCTTTTCGTCTATTTAAGATAATAGGCTAGCTCCACAAGAAAACCGACGCGGTGTTGCGTGGCAATGCAACCGAGCGTGTCGCAACCTCTTGCATCAAAGCTAAAGCTGTAATTTACAGCACCATAATAGAATAACACAAAGCCCCTGCGATTGCAAGGGATTTGTTAGATTTTTTTCGTTTTTTTGGGATGAAACTGTTTTCCTATTTTTTCTTTTTAAAATTAGGGATTTTCTTCTATATAAGTTAAGTCCTCTTGACCTCAAATTTACCTTCTGATTGGTCCACTAGAATGTCCGCCCTTGACTCAGTTTCTTTATAGTATCGCAGATACTGCTCCCGTCTCATCTGGTGGCCAGCCAATATAAAGGAGGCATCGCGATTTCTCACAGTCGTATCTCTAGCAAGGCGTCGCTTTAATTCGGTCTCCTCATCCGTGTAGAAACAGATGGTTTTGTCAAAGAGTTCCTTGGGTAGAAAGCCAACAGACATCCCTTCGACAATCAAAATTGGTTTTGCTCCAGACAAGACCTCACTAGCTTTCCAAGGTTCTTCAATTGTTAAGATATCCATGCCAGCCTTTAAAGCGAGAATGTCTCTTTCTAAACTTACCAGTTCATGAGCCACAGGTAAACAAGCGGTCACTTTTTGGTCTGGAGTCTCCTTTGGCACCACTAAATGACGATTTGAAGCAATGTAAGGATCGGTTTCCAATAAGTTTACCTTTGCAGAATCTAGGGTTTGGTACAATTCCTGTGCAAAAGTTGATTTACCCGAAGCCCCATGACCGTATATTCCCAGTGTCCTGACTTTCCCCGTCTCGATCTCTGAGACTAGTTGGTCTACTAAGTCTTTTTTCTTCATTCTCTCTTCACCTGTTCATAGCTTTCTTTTCCGTCATTAAGCTTATGCCAAATCACTACTTGCCCACTTTTGAAAGATTTTTGCACATCGATAATTCGTTGATTGGAAGAACCTCGAAACTGGAGCATGAGATTTCTCTTAGTTCGGTCATACCGTCCATCGACAAGGATGTCAATTAGTGATAAGAGTTCCAGTTTATCTGGAGTTTCCAACATCATTTCTTCCCAAGTGTAGCCCGTCCAGGACCAGATGTCTTTTTCTGGCAATTCCTTTCGGATGCGTTTAACGAGAGGCAAGAGAATGCCCGTATTGAGGAAAGGCTCCCCTCCCAGCAAGGTCAATCCTTGAACATAAGGTTGAGCGAGATCTTCCATGATCTGTTCTTCTAATTCTGCTGTGTAGGGAATTCCTGCATTGAAAGACCAAGTCGCAACATTATAACACCCCTCGCAGTGAAACATGCAGCCTGATACATAGAGAGAGTTGCGCACGCCTTCGCCGTCCACAAAGTTAAAGGCCTTGTAGTCAATGATACGGCCTTGACTGAGTTCCTCACTTTTCCATTCTTGTGGTTTTGGATTATTCATTCGCCACCTCTATCCAATAACGCTCGACTTCATTACGAACATCCTCAATGAGACCTCTATTTGCTAGAATGACTGCTCTACTAGCAGGATTATTCACGTTACAGGTCACAAGAGTCTTCTTGATGTTCTTTTCTTTAGCAACTTGCAAGCCCTGACGGAGAGTTTCTTTCGCATAACCTTTGCCTCTTTCTGACGGACGAATGGAGTAGCCAATATGACCAGCATAATTCAGCAATCCCTCATTCAGTCTCAATCGCAGATTCAAAAATCCTAGAGCACGACCTACATCATCAAATGATACAAATTGAATAGAAGGAACACGATTTTCAGGCAAGTTTATTCCCATCTCTTTTTGCATATTTGTTTCCAACCACTCTTCATACACAAAGTTCTCTGTATCCCAAAAGCCCCCATCGTGAGCTGATTGGGTCTGCTCAAACTCTGCCATCATGTCTAAAACTGTTTCTTTATCTGCTAATCTTGGTCTGCGTAATTCCATCCTTACCTCCCACTATGAGAAAAGCGAGAGCTGACTCTCATACTCTTCGAAAATCAAATTCAAACCACGTCAGCGTCGCCTTACCGTACTCAAGTACAGCTTGCGGCTAGCTTCCTAGTTTGCTCTTTGATTTTCATTGAGTATCACTTTTATTTTTTCTTGTTCTTGTTTAAAAATTGTTCTCTGAGGCTGAGCAAGCGTTCTTTCTTACCAACTCCACCTTTAGAGTGTTTCTCGTGATAACGGGTCACTTGTGCGCGACCCTTATCGTCTAATTGATATTTTCCCATTTCATTTCTTTCTAATTTGTTACTTGATGTCCAGCTATTTTAATCGTTGATCCATTCATGTGTTTGACACGCGCAGCGATTTCCTTGTGACGGCCGTTTACCATCGGTCTCGCTTGAGGATTGCCTAGATAGCCACAAGTCCGTTTAACAACGTCTACTGTTTTAGGATCGCTATTGCCACAGTTTGGACAAGCAAAGCCCCTCTCAGTTGGTTCAAAATCCCCTTCAAAGTCACACTTGTAGCAACGGTCTATTGGAGTATTGGTCCCAAGATAGCCCACACGGTCATAGGCATAATCCCAGACAGCTTCCAGAGCCTTAGGATTTTGCTGGAGGACTGGATACTCACAATAATGGATGAAACCACCTGACGCACCTGCTTCTGGATAGACTTTCTCAAAGTCTAATTTTTCAAATGGTGTTGGATTTTTACGAACATCGTAGTGGAAAGAGTTGGTGTAGTACTCCTTGTCCGTAATATCAGGAATAGAGCCGAACTTTTCTGTATCTAGTCTACAGAAACGATCTGTCAAGCTTTCGGACGGTGTTGAGTATATAGAGAAATGGTAGCCATATTGGTCAGACCACTCTTCTACACGGCGTTTCATATCACGAATGATATCCAGCGTGAATTCCTTAGCTTCTGGATTGCTTTCCCAGCTGTTACCAAAGAAAACAGTTGCTACCTCATACAAGCCGATATAGCCCAGCGAAACGGTCGCTCGACGATTCTTAAAGAGCTGGTCAACACTTTCTTCTTTACCTAGACGATGACCAAAAGCACCGTATTGATAAAGGATAGGAGCATTTGCTGGTGTTGCTTCCTTGGTTCGTTCGACACGATAAACCAGAGCATCTTCCGCAATATTCATTCGCTCGTTGAAGATTTCCCAGAACTTATTCATGTCACCATCAGACTCGAGGGCGATGCGAGGAAGATTGACCGTCACAACGCCTAGATTCATCCGACCTGAATTGACTTCTACGCCATTCTCGTCTTTCCAACCTTGAAGGAAAGAACGACAACCCATAGGAACTTTGAAAGAACCTGTCAACTCAACAATTTTATCATAGGACAAAACATCTGGGTACATCCGTTTGGTTGCGCACTCTAGAGCCAACTGCTTGATGTCGTAGTTGGGTGTCCCTTCCTCTAAGTTGAGTCCTCTTTTAAGCGTGAAGATAAGTTTAGGGAAGATAGCTGTGCGGTGTTCTGAACCAAGTCCCTTGATTCGGATGTTCAAGATAGCTTTTTGAATTTCCCGCTCAAAACGATTGGTTCCCAGGCCAAAACCTAGCGAAGTGAAAGGTGTTTGCCCATTTGAAGTAAAGAGGGTGTTGATTTCATACTCAAGAGATTGCATGGCATCATAGATGTCTTTTTGCGTTTTCTTCCAGGCATAATCTTCCCGTTTTTCAGGTAAAACCCACTCTTCTGCATCTTTGAGGTGTTTTTGGTAATTCTTCTCTGCATAAGGCGCCAAGACTTCATCGATACGGTCAGCTGAACAGCCCCCATACTGGCTAGAAGCAACGTTGGCGATGATTTGCGAAATCTGAGCTGTCGCAGTCTGGATAGACTTGGGACTTTCTACCTCTGCATTTCCAATCTTAAAACCATTTTCCAACATCCCCTTGAAATCAATCAAACAGCAGTTGGTCATAGGTGTGTAGGGGCTATAATCCAAATCATGATAGTGGATATCCCCCTTTTGGTGGGCATTGGCTACATGCTTAGGAAGCATTTGCAGTCCGATTGATTTTCCAACGATGCCTGCTGTCAAATCACGCTGGGTATTAAAGACGTCGCTGTCTTTGTTCGCATTTTCATTGACAACTGCCTGATCTTTATTGAGAAGCTTATGGATACTAAAGTTAATATCTGTCGCTTTTGAGCGCTCAAAATCCCTCTGTGTTCGATAAGTGATATACTCCTCAGCCAGCGCATATTCTTTGGCTTCAAGCAATTCATGTTCTACGATATTTTGAATTTCGTAAATCTTAACCCCCTGTGGAAATCGACTATGAATTTCTGTGACAATTCGCTCGGTCAGAGCATTTAGGCGCTTTTCAACCAAGGGTGTCACATCCATAACCTTGTCTGCCGCCTTGTGGAGAGCCTTGTCAATCTTATCCACATCAAATACAACACGTCTCCCATCTCGTTTCTCGACGAAGAGAGTTGGCAAAATTGTAATTTTTTCTTCTAGTGCAATCATATGCATGCTCTTTTCTAAAATGTTCTTTCTAAAAAGTATTATACCACTCTAAAAAGAAAAATCAATATCTTGTGTTAAAAATCCTAAAATTTTTAAAAATACACAAGATATTGATTTGGTTATTTGATTTTATAGACTTTAAACTCTGAGTAATCCGTCTTTACTTGTTGGTAATTTTCTTTCAAGATTGTTTCTACTTCAGACCAGACTGGCACTTTGTCATTTACCACAATCACCTTAGGTTGTTTTTCTTTCAAGTCATTAAGTAGCTTATTCCGGTTTTCCTCAGTTGCTGTATAGTGCATCGGGGACAAAATAGCCGATGGCGACAAACGCTCACTCTTACGATAAAGAGTTGCAGTATCATCCCATGCATAGATAGCATCTTCCGTACTTGTCTCCTCTTTTACCAAATCAGCAAGACGATCACGTTCTTGATAAGGTACCGGATAAAGGACAAACTTCATCAAAAAGGGAACAGACAAAAGATAGACAAGCCCTAAAACTGGCAGATATAGATTTCCTTTGAAGAAACGACTCCATAGACTAACTGGCGTTTCTCTTCGTCTTCTTCTAACACTACGCCCCCTCTGTTGACTCTTAATATTGGTTACCAATAAAAGTAGGAAAACAGGGAAGATGACCATCAAATAGGAAGCGTGCAGAGGCTCTTGTGAAAAGAAAAGCAAAATCAAACCTAAAATTGTCACAAGACTTGCAGGAACCGAAATGACGTATAGTTTAGAGGGCTTGGATTGAAAGAGACCTAAAAAGATACAAACTACAAATCCCAAACCGAGGGACAACAAGCCATAAAAAGCTATATTCTCTAAAATTTTAGAAGTGAAATCAAAGCGAATACTGTCAATGGGATAACGAATACCACTAATGGCATCCCCAAAACTTCCTGTTGCAACACTATAGTAGGCAGTTGGATAAAAGACAAGTGAAAAACCTAAAGCCACCGCAAGAAACTGATAAAACCCATGCGCAACGCGTCTATGCCCAAGGTTAAAGACCAACAAGCCTAAACTCACTACAGCAATAAACAGGAGCGATGACAAGGGAGCAAAGAAAAATCCACCCGCCAAAGCCAGCCCAATCCGTACAAATCCCTTATCATGGCTTGGATTGCTTAGATAAGCCGCAACTAAACTAAAGGCCGCGAATAAGAAGGGAAGCGCTAAAAGAGTCGCATATCCTCCACCAAAAGCAAGACCTGTAACTAGCATGTAAAAAATAGTCACCACTTGTCCAGCTTGGTCTCCTTGCTCTGTCAAGGTGTCCGCTGATCTAAAAAGGAAAAATCCTCCTGCTACCAAGGCTAACCACTCAAAAATGGCAAAGAAAAATCCACCCTGAGTCACGTAAGTCAGCAAATAATAAAGCAAACCTTGACTTCCATAATAGTCGCTGTAAATCTTCCCTGTCTGATGAAGGGCCCAACCTGCATAAAAATCCTGCACTTCCTGTGCACTCATTAAATCGAGTAATAGCGGTACTCCTAGAGTTATCCCCGTTACAAGCGTACTCCATAGTAAAATTTTTACCAAAGGAAGACGACTTGATTCACGATGATGCGATTCTTGTTCGATTTGGTATTCTAGAGGTTCACGATTCTCCTGATGAACTTCTTCTACTCTACCATACACACTCATATCGTTTCTCCTATTCAATTTATCTGTCTTAGTATATCAAAAAGTCCTAGGATTGTCAGCTTGCGATGGCTGTTTGAGTGATTTTTTGCATAGTTTCACAAAGGTTTCAATTTCCCGAAAGCGGTGTAAATGTGTCTGTTTAAATGACATGATATAATCCAATTCTTTCTGAGTCAGCATCGTCCCTCCCTATATCTTTCTATTCGTAAAAAGCAAGAAAAAGAGGACTCGGTCATTTCCTAAGTCCTAGATTTCTTATAAGATAGGGGCGAATAACTGGGCGATTTCTTTTACAAGTTTTTGATACCAGCTCGTTTTGATAGAATGAGGATAGACTTCCTGAGAATCTGCAAATATATTTTGAAAATCTCGGGCTATTTCCATTATAGAAGGAGTTTTATAGAGTAAGACTGCATTTTCATAATGGTGTACCAAGCTCCGGTAGTCGAGATTGATTGTCCCCACCACCGCAAAATCTTCGTCTACCAACATCTGCTTACTATGAATAAAACCTGGACTATACTCATAAATTCGAACACCAGCAGAAAGAAGATCTGGATAAGCGCCTCTTGTGACTAACTGAATGAACTTCTTATCTGGTATGTAAGGGGTGATAATTCGAACATCGACTCCTCTCATAGCAGCATTTTTGATTGTCTCCGTTAAATCATAATCTATGATCAAATAAGGTGTCGTAATATAGACCGATTCCGTTGCTTGATTGATTAAACTCTGATAAACCTTTTTCCCTACCTGCGTTCGAAAAATTGGCTTGGGTCCACTCCCATATGGAATGGTTAAACCGTCACTTGGGATAGAATGATTTTCTAAATGATATTGATCAAAATCACTAATCTCTCCTCGATTGATGTACCAAGTGGTTAAAAACAAGCGTGTCAGGGCTTTTACTGCTAGTCCGTCTAAGCGAATTCCACTATCCTTCCAATAACCAAATCTCTTGACGTGGTTAATGTACTCATCTGCCAGATTGACCCCACCAGTATAGGCTATCTGACCATCAACAATCAATATTTTTCGATGATCTCTGTTATTATAGGCCACTGTCAAACGAGGAATAACTTTATTGAATTTATGGGCCTCGATGCCTAGCTGACGAAGTCGATGTGCATAATCTCCTGTTAAAGTAGCCATACAGCCAATATCGTCATAGAGCAGTTTAACTTCAATGCCTTGAGCGACTTTTTGCTCCAAGATTTCTAGAA
This sequence comes from Streptococcus sp. 1453, assembly GCF_013276955.1. Classification (NCBI taxonomy): domain Bacteria; kingdom Bacillati; phylum Bacillota; class Bacilli; order Lactobacillales; family Streptococcaceae; genus Streptococcus; species Streptococcus sp. 1453. Next base: position 331,909 of record NZ_VMLZ01000005.1, read on the forward strand.
TACGATTCCACATCAAACCTTCTTCTATAATGTAATATTCCAAGAAGATAAATTTCTCAGCCTTTTTAAGATCTTCTACCATCTTTTCCCACATAACCTCTCCGCTAGAAAAAAATGTAGAGGCAGTTTGATCATAGATGTCAGCATTGGTATCCATACTCAATAAGGACTTGATGACACCATATGCCGCCTTGTCACTTTCTTTTAATTCCTCTTTTAGTAGCTGGCTATTTGCTTCTTGGAAATGCATGGAGCCTAGCTTCTTCAGTTGTTTGATTTCTTTTTTGGACAATCGCCTCTCACCAAACATCAGATAGAGCAAGGGGCCAAATACTGGCACAAAGGCTACTAATAACCAGGTTACCTTATTCTCAGGAGTCGTATTACGGTTGACTATCGAAATGATTGTGATGATACTCAGTAGAATGAGGACAGTAATCCATAAAATGGGAGCCATGCGTCCTAAATAAAGAAAGAGACCAAAAACCAGACAAAGTTCAAGTAGCATAATCAAAAGACTAAAGCCATACTTGGACATCAATAATTGAAATTTCCTATATTTCATATCTCCTCCTTGATATTTTGAATACTAAAAACAGGTAATTGATACTAGTATAACGCAGGTATTCGGTAGAAGGCAAGTATTTATGATTATTTTCTAGGTAAAAGTAAAAAGACTGGAAAATCCAGCCCTTCCTACTTGCATAGTCTTATTTAGTTAAAACGATGCGATCAGACGCTTCTCTATCCATATCGTCGATAGTCATCTGATTACCATTAATTGAATAAATCTTGACATCATCACCAATAATCATACGTTGATTAGATGCATCGAAGCTGACCTGCTTGATTTCTTGTTCCCCGTCAGTTTCTACCTGTGTCCATGTACCAGTTGTACCAATCACTACCAAAGTGATACGGTCTCCGTCATCCTGACCAGTATAAGTCCCATCAATATCGGTCGGTTGAGCCTCAGGTGCATTTTGTGAAGAACTTGTTGCTACCTGGTTTGTATTTTCTGTAGACGATGAAGCAGCAGGTTGTGATTGCGGTTGAGCTGCTGGTTGTTGAACCTGTTGAACTCTTTGTGAACATGCTACTAAGAGACTAAGACTTGCTAAAGAGGTCAATTTATCTGCTCATGACCCAGCAGGTAGCCCCGTACTTCTGAGATAAAATAGAGAGACCCTGTAATGAATAACAAGTCCTGCGTATCTGCTCTTTCTTCAAAACTACTAATAAATTCTTTGTAAGAAGGAATGACATCGTAACCTGTTACATCCGTCTCATCTAAAGAACCTTGATAGTCAAAACCAGTCACCTTGAGTTCCACCTGAGGCAAATTTTCAGTCAGATAACTCAACATTCCCTGATAATCCTTGCGTTTCAAGGCCCCAAAGAGGATTTGGGGACGATAACCTTCCTGCTCTTTTTCTTTGATAAATTCAACCAAGCGAGTCAAGGCAGGGAGGTTATGGGCACCGTCCAAGTATATCCGAGGACGAATGCGCTCCAAACGACCAGCCCAATGGGTCTGCTCCAAGGACTGTCTTACAGCCTGTTCATCAACAGTTTCCTTTCTTTCTCCCATAAAAAGAAGAAACGTTTGCAACGCCAAGGCCGCATTCTCCTGCTGATAAGCTCCTTCTAATCCTATTTTCAACTGCGAAAAAGTTCCCAAAGAACTTGAAAAATCCCCATTCAGCATTAAAAAATCTTGACCTGCCTGATAAAAGTCAACAGCTAAAGATTCGGCTTTTTTCTGACAGACAAGCCTAGCTTCTGGAGGCAATTTCGCAATCACTGCCTTCTTACCAGCCTTGAAAATACCAGCTTTCTGCTCTGCGATTGCTTTTAGACTATCGCCCAAGGTCTCCTGATGGTCAAGCCCAATGGAGGTGATGACAGCAAGCTCTCCAATTACCACATTGGTCGTGTCAAGTAAGCCACCAATTCCTACTTCTAGTAAAACCAAATCCACTTCTTGCTCTCTAAAATAAAGAAAAGCAATCAAGGTCAGCAATTCAAAAAAGGACAACTGATCATGGGTTTGCAGAAGCGTTTTCTCCATCTCCTTGACCTGCTCAGCCAAACGGATAAAGTCTGTGTCTGCTATAGATTGCCCATTAATGCAGATTCGATCATTGATAGAGACGATATGAGGGGAGGTAAAGGTCGCGACTTTTTTGCCATGCCCCATAAATAACTCCCTCATAAAAGCAATGGTAGATCCTTTCCCATTAGTCCCTGTTACGTGGATAATAGGATAAGACTTCTCTGGATTCCCTAACAAATCCACCGCTTGCTGTATTCGGCCTAAACCTGATCGAAAATTCAAACCAATCCGACTATGGAGCCATTCTTCTACTTCAAACATATACATCTCCTTAATTACAGGTTCAATCAACCGCCTCAATAAAATCTCATAACTAACAAAAACGAGGCCAGGATTTTCGTCCCGACCTCTTACCTGGTTAGCTAATAACTAGCAACTATGAATATTAACTTGGGCTAAAAACATCCACTGGATGTTCCAACTCTTCCAATTTCTAGGAGTTGGGGTAATACAGTCTCCCAGACTACCTGCGTTTCTAATTTCTAGCGCAGGGCTAAAAACGTCCCCCGGACGTTCCAACTCTTCCCAATTTCTGGGAGTTGGGCTGATACAGTCTCCCAGACTGTATCACTCCTCCATAAAACTATTGAAGACTTCTTCAATCATGTTCCATTCGTCTTCTGAGTCTTCTGGGATTGGTTGCAATTCTCCTTCTGTTCCATCTTCGTTTTCGATGAATGAGTAAGCTTGGATTTCAACTTGTCCGTCTTCGTCTTCTTCTGCGTTAACTGGTACTAGAAGAACATAGTTTTTACCAAATTCTTCTTTTCCATCAATCGTCAAAAGGATTTCAAACAAGGTTTCATTTCCTTGCTCATCTACTAGTGTGATTAGTTCACGTTCTTCGTGTTCGTGGTTATGATCGTGTGACATAGCCTCTCCTTATATTAAAATTTTCTATCTAAATAATTTTGTAAAATCAGCTGAGCTGCTAACTTATCAATGACTTTCTTGCGCTTATTGCGACTGATATCTGCTTGTTCAATCAACATGCGCTCTGCGGCAACTGTTGTCAAGCGTTCATCCTGATAATCTACTGGTAAACCAAAAAGCTCTTCTAGCTTCGCTCCGTAGGCTTGACTAGCTTCCACGCGCGGTCCGCTTGTATTGTTCATGTTTTTAGGCAAGCCCACTACAAATCGTTCCACCTTGTAAGTATCAACCAACTCTTTAACGCGGTCAAAACCAAATTGACCTTGCTCCTCATTGATTTGGATGATTTCAAGTCCTTGTGCTGTAAAACCGAGCGGATCGCTAATGGCTACCCCTACCGTTTTTGAACCGACATCCAATCCCATAATTCTCATAGATTATAGATCGACTCCTTGTCCTTTTAGGTAGTAGCGAACCAATTCCTCAACGATTTCATCACGCTCATACTTACGGATTTGATTTCGTGCATTATTATAACGAGGAACGTAGGCAGGGTCTCCACTCAATACGTAACCTACGATTTGGTTAATTGGGTTGTAGCCCTTATCGTTCAACGAAGCATAGACATCAGTCAAAGTTTCGCTAATTTCTTTTTTATTGGAATCGTCCAATTTAAAACGTACTGTTTCTTCAGTAAATCCCATTCTAACACCCTCTTTCCTTAGAATAGTACCATTATAGCATAATTCCTTACGTTCTACAATTCAGGCAGTCTATTTATTTGGATTTTCTATTGTTCTGTCGCACCATTTGCCAATCTGTCTGAAATATATTTGCTTGGTTCATTCTTCAAAAGATTTTCCAAGCCAATGTTCTTCAAATATTCTAACTGAGAAGCCTTCTTGACATCCAGAACTTGAAAATCAAAACTAGTCGTTGTTTGAAGTTCGGTTGCACTCAATAGTTTAGTTTCAAGCTTAAAGCCTGCTAATTTACGAGCTTCTATGATGGCCTCATCCTTCTCCTCTGCCTCGAGAAGAGCTTTTTGAGTTTCTTCCACTCCATGTTGATCAATATAGGTCTTCAACTCATCTGAGACTGGACGCTTTTGTTGGATGGTTAGGCTCAAAAAAGTCTTGTCTTTATAAGTAATAGTTTGGGTTTGCTGGCTGCCATCATCTGACTTGGGCAAGACCAAAGTCTTGGTTACAACTGTGTTCTTCTCAGCATTTTCAATAACTGGCAATGCTGATTGAAGCGTATCCTTTTCTGTTTTTGTAGCTGGTCCAGCTTCTTTTTTCTGTCCACAACCAACTAGAACAAAAAGGAAAGCTAGACTAACAAGAACAATTTTTTTCATTTCTTTCTTCTTTCTTTCTGAGATTAAAATAGAATAAGACTGGGAATTGCTCCCAGCCTTGATGTTTATAGAGCTGCACGCAAACGTGCTTCTGCATTTTCTACATTACGGACAGAGCGTGGTAGGAAGGCACGAATATCGTCTTCCTTGTAGCCAACTTGCAGGCGTTTTTCATCCACAAGGATTGGGCTCTTTAAAATTCTCGGTGTTTCCATAATCAGATTGAGGACTTCATTGACACTCAAATCTTCAATATCCACTCCAAGGGCTTTGGCATAGCGATTTTTAGATGAAACGATGCTGGCTATTCCATTATCTGTTTTAGTTAGAATATCCAGTAATTCTTCTCTCGTAATTCCTTCTTTACCAAGGTTTTGTTCTTTATAACTTAACTGGTGGGCATTGAGCCAGGTTTTTGCTTTTTTACAGCTAGTACAACTTGAGACTGTATAAATTTTAATCATGTACCTACCCCTTTCGCTACATGTTACTATCAGTTTAGTCTATTATACCATAAAAAACATCCGACTTGCGACCTATTTTTAAATTTTTTTGACTTTTTTCGTCATTTTCGTACTTTTTTCTTGACAAAATGAAATTTACAGCCATTCTTTATATTTCTTGATATAGATTTTTTTCACAATTGTCACGCTAATCATATACAAAATAATGATGAAAAGTAAAAAGATGAAATAAATCGGTTTTAAAGGAGTTAAATGAAGAAGGCTTGCGAGAGGACTGTAGGGAAGGAAGGTCACAAAGGCTGCAGCCAATAAGGTTGTCACAAGGACTAGCCAAGCTGGACGACTTTGTAAAAAGGGAATTTTGGCTGAACGCAACATATGAATAACCATGGTCTGAGACCACATGGACTCGATAAACCAACCTGTCTGAAACAAGACAATAAAGCCTACGGCCGACTCTGCTCCATGAACATAGGCATGACCTGTCGTCATGGGTACAATGATAAAATAAAGCAAAATGAAGGTCAAAATATCAAAGGCAGAAGAGATAGGCCCCATCCAAATCATGAAACGTGTGATGGACTTGGCTTCCCAGGTATGTGGATTTCTCAAAAAATCTTTATCCACCTTGTCAAAAGGCAAAGCAATACAAGACAAATCATAAACTAGATTTAGGATAATCAAATGGACTGGTGCCATTGGTAAAAAGGGTAAAAAGATTCCAGAGACCAATAGGGATAAGATATTTCCAAAATTAGAACTCACTGTCATCTTGATATATTTGGTCATATTGGCATAGACCTTACGACCTTCAACAAGTCCTTTTTCAAGCACCATGAGATCCTTATCAAGTAAGATAACATCAGCTGTTTCTTTAGCAATATCTACTGCTGTATCAACAGAAATTCCCACATCTGCTACTTTCATAGAAGGGGCATCATTGATTCCATCTCCCATATAGCCGACCGCATGACCATTAGCCTTAAATTGTAAAATAATCCTTGCTTTTTGGTCAGGAGAAAGTTTGGCAAAAACTGTTACCTCCTCTACGGCTTGAGACAATTCTTGATCACTCATCTGATCAATTTCAGACCCCAACAGCATCTGATTGATATCCAAACCAACCTTTTCACAGACTGCTTGGGTAACTTTTTCATTGTCTCCCGTTAAAATCTTTGTTTGAACCCCATGTTCTAACAAAGCCTTAATTGCTGGTGCTGCAGATGGTTTAGGAGGATCTAGAAAGGCTAAATAACCAGTTAGAATCATATCCCCTTCGTCATCAACTGTATAGGCATGATCTTCCCTCAAACCTGACTTATAAGCCACTCCCAAGACACGCAAACCTTGTTGATTGAGTTGTCGGACTTCCGCTAAAATTTCTTCTCTAATAGCATCTGTCAAGGGAGTAATCACTCCTTGGTATTCCGCATGACTGGAAATCGTCAACATTTCCTCTAGGGCACCCTTGGTTACCAAACTAACCGTTTCGTGTTCATCCTTAACGATAACACTCATCCGTCTACGTTCAAAATCAAAGGGCAATTCATCTATTTTTTGAAAGGTTTGATCTAGATTTTGCAAGAGGGCGTGTTCTTTGGCTTCCTTTTCAGTCCGTTTGATGATGGCTCTGTCCATCAAATTTTTCAAGCCCGTTTGAAAATAAGAATTGAGATAAGCTCGTCTCAAGACGGTCAAATCCAAGCGTCCGTGGATGTCCAAGGGATATTCAAGGACAATTTCGTCTTGGGTTAGAGTCCCTGTCTTATCTGTACACAAAATATCAATCGCCCCTAAGTCCTGTATGGCATTGAGTTTCTTGATAACCACTTTTTCCTTGGCCATAATGATGGAGCCTTTTGCTAGACTGGCCGTGATAATCATAGGAAGCATCTCAGGTGTCAATCCAACACCAACACTCAAAGCAAATACACCAGCTTCTAACCAATCTCCATCTGTTAAACCATTGGACAAGAAAACGATGGGCACCATGACCAGCATCAAACGAATCAAGAGCCACGAAATACTATTCATCTCCCGCTCAAACGAAGTAGGCTCGTCATAGGTGTTCAAAGTCTGCTCAATGGCCCCCATCATGGTATCATCACCAACTGCTAAAACCACGGCCTTGGCACTACCAGATAAGACATTGGTTGCCATAAAGGCGAGCGCTTCTGCTTCTAGCAGACTATCAGATTGTTGAACTGTTGCCTTGGTCAAGGCCAATTTTTCAACCGATTCACTTTCACCTGTCAAGCCCGACTGTTGGACAAAGAAATCGCGCGACTCAAATAAAAGAAGATCTGCTGGAATCATGTCTCCAGCGCTTAATTTAACCACGTCACCCACTACCAAATCATCGATAGGTACTTCTTGGATTTCTCCTTGACGAATGACAGTCGCTGTGTTGACAATCATTTTTGATAGATTGGTCGCAGCCTTATCACTACGGAGTTCTTGGACAAAGCGTATGCCACCAGAAATGAGGACTAGGACAACGATGATAATGGAAGTGGTCGGATCTTCTTGACCTGGTTTTGCCAACCAGACATTGGTCACCAAGGAAATCACGGCGATGACCAGTAAGATGATTGTAAAAGGATTGATAATGGATTCGTAAATCTTTTTGAGGATACTGTCTTCTTGACCCTTTGTGATGGTATTTTCGCCATATAGGTCACGATTTTTCTCCACCTGCTCCTCAGTCAAGCCTGTTAGACTTGTCTTATAAAAAGATAGAGTTTCGTTTAAAGATGTATGAATAGCTGTTGCTAATCTTTCTTTTGTAGTTTTCATTGGTTTCTCCTATCTGTATGAATGATGTGTTTCATACACAGAGACCAATCACTTTATAAGGACAGAACGACACAAATCAGCGATTGGCTGTGTATGTGCGGTTCCGGATGATCGTCAATTTGCATCGTCTATCTCCTTTCTTTGATTTAAACAGTAGAAAATCCTACCATCAAAAAATGGCAGGATTAAAAAACTAAATATCTGTTTTTTCGTTCAAGCTTTAACTCCATAGGGCAATGAAATGAGCTTAGTCTTAGCCTTCGCGACCAGGACTGTTGACCAACGAGTAGTGTCTCCACTGCTTTGCGGTAGTCATCCGTATCCCTATGGTAGTCTCACCTACCGTTTTCGTTTTTCAGTATAAACCTTTAAAATTTAAAAGTCAATCATTTGAGTTGTTTGACTCTTAAATAACTATCAACTCTTTTGGAGCTAGGGTCAACAATTCACAACCCGTCTCTGTAATCAGAATATCATCCTCGATACGAACACCATATTTACCTTCAATATAAATACCAGGTTCATCTGTCAAGGCCATACCCGCCTTAATAGTTTCTGTGGAAGTCTGGCTAAAGTAGGGTTCCTCATGGATATCCAGTCCAATACCGTGTCCAATACCGTGGGTAAAGTAGTCGCCATAGCCTGCCTCGATGATAATATCACGAGGGATTTTGTCAAAGTCACGGAAACCTAATCCTGCCTTAGCCTGGTCAATCAAGGCTTGGTTGGCTTTCAAAACTGTGTTGTAAATCTCTGCTTGCTCGTCACTGACATGGCCTAGATAGATGGTACGTGTCATATCGCTGACATAGTGGTCGTAGAGACAGCCGAAGTCCATGGTGATGGCTTCTCCCAACTCTACTGGTTTATGCATGGGATGGGCATGGGGTTTGGAAGAGTTGATTCCGCTAGCTAGAATTGTGTCAAAAGACAAGCCAGATGCTCCCAACTCACGCATGCGGAAGTCAAGGAAGTTGGCAATTTCAATTTCAGTTTTTCCTGGTTTGATAAAGTCAAGCGCATCGCGGAAAGCTTGGTCTGAGATAGAACAAGCCTTGCGAATAGCTGCAATCTCCGCTTCATCCTTAATCATTCGAAGACCTTCAACAAACTGAGACTGTGGAAGCAAGTCAATTCCCTCAAAGGTTGCCTGCATACGGTGATAATAAGACACTGAAATCTCATCTTCAAAACCGATTCGAGACAAGCCCATGTCCTTAACAATTCCTGCAATGACAGCCAATTCATCACGATCAGCCACAATCTCAAAACCACTGGTTTCTTGCTTGGCTGCAATGATATAGCGAGAGTCTGTCACCAAGACCTGACGGTCACGGCTGATGAAGACTGTTCCGTTTGAGCCCCAAAAACCAGTCAGGTAATAGACGTTTTTAAGGTTATTGATGATGATGCCATCTAGTTCTTTTTCTTGCATTTTAGCTAGAAATGCTTGTACACGTTTATTCATGATGTAACTTTCCTTTCAAATAATGTCCTGTGTAGCTGGCTTCATTGGCCGCTACTTCTTCTGGAGTTCCTATTGCGATGATGGTTCCACCACCGACACCGCCCTCAGGTCCCAAGTCAATAATATGGTCTGCCGTCTTGATAACGTCTAAATTGTGCTCGATAACAAGGACTGTATTGCCATCGTCAACAAAGCGAGCCAAGACTTTAAGCAAGCGAGCGATATCCTCAGTATGAAGCCCTGTCGTCGGCTCATCCAAAATGTAGAAAGATTTTCCTGTCGATCGTTTGTGAAGTTCGCTAGCCAACTTCATACGCTGGGCTTCTCCCCCAGAAAGGGTGGTAGCTGGTTGACCTAGCGTCACATAGCCTAGCCCTACATCCTTGATAGTCTGAAGTTTACGCTGAATTTTCGGAATGTGTTGGAAAAATTCTACCGCATCGTTGACGGTCATATCCAAGACCTGCGAGATATTCTTTTCCTTGTAGTGAACTTCTAGGGTTTCACTGTTGTAGCGGGTTCCGTGGCAGACTTCACAAGCTACATAAACATCTGGCAAGAAGTGCATCTCAATCTTGATAATCCCGTCACCTGAGCAGGCTTCACAGCGACCACCCTTGACGTTGAAACTGAAACGACCCTTCTTGTAGCCTCGAATCTTAGCTTCATTTGTCTGGGCAAAGAGGTCACGTATATCGTCAAAAACTCCTGTATAGGTAGCTGGGTTGGACCTCGGCGTCCGTCCGATAGGGCTCTGGTCAATGTCAATCAAGCGGTCTACATGCTCAATCCCTGTAATAGTCTTAAACTTACCAGGTTTGTCTGAATTGCGGTTGAGTTTTTGGGCAATGGCTTTTTTGAGGATGCTGTTGATCAAGGTTGATTTCCCTGAACCTGACACACCTGTCACTGCGATAAATTTTCCTAGTGGGAAGCGAGCAGTAACATTTTGCAAATTGTTCTCACGCGCTCCTGTCACTTCAATAAAACGACCATTTCCCACACGGCGCTCGTCTGGTACTGGAATGGCACGTTTGCCTGACAAGTACTGGCCTGTGATAGACTTACTGTTACGAGCCACCTGCTTGGGCGTACCTGCCGCAACAATTTCCCCACCAAAAACACCGGCACCAGGACCAACGTCAATCAGATAATCCGCCTCACGCATGGTATCTTCATCGTGTTCCACCACGATGAGAGTATTGCCCAAATCACGCATCTTTTTGAGACTGGCAATCAGGCGGCCATTGTCCCTCTGGTGGAGACCGATTGACGGCTCATCCAGGATATAAAGGACACCTGATAAGTTGGAACCAATCTGGGTCGCCAAGCGAATACGCTGACTCTCCCCACCCGAAAGGGTTCCTGCTGAACGTGACAGAGTCAGATAATTAAGACCCACGTTATTAAGGAAGGTCAAACGATCCTTGATTTCCTTGAGAATGGGACGAGCGATGATGGCTTCATTTTCAGACAAGGTTAACTGGCTCACCAAGTCTAAGTGGTCTGCGATAGACAGGTCTGAAATTTCTCCGATATGTGGCCCTTGCTCGCCACCCACACGGACAGACAAGGCCTGATCATTGAGACGGTAACCGTGACAGGTTCCGCAGGTCAGCTCATTCATGTAGAGGCGCATCTGGGTGCGGGTGTAATCACTGTTTGTCTCGTGATAGCGACGCTTGATATTATTGATAACTCCCTCAAAAGGAATATCGATATCGCGCACGCCACCAAATTCATTCTCATAGTGGAAATGGAATTCCTTGCCATCTGAACCGTAAAGAATCAAATCCTTATCTGCTTCTGACAAGTCCTCAAAAGGAGTATCCATGTCCACTCCAAAGGCTGTCATAGCCTGCTCTAGCATATTTGGATAGTAGTTGGATGAGATAGGATTCCAAGGTGCTAGCGCCCCCTCACGTAAGGTTTTGCTGGCATCTGGCACTACCAAATCAGTATCCACTTCCAGCTTGATGCCCAAGCCGTCACACTCACTACAAGAGCCAAAGGGAGCATTGAAAGAGAAGAGACGCGGCTCTAACTCTGGGACAGTAAATCCACAAACTGGGCAGGCATAATGCTCAGAGAACAGTAACTCAGAGTCGTCCATAGTGTCGATAATGACGTAACCTTCTGCGATACGAAGGGCAGCCTCAATGGAATCAAAGAGACGACTACGGATACCCTCCTTGATGACAATACGGTCAACTACGACATCAATATTGTGTTGCTTGCTCTTAGATAACTCTGGCAATTCGGTCACATCATAGACTTCCCCATCCACACGGACACGAACATAACCGTCTTTCTGAATCTTCTCAACAACACTCTTATGTTGGCCTTTTTTCTTGCGGATGACCGGGGCCAAAATCTGCAAGCGCTGGCGTTCAGGCAATTCTAAAACCTTATCCACGATTTGCTCCACAGAAGAAGCCTTGATAGCCCCATGCCCGTTGATACAGTAGGGAGTCCCCACACGCGCGTAGAGGAGACGCAGATAGTCATTGATTTCAGTCGTGGTTCCCACCGTCGAGCGAGGGTTTTTGCTAGTCGTTTTCTGGTCAATGGAAATAGCTGGGCTCAGACCATCAATGGCATCTACATCAGGCTTCTCCATATTGCCCAAAAACTGACGAGCATAGGCTGACAAACTCTCTACATAGCGACGTTGTCCCTCAGCATAGAGGGTATCAAAGGCCAGACTGGATTTCCCTGAACCTGACAAACCAGTCACGACAACCAGCTTGTCTCGTGGAATCTCCACATCAATATTTTTTAAATTATGGGCACGCGCCCCATGAATGACAATTTTATCTTGCATCTTTGTTCTTTCTAGTCCATTATTGCTTACCATTATACCAAAAAAAGTGAGATTCTATTACCCAAAAGGCTGAATTTGTAGTATAATAGTACGGTGTGAAAAAATCTGAAAAATGAGAAAGGATAAGGGATATGAAACAAGTTTTTCTCTCTACAACAACTGAATTTAAAGAGATCGATACGCTTGAACCGGGTACTTGGATCAATCTCGTCAATCCGACTCAAAATGAATCACTCGAAATAGCTAACGCCTTCGATATTGATATTGCCGACCTTCGAGCACCGCTCGATGCAGAAGAAATGTCTCGTATTACCATTGAAGACGAGTACACCCTGATTATCGTTGACGTGCCGGTCACAGAGGAAAGAAATAACCGCACCTACTACGTCACCATCCCGCTTGGTATTATCATCACAGAGGAAACCATTATCACTACGTGTTTGGAACCATTACCGGTCCTCGATGTCTTTATCAACCGTCGATTGCGTAATTTCTACACCTTCATGCGTTCGCGTTTTATCTTTCAGATTCTTTATCGTAATGCAGAGCTTTACCTAACAGCCCTTCGTTCAATTGACCGCAAGAGTGAGCAAATCGAAAGTCAACTGCATCAATCAACTCGAAATGAAGAATTGATTGAACTCATGGAATTAGAAAAAACCATCGTCTATTTCAAGGCTTCCCTCAAAACAAATGAACGTGTGATTAAGAAATTGACCAGCTCAACCAGTAATATCAAGAAATACCTTGAGGATGAAGACCTGCTTGAAGATACCCTGATTGAAACCCAACAGGCCATCGAGATGGCAGATATTTATGGAAACGTCTTGCACTCTATGACAGAGACCTTCGCCTCTATCATTTCTAACAACCAGAACAACATCATGAAAACCTTGGCCCTTGTGACCATCGTCATGTCCATCCCAACCATGGTCTTTTCTGCCTACGGGATGAACTTTAAGGATAATGAAATCCCCCTAAACGGCGAGCCTAATGCCTTCTGGCTAATCGTCTTTATCGCCTTTGCTATGAGTGTCTCGCTCACTCTCTATCTCATCCATAAAAAATGGTTCTAAGAGGAGTTCCTATGTCTCAGATTGATCTACAAAAATTAACTAAGAAAAACCAAGAATTTGTCCACATCGCTACCCAACAATTCATCAAAGATGGGAAAACAGACGCTGAAATCAAGACTATTTTTGAGGAGGTCATTCCCCAAATTCTTGAAGAGCAAGCCAAAGGTACGACTGCTCGTTCCCTCTATGGCGCACCAACTCACTGGGCGCACAGCTTCACTGTCAAGGAACAATATGAAAAAGAGCATCCAAAAGAAAATGACGATCCGAAACTCATGATTATGGACTCAGCCCTTTTCATCACTAGCCTCTTTGCCCTCGTCAGCGCCCTCACAACTTTCTTTGCAGCAGATCAGGCTTTCGGCTATGGACTTGTCACTCTCCTGCTAGTTGGACTGGTTGGTGGATTTGCCTTCTACTTGATGTACTACTTTGTTTACCAATACTATGGACCAGACATGGACCGCAGTCAACGTCCACCTTTCTGGAAATCTGTACTGGTTATCCTAGTTTCTATGTTCCTTTGGTTGCTTGTCTTCTTTGCAACAAGCTTCCTACCAGCTAGCCTTAACCCCGTACTTGCTCCAGTGCCACTGGCTATTATCGGAGCAGTTCTCCTAGCCCTTCGCTTCTATCTCAAGAAACGCTTGAATATCCGCAGCGCAAGTGCAGGACCAACACGTTATTAAGAAGAATGATAAAAGCAACTGCAGATGCGGTTGCTTTTTCTTGCTTTCTTGATATACAATAGAACCTCTGACTCTAATCCCTATAGTCTTCTCTTCTCTTTTGTGATAAAATAGGCTCAATCTATTTCTAGGAGGATAAAATATGATTTCTACTATTGGTATTGTTAGTTTATCTAGTGGCATTATCGGAGAGGACTTTGTCAAACACGAAGTGGACTTGGGTGTCCAACGTCTCAAGGACCTGGGACTCAATCCTATCTTTTTGCCCCATTCGCTAAATGGATTAGACTTTATCAAGGACCATCCTGAAGCGCGTGCAGAGGATTTGATTCATGCCTTTTCTGATGATAGCATCGACATGATCCTATGCGCCATCGGTGGAGACGATACCTATCGCTTACTACCTTATCTTTTTGAAAATGAGCAACTACAAAAGGTTATCAAACAAAAGATTTTTCTTGGCTTCTCGGATACAACTATGAACCATCTCATGTTGCATAAACTAGGAATCAAGACTTTTTATGGTCAATCCTTCTTAGCAGACATTTGTGAATTAGACAAGGAGATGTTGCCCTATAGCCTTCACTACTTTAAAGAATTGATTGAGACGGGAAGAATCTCAGAAATCCGCCCTAGTGACGTTTGGTATGAGGAACGAACTGATTTTAGTCCCAAGGCTCTAGGAACACCTCGTATCAGTCATACAAATACTGGTTTTGACTTGTTACAAGGAAATGCCCAGTTCGAGGGGGAAATCCTCGGCGGTTGCCTCGAATCCCTCTACGATATCTTTGACAACTCTCGATACGCAGATAGCACGGAGCTCTGCCAAAAATACAGACTTTTCCCTGACTTGTCAGACTGGGAAGGAAAAATCCTCTTGCTAGAAACAAGCGAAGAAAAGCCTGAGCCGGAAGACTTCAAAAAGATGTTGCGGACTTTAAAGGACACTGGCATATTCGCGGTCATCAGTGGACTCCTGGTCGGAAAACCTATGGATGAAACTTTCTATGGCGACTATAAAGAGGCACTATTGGATATTATTGACAGCAATATCCCGATTCTCTATAATCTATATGTTGGCCACGCAACTCCAAGAGCAATTGTCCCCTTTGGCGTCCATGCCCATGTAGATGCACAGGAGCAAGTCATTCGCTTTGACTATAACAAAAAATAAATAGTTTCTCTATTTTTGTGCTTTTGTATTCGTTTTCGTTACAATTTGTATCTGAATTTATTGCATTTCGCTAATTTCTATGTTATCCTTTTGAAGGAGGTGTATATGACAAAACAAAAAATTAATCGAATCGTAGGTTCTATTGGTGCCTTTATTGGAATTATAGTATTTATTGCCTACATACCTCAAATTATCGCTAATTTACAGGGAAATAAAGCTCAACCATTTCAACCTTTATCAGCTGCTATATCTTGCTTAATCTGGGTTATTTATGGATGGACAAAGGAACCTAAGAAGGATTGGATACTAATCATTCCAAATTCAGCTGGTGTTATTTTAGGTGGAATCACTTTTTTGACTTCACTCTAACAAATCTAATAGTATATATAAAAAGCTGGGAAGAATTTCTCAGCTTTTTCTATATTCTCAGATATTCTAGTTACCTACACCCACTAATTGCTGTTTTTCCACTCACAATCATTCTCATGGTCATCAACCAGACCTGCAGCCTGCATAAAGGATAAAACGGCGACTGGTCCTGTAAACTTGAAGCCTCGTTTTTTGAGATCTTTGGCTAATTTTTCAGACAAAGGTGTTTTAGCTGGGGCTTGGCGGTAATCGGGAACATCGTTAACGATCGTTCTCCCCTCAACAAAAGACCAAAGATAGACATCAAAAGAGCCATATTCTTCCTGTAGTCGTAAAAATGCTTGGGCGTTAGCGCGTGTAGCAAAAATCTTGGCTCTATTTCGGATGATGGCTGGATTATCCAGCAAGCCTTCCAATTCAGTGTCGGTCATCTCTGCGACCGCTTGAATTTGATAGCCATGAAATGCTTCTCGGAAAGCTTGACGTTTGTTGAGCACCGTTTCCCAAGACAGGCCTGCCTGATAAGTTTCCATACACAACAACTCAAACAATTCTTGGTCATCATGGAGGGGCTGCCCCCACTCCTCATCATGATAGGCGATGTAGAGCGGATTGGTCATCTTGACCCACGAACAACGTTTTGTCATGCTCTGCTCCTATTTGACCAACATTTTAAGGGCCGACTTGATATAGTTCTCAGCTGTATCTGTCGTTCCTTCAAAGAATTTCTTGATTTTCTTGAGCTCTGTCGCCTTGTAGCCCAGAGCCAACATGGCCTCCATAGCTTCTTCCAATTCTTGGTTTTCAGCGCTAGCTTGCACTGCCACCTTGGCAGGAAGGTCATCTCCTGCAACTACTACCTTGCCTTCCAAGTCCAGCACCATCTGCTGGGCTGTTTTCTTACCAATTTTAGGGAACTTGGTCAAATAGGTGATATTCTTGGTTTCAATAGCTTGAACCAAACCAGCATTGTCATCGGCAGCGATAATAGCAAGAGCTGACACAGGACCAATACCAGAAACCGAAATCAGACTGAGAAAGAGCTTTTTCTCATCTTCTGAGCGAAATCCATAAAGTAGATGGGCGTCCTCACGCACGACCTGATGCACATGAATTTGAGCCTCCTGATTAACCTGACCTGAATAGGCATAAGGATTGGCCACATGCAGGATATAACCAATACCATTGGTTTCAAGAACAATGTATTTAGCAGTGATTTTGGTAATGATTCCTTTTAAATATTCGTACATAGTTTTCCTTTTAGTTTAATATTTCCCCAACTCACGGAGACTGGTGTGATTTTCCTGAATACGTCGGAACATCTTTTCCATATCCGACTTAGTAAAATGCACCAAAACAGGACGTCCGTGGGGACAGTTATAGGGATTGTCACATTGAGAAAGTTGATAAAGAAGCTGTCTGGCCGAATGGTCATCGATACGATGGTTAGCCTTGATAGACCGCTTGCAGGACATCATGATAGCTAGCTCTGCTCGATATTTCTTGATAGAAACCTCCTTGGTCAAAAGGAGCATGTCGCACATTTCATAGATGCCTGACTCGATTTCCTCCTCTGCCATCCAGATAGGATGTTCACGCAGGATAAATTGATTTTCTCCGTACTCTGCTAGAAAGACGCCCACTTCCTCCAAAAGTGCCATTCTTTCCTTGAGAAGCAGAGCATCATCCGCTGGAAATTCAAAGATATAGGGCACTAATAGTTGCTGCTGGCTCTGGTCAACATTGCCAATGCTTTCACGGTACTCCTCGTACTTGACCCGTTCCTGAGCCGCATGCTGGTCTATGATGTAGAGTCCATCTCGCCCTTGGGCAAAGAGATAGGTTCCATGCATTTGCCCGAAAAATTCCAACTCTGGGAAGCTGGATGATTCTTCTCGCTCCAGTTTGTCATAAGCCTTATCAAGACTAGCTAGGTCTAACTCCGGATGGTCTAGTTGGTCATAGTTAGCTGGTTTTCTCTCTGCAAAATGCAGTTTTGCTGGCTTGGTTAGCTGATCCAAGGTTTCCTTGGCAAATAAAGTCAAATCCTGTCCTTCCTCAGTCAATTCTACCTGATAATCAGCCACCTCAGCTTGACTGGATCTTATCGGCTCTGTTTTCTCATAGTAGAGCGTATTTTCTTTGAGTGGGAGAATGGTCTGCTCCACCTTCTCACGATTGCGCACGGTCGATTTGGCAAGATTTTCCAAGGCATCTGGTATCAAGGTTTGCTCCTTGAGACTATTAGAAATAGCTTCTGAAACCAAGGCCATCAATTCTTTTTCCTTGGAAATCCGCACCTCTTGCTTGGTTGGATGCACATTGACATCTGCTAGATAAGGGTCGATATGGATGTGAATGACAGCCAGTGGAAAACGGCCCACCATGAGCTTACTGCCATAGCCATCAAGAATTGCACGATTGAGTAAAAAGTTCTTGATATAACGGCCATTGATGAAGAGACTGATATAGTTGCGGTTGGCTCTAGTTAACTCAGGCAAGGACACAAAGCCAGAAATTTCGAAATCAAGATCAGAATTCTCAATTTCAATCATCTTCTTGGCACTCGCCAAACCGTAAATCCCTGCGATAGCTTGGCGCAGGTGTCCAGTCCCTGCTGTCCGCGTCATTTCCTTGCCATCACTAATCAAGCTGAAAGAAATCTCAGGATGGGCCAAGCCCAGACGGTTGACAATATCAATGATATGAGACAGCTCTGCTTGCTGGCTCTTCATATACTTGAGACGGGCAGGCGTGTTGAAAAAGAGGTCCTCCACACAAATCTTAGTTCCCACAGGACTAGTCGCTGGGATGACTTCCTCAACTTCACCCCCACGCGCGACGAGCTTGGTCCCGTGACTTGCGCCATCCACCGCAGTCAACAAAGTCAAGACACTAACAGAAGCGATAGAAGGCAGGGCTTCACCTCGAAAACCAAGCGTCCGAATCCTAAAGAGATCTGCCTGATTTTTTATCTTACTGGTCGCATGACGACGCAGGGCCAATTCCACCTCATCGTGGGCAATTCCATGACCATTATCTGTGATTTGGATTTTCTTGAGACCAGCTTCCTCAATCTCAATGATAATCTGGTTAGAGCCAGCGTCAATGGCATTTTCTACCAGCTCCTTAACAACGCTAGCTGGACGCTCGATAACCTCTCCAGCTGCAATCTGGTTTGCCAGCACCTCTGGCAATTCAATAATATGAGACATCTTTCAGCCCCCTTCCGTATCTATTTTCCTAGAAATTGATTAGTGCTATTATACCATATTTCAGAAAGGACAGAAAAGCTCCACCACATAGGAGCCAAATCCCTCCACATAGACAAAGTCCCTTGCCAGGGGGCATAAAATAGTGGTATACTCAATAAAAATCAAAGAGCAAACTAGAAAGCTAGGCGCAGACAGTACTTTAGTACGGCAAGACGACGCTGACGTAGTTTGAATTTGATTTTTGAAGAGTATTAATAAAGATGTACAAGAAGTGAGATTAATTTTGTATGAAAAACAAGGAGAGAAATTTATGAAAGTAGAACTACAGATTAGTGAAACTTACAAGGAGGAAAAGCTGATTGTCCAAGCACCTCAAGAAACCGAAAAAGTCCAAAAAGTCATCGAGTTCGCAGAAAATCTGGACCGAACAGAAACAATCAAAGGGAAAATCGATAATCAGGTCTATCTCGTTGAGATTGGCAAGATTCAGCGCTTCTATATCGAGAATCGGAAGGTTCTAGCAGAAACAGCAAGTCAGACCTACACCATTGACTTACGACTCTATCAGGTCCTTGAAATTCTGCCAACCAATTTTATCCAAATTTCCCAATCAGAAATCATCAATATCAACTCCATCTCTCATCTCAAGCTCACCCCCAACGGCCTAGTAGAAATTTTCTTGAAAAACGAAAGCTTCACCTACTCTTCACGCCGTTACCTAAAAACCATCAAGGAGAAATTAGAACTATGAAAAAACAAATCTTCCACGACGCAGCTACTGGTGTCCTCATCGGCCTCATCCTCTCTATCATCTTTTCACTCATTTATGCACCAAATACCTACGCTCCACTTAGCCCTGAATCTCTCGTCGGCCAAGTAATGACTCAACATCAAGTTCACGGTGCCCTAATCTTGCTCTACTGTACTCTTATCTGGGCAGCCATCGGTATTCTCTTCAACTTTGGTAAACGATTATTCATCCGTGACTGGAGCTTGCTCCGTGCAACGCTTTCCCATTTCTTCCTTATGCTGGCTGGCTTTGTCCCACTAGCCACTATGGCAGGTTGGTTCCCCTTCCACTGGTTCTTCTATCTCCAGCTCATTATCGAGTTTGCGATTGTCTACCTCATCATTTGGACTATTTCCTATAAAAGAGCGTCAAAAAAAGTAGACCATATCAATCAACTCTTGAAGCATAAAAAGTAAGAACCTCATAATAAGCAAATCCGAGAAAGAAACTTCTCGGTTTTTCTTTATCCTGCTGCACCTTGCTATCATAGCAGTTATTTTCAGATCTTCTTTGTAAATTTTCTGTAATTTTCTATCTTTTTTCAAAATATTCTTGCATTTTCCCAAAGTTTTTTGTAGAATATAGATTACATATCCAGATTATTCTGAAAATTCAAAAAGGAGCATCTATCATGTCGCAAGCTATTTCGTTAAATCAATCAACCTGGACAAGTAAACTAAAAGCAATGGGCCCTGGAATCCTAATGGCAACTGCCGCTGTTGGAGGTTCCCACATTGTATCCTCCACTCAAGCTGGCGGTTCTTACGGTTGGTCTCTACTTCTCTTGGTCATCTTAGCCAATGTCTTTAAATATCCATTTTTCCGTTTTGGTGCTGAATACACAGCTGATACTGGAAAGACTTTGGTTGAAGGTTATGCCGAAAAAGGAAAACTCTATCTCTGGATTTTCTTTATCCTCAATGTCTTTTCGGCTATGGTCAACACGGCTGGTGTTGCCATTCTGTGCTCAGCTATCATCGCCAGCGCCTTCCCAATGATTGGTCTTAGCATCACTCAGTGGTCCCTCATTCTCGTTGCAATTATTTGGGCTATGTTACTCTTTGGAGGCTACAAACTCTTAGATGGTATGGTCAAATGGATTATGTCTGCTTTGACCATTGCGACTGTTCTTGCAGTTATCATTGCAGCGGTCAAGCATCCAGAATACAGTTCTGATTTTGTCGAGAAGACACCTTGGCAAATGGCAGCTCTGCCCTTCATCGTCTCCCTCCTAGGATGGATGCCGGCTCCTATTGAAATTTCAGCTATCAATTCACTTTGGTCAGCTGAAAAGAGAAAGACCGTCAACTTTAACACAGAAGACGCTCTGTTTGACTTTAACACTGGTTATATTGGAACAGCTATCCTAGCCGTCTTCTTTGTGGCACTGGGAGCACTGATTCAGTATCCTACAGGGCAGGCGGTTGAAGCTGCTTCAGCCAAATACATCTCTCAATTCGTGGGCATGTATGCCTCTGTTCTTGGCGAATGGTCCCGTTACTTGATTACCTTTATTGCCTTCCTGTGTATCTTTGGAACAGTTATCACTGTTATTGATGGCTATTCTCGCGTTAATCAGGAATCTCTCCGACTGCTAATCAGTCAAAAAGAAGACAATCGTAAATCTTTGAACATCTGGATGACCATCACTGCTATCATCGGTATCGTCATTATCAAGTTCTTCGCTGGTCAGGTGTCAACCATGCTCCGCTTTGCCATGATTGGTTCTTTCCTGACAACACCATTCTTCGCTCTTTTAAACTACGCCTTGGTAACGCGTGAAAACAAAAATCTTCCTTCTTGGCTCAAACACCTTGCCATTGCAGGATTGATTTTCCTCTTTGGCTTCGCCATCTTCTTTATCTACGCACTCGCAATCGGAAAAGCAGGTTAACTGACAAGCGCGAGATGAAGATAATACTCTTCGCAAATCAAATTCAAACCACGTCAACGTCGCCTTGCCGTACTCAAGTACAGCCTGCGGCTAGTTTCCTAGTTTGCTCTTTGATTTTCATTGAGTATAAGGTTTCATTTCAAGAGAACATTCAGCAAATATTTCTATAATAAAAAGCATAAGAACAAGGTTTTAAAGACCTGAACTTATGCTTTTTTACGTTCTCAAAGACTATTTATACTCAAAAAAACAGTTGAAAAATCCCAAGTGCCTCTTATATCAACTTTAATTCTCCCTCTCCAACTCATACAAATCTGCAATAATCGCTGCGACATGTTTGATATCTTCCAGCATGCCTCGCATTTCAAAGTCAGCCAAGACAGGGAAACCAAAACGTTGACTGTATTGCTTAGCTGTCAGGCAGTATTGGTTATTAAAGTTACGATTTCCTGAACCAACTACGCCAAAACACTTACTAGCATTGTCACCATAGGCGATAAAATCCCCAACGGGTGTCGTCAAGATCTCGACATCTCCGTTATCAACGCCATTCCCACCTTCGAGATAGGTCGGCAAAAAAGCGACATAGGGATGGTCCATTTCATAGAAATCGTGACCTTCCTTGACCAAATCCTTGATATGAATCTTTTGAACCTCAATCCCTTTGTACTGGGACAAGAGATAGTCTTTCAAGCGCGTCACAAAACTTTCAGTGTTGCCACTCAAACTAATATAAACTAAAGAAATTGTCTTCATATGTACCTCCATGATTTTATTTTTAATCGAAAAAGAACTACCAAGATTGTATCTTGATAGTTCTTTTTTGTCAATACTTAGGCAAGATTTTCTGCTTCCTCTTCTTCTGCCAAGGCTTTCTGTTGTCGCCACATCTTATAGAAGACAAGAGCTAGGAAGAGAACATTGATGACGATATAGAAAATGCTGACAGCTTTTGAACCAATACTCATCGTCAAACGCATGCTTTCATCTTGAACCAACTGCACAGCGTCCTGTAAACCAACATAGCCATAAATCGAACCGATAATAGCTAACAAAACATAGCCAACATAAGTATAGTTTGCATATTGCAAATTCTTACGAATAAGGAAGACAATCGCTACGACCACTAAAATAACAGATAGCACAATCAGGGCCATATTAAAAATAGAATGATACGCTTCTGCTACTCCATAGTTGTAATTAAGCTGGTCTTCTAATTGCTGAGCACTGACCCCTGCAACTTGTTTCTGAGCAGCACGAAGGGCTTCTTTACTAGGCAAGGGACTCACAATCCCAAACAGAGACGGAACTGAAATAAGGGCAGACAAGATTAACAAGACCCATAGATAAATCGGTTTCTTTTTCATGATAGAACCTCCTGATAATATTATTTATATTATAGCACTTTTTGTAAAGGAATACAAATCTTATAGTATCGTTTCTACCTGTTTTCGGTAGGCTTTTGGCGATTTTCCGCACAATTTTCGGAACACTTTATAGAAATATCCAAGGTTACTGTAACCAACAGCATAACAAATATCTTCGATACTGTCACTGGTTGAAAGCAAGAGCTGCTGAGCAGCCTTAATACGTTGTTTGTTTAGTAATTCTGCAAAGGTCGAATCGGTTTCTCGCTTAATCAACTGCCCCAGATAGACAGGATTGATAAAGAGGGCCTTACTGATATCCTTGAGGGAAAGCTCCTTTTGGTAATCACGACCAATGACTTCCAGCACACTGACCACATTTTCATTCATGCGGTATTGACCGAAAAAGCTGGTCAGAGTTTCCTTGATATAAGAAACCAATTCATCGAAGGATTGAATAGCATGAATGGTTTTGACAATGTCCGTCATATCATCAGCTTTGAGGTGTTCAAACAAGTGGAAGACATCCATGACAAACTGGATAAAAAGCTGTTTGGTAATCGGAACACGCGGCGTATTTTCAAGAACCACCTTCTCCAAAAGGTTCAATTCTTCAACGATTTGATTGAGATTCCCCTGAATGATAACCCTATAAATCGGTTCGTAATAGGCAAAGAGACTCTCAGACTGTTTTAGATTTACAGAACCGTAAAAGAGGGCTTTCTCAGCATTCAGCTTCCAGCGTTCAAAGTGTTCTTGATAGGGAGCTTCAAAAGGTGTAACAACTAACCCATCTAGGGGTTGGTCAGAAATGAAAATCTGCCAGTCTTGACCCAAGACATAGTAGGGAATGGTGAAGGAACCTTGTTTTTCCTTGGATAGACCTATCCACCAATTCTCCTTACCTCCTAGATAACTAACAAATCCAGCCTCGTCTAAATCTTGACTGAGGGTCTGACTTTTCTTTCCTCTCTCGCCGAGCTGACCTGCAATCTTCTCCAGCAGATTTCCTAGCTCTACCTTATCAACAGGCTTAACCAGATAGTCCACCACACTAAGGTTCATAGCTCTTTTTACATAATCAAACTCCTGATAACCTGAAAGCAGGATATAGGATGCATCTGGTAAAATCTCTTTCATTTCCCGAATCATATCAAGCCCTGTTTTGTCGGGCATATTGACATCTGAAATGATGACATCGACAGGATTTTCCTGAACATATTCTAGAGCTTCATCGGCATGACTGGCTGTTGCGACGACCTCCATATCCCACTTATCAAAGGGAATCAAACGTTTCAGACCTTCTGTCACCATGTACTCATCATCTACTAATAATACTTTATACATTTTCTCCCTTTCTACTCATCTTGAATTGTAATACGATACTGAACACCTGCTTGCTTTGCAGACTCTACACTAATGGCATAACGGTCCCCAAAATAGAGCACAAAACGCTCATGGACATTGACAATCCCGATAGACTGCTTTTGTTCACTGTAACTGGCTTGGTGATCAAAATGTCTCTGACTTAATTTTTCTCGAATACTTGTCAGTTTTTCAACCGACATTCCACGGCCATTATCGACCACCAAAATTTCCACAAAACCATCTCGTTTAAGCGCCTTGATGCTAATCACATTATCTGTCCGTCTGTGGTCAACACCATGCGCGAAATAATTTTCTACCAACGGTTGCAAGGTAAACTTGGGAATCTTCATATTCTCTAACTCTGGATCTATCTTGAAACCATAGGCAATGGACTTGGGATAGCGAACCATGCAGAGATAGCTGTATTTACGGCAAAATTCCAATTCCTGTTTGAGGAGGGTCTCTCTTTCGTCGGAAATATTGTTACGCAAGAGACTACTGAATTCATAAATGATATCTGCCAACTCATCTTGACTCTGCATAACTGCATACATGCGCAAGAACTCCAGCGTATTATACATAAAATGAGGATTGATTTGCGCCTGCAGGGCCCGCATATTGGCATCTTTTTGACTAAGCTCTAGCTGATAAATATCATGGATGTTCTTTTCCAAACGATCTAACATATCATTGGTCGTCTCCGCGATTAGGAGCAATTCCTGATCCTTTTCAAGTGTGTCAATACGAAGACCTTCCTCTCCTTGGGCAATAGCTTGAATAGAATCCACCAAATCCACTACCTGCTTTTGGTAGTTAGCAAAGGTCTGCCTCAAAGTCAGATAAAGAATGACAATAAAGAGAAGGCTCAAGCTCACAATCAAAGCAAAGCTAGTCACTGTTCCTTGTAAAACAAAGTTTTTGGGAACTGCCACCTGAACCTGATAACCATGAGAAGTTAAGCCAACTAGCCAACTTTCACTCTCCTTATCAACTGTCTCACCAATATGAAAAATCTCCGTATCAAAAGGTGAGGTCAATGTTACTGCCATCGGAGTATGACCTCTAGTATTATCAATGGCATGGTATAAAACAGCAGGATCCAAGGAGATGTAAATCACTCCTAAGTCTTGATCTGACACTGGATCTGACACCGGAATGGCAAAACTATTTCCTGCTGGTTTGAAATCCTCAGCCCTGATTTTTTCTCCACTACGTTTGTCTTTAGTAGAAACATAGACTTCCTTGTAATCTTGAAAAGCAATGGCCACTCCAGTTACAAAATCATTTCGAACATAGAGGTCATCAACATTTTCATGCAGAGAGACTGATACATAAGGCGAAGCTTTCCGCTCTAATTGCCAGTAAAAATAGTCTGGCATGCTAAGGCTAAAGTATTTATAGATTCCCTCAATACGAGCTTGATTTTCAACTAAAGCCTGAGCTATCTGGGTTGACTCTCTATGGTAATATTCAATTTCACTCACTGTTCTAGCAGTTACACGCTGGGCTACTCTCTGGGCTTCCTTTTCCCGTGAATCCCAGTCAGCGTAAGAGAGTAAGATTGCAAAACTCGCAATAATAATGATCATAACTGAACTGTATGTTCGCAGAAGCGTATGTAGCCAAAACTGCTTCATTCTATTTTGTCGCCAATTTTTCATGGATACTTTCATAGACCGGTTCCAACATATCACTGATAAAGAAATGCCACATCCCAATTCCTACAAAGAAAAGTAGGGCAGGCATATAGTAACCAATTGCCACAAGTAGCACAGTTCCAAGGAGAACCTTGGCCACAGCTGCTAGACTCATAAAGATGCCAATCAAGGATAGTTTGAGACTATTTCGATAAGACAAGTCAAAATAAACTTGTAATTTCAAAGATACTGTATAAGCCAAAAAGATCAGGGCAACTACTAGAACATTTAAAAAGGTAGCAATCAAATGAACGATAGTCTGGTGAGGCAACTGCACCAAAAGATACAAACCATAGACCAAAACTAGATCCACTCCTAAAAAGCTATAGAAGATCAGGTTGCTTGAGACAAAATTTTGCTTATAAAGAGACCACGCCTCCTTCAAACTGTATTCCCGAAAGCTATAACCATGTTCTGCATATAGGCTCATCAAGGTAGCACTAGCTGGCGCTAGACCAAGGATAATCCCTCCTACTAAAGTTAATAGCCAAAAGAAGGCTGTCGCAATCATCCCTAAAAAGAAACGATTAAAGACAAAGTCTAAAAATCTCCCCATGATATCCTCCTAAAAATAACTATGAAACTATTATATCATATTTCAAGCGTTTTCAAAAACTTCTAGTATCCATTTACAATCCCATCAAACAGTGGTACAATGAGAATTGTGAAAAAATTATCAGGAGACAATTCATGAAAAAATCTATCTTAACTACACTGCTTTTTGCAATTCTTTACTTCCTCTGCATGGGGATTGGTGTCCTTTTGGGCAATCTCTTTGACCAAACTGGAAACATGTTTTATGCGCCTGCCTTTACTGCCCTTGTCGGCGGTAGCGTCTATATGATTCTGGTCTCAAAAGTTCCGCGTTTTGGAGCCATTACAACTATCGGTCTTGTCATTGCCCTCTTTTTCTTGGGAACTAAACACGGTGCCGGTGCCTTCCTTCCTGGAATTATCTGTGGTCTCCTAGCAGATGGAGTAGCTAGCCTCGGAAAATACAAGGACCAAACAAAGAACTTCCTTTCTTTCCTTATTTTTGCCTTTAGCACATCAGGACCAATCCTACTTATGTGGATTGCGCCCAAAGCCTATATGACAACCCTTCTAGCAAGAGGAAAATCCCAAGAATATATCGACCGTATCATGGTTGCGCCAAATCCTGGAACCATCCTTTTATTTATCGCAAGTGTTGTCATCGGAGCCCTAGTGGGTGCTTTGATTGGACAAGCCTTGAGTAAAAAATTTGCACAGAAAATCTGATTACTTAAAAAGAGCCGCACGGCTCTTTTTATTTATGGCTCAATTTATTAGTTAAAAAATCTCCCAAGAATTGGATTGCAAAGATAATCAAAATGATAATGATTGTTGCCAAGATGGTCACATCGTGATTGTAGCGGTTAAATCCATAAGCGATGGCTACGTTACCGATACCACCAGCTCCAACCGCACCAGCCATAGCTGTTTCCCCAACAAGGGAAATCAAGGTCACAGTCGTCACACGAATCAAATCTGGAAGACCTTCTGATAGGTAAACACCTACGATATCCCAGAAGGTCGCTCCGCTCGCTTGAGCCGCCTCAATGACACCGCCATCCAATTCAGCCAAGACAACCTGCACCTGACGGGCAAAGAAGGCAAAGACTGCAAAAGATAGGGGTACGATAGCTGCATTTGGACCAATGCTTGTTCCTACGATTAGATGAGAGAAGGGTGACAAGACTGCCAAGAGAATGATAAAGGGAACCGCACGGAAAATAGAGGTGATTTTATCCAAAATCCAGAAAACGACTTTATTTTCCAAGACACCACCTGGCGCTGTCAAGACAAGGAAAAGGCCTGCCACTAGCCCCAAGAAACCTCCGATGATAAAGGACAGAACTGTCATATAAAGAGTTAGGTAGATGGCTGTTCCCCAGCCTGCTTGACCAGCCCAGCCCATCTTATAGACATTTGGTAAATAGGTTTGAATCAATGATTCCATCTTACTGTCCTCCCTTCAATACTTTTAGTTGTACACCTGCTTGACGAATGGCTTCTTGGGCACCTGCTAGCGCTGCTTTTTCACCTGACAAGACCACCACCAATTCTCCAACAGGAGTACCATCGAGAATTTCGATATTTCCATAGAGGATATTAGCCGTTACTTGGTAGTGCTTGTACAATTCATTCAAAAGTGGCTCGTCTGTTGAAGCACCTGCGTACTTGAGCTGCACCAAAATGCTGTTTTCAGACAAGTGTTCCACGATTTCTTGCTTCTCGATTTTGACCATGGCTTCGTCAATACCTGTAGCTGTTGAGATAAAGTCTTGAGTCAAAGGTTGTTTAGGGTCTGAGAAGATTTCAAGGACACTACCCTCTTCAATCAAATGTCCGTCCTGCATAACTGCTACACGGTTGGCAATGTCTTTGACAATCTGCATTTCATGCGTAATTAAGACAACAGTTAAGCCTAATTTTTGGTTCAAATCTTGCAACAAGGTCAAAATCTGCTTGGTTGTCTTAGGGTCAAGGGCAGACGTTGACTCATCTGAAATCAAGATTTTTGGATCATTTGCCAAGGCACGCGCAATGGCCACACGCTGTTTTTGCCCTCCAGATAGTTGTGAAGGGTAGTTTTCAGCACGATCTGCCAAGCCAACCAAGTCCAACAACTTAGCTACTTTAGCCTTCTTTTCTTCCTTGCTGAGTCCAGAGTGTTTAAGGGCAAAGGCTACATTCTCCTCTGCCGTCTTTTGGCTCATCAGGTTAAAATGCTGGAAAATCATTCCAATATCTTGACGTTTACGACGTAACTGCTCTGCCGTCAAGGTCACCTTACCATCAAAAATCACATCGTCGTCAATGGTAATTTTCCCTGCAGATGGTTTTTGCAAGAGGTTAATCACCCGTACAAGGGTTGATTTCCCTGCTCCAGAATATCCAACGATTCCGTAGATATCCCCTTCTTGGATGTGAATGGTCACATCCTTGACCGCTGTGATGGTTCTCTTCTTTTGATGAAAAGTCACATCGATCTGATCTAACTTGATAATATCTCTACTCATAGCTTCTAATCAGCTCCTCTACTAATTCAATATGGGTATAGTAATCGGCGATTCTCACATTTTCATCTCCACCGTGGTCTCGGCTATTGGCATTTCCTAGACCAAATGCAACCATTGGCACCTCTAGGGCATCAAAGACCGTATGCATAGGTCCTGTCCCCGCTGTCGTCGGCAAGACTGAAACGCCCTGTGGATAGAATTTCTTGGCCAACTCGATCACATTGAGAATGGCTGGCGCGCTCATATCGCTTCGATAGCTCATCTCTCCCAAGGTATAGTATAATTCTACCTTATCAAAGCCATTTTTGTCTAGCTGTTTCCGAATTTTTTCCAGAACATCATGCGGTTCTAAGCCCGGAACCAGACGAACCTCTAGCTTGGCACTGGCTTCTGCAGGCAAAATAGTCTTAACACCCTGTCCTTGATAACCTGACTGAATCCCTTCGATATTAAGGGCTGGCTCGAAAAAGAAACGTTTTAGAAAGGCTGCACGGTCCTCTTGTAAGAGAGGCAATTCCAAACCATAAATCTGACTAATTTCCCCTGGGTTTCGTTGACCATAAGTTTCTAGCAAGGCCATTTCTCGTTCATTTGGTTCTTGAACTTCTTCGTACAAGCCTTCAACCAAGATACGGCCATCTGCAGCGCGAAGAGACTGTAAGGCTTGGAGGAGATACCAAGGAGCTGATTCCACAACCCCACCATAACTAGAATGGATATCCACATCAGCACTTTTTACCTTGGCATCAAAGGTCACAATCCCCTTGTTTCCACCAGAAATTTCTAGCTGTTCCAAGGCATTTTTAGTCCCTTGTTCCCAGACCAATAAATCTGCACCACGGAGTTTATCCGCATGTTTTTCCAGATACTTATCTAGGTCTGTCGAAGCCGATTCCTCCGCTCCCTCCATGATAAAACTGATGTTGACAGGCAGGTCATCGTGGTGCTGCATATATTTTCTCAAAGCACTCAAACGAGCTGTGATATGACCCTTATCATCGTCAACCCCACGCCCATACATGAAGCCATTGCGGACCGAAAGCGTAAAGGGATCCTCTGTCCAGACCTGATCCCCATCCGCTGGCACAGTGTCATAGTGGTTATAGAAAATCAAGGTCTTGGCATCTGGACGCGAACTCTTGAAATGCGCCATGACAAAGGGCGCTGTATAGCTCTCATCAATCTCCACTTCAGCTCCAACACGCTTGAAAATCTCACCCAGATAGTTGGCAACTTCTTTGAGACCCACCTGTTGGGCAAAGACCGACTTCTTAGAAATCAAGGTACGCAAAACCTCAAAATAATGCTGGGCTACATGATCCTTTTCAAATTTTTCAATCTGTTTTTGTTCGCTAGGAAAAACCATATTCTCTCTACCTTTCTATGAACTACTCTTCCTGACAATCCATGCTCTATACAAAAGCAAGAGGTGGAATTCTCTCTCCCACCTCCCTGTTTCTTATTACCAAACTGGTTGATCCAAACCGTCTGATGTTTCTTCGATAACTTTTTTCACTTCATCTGTATGGTAAGCTGCAACAACTTTCTTGATAGCATCAGCTTTTGGTGATGTTTCCCAATCTTTTTTCGCAACGATAATGTTGTACCATTGTTTTGAATTTTCATCAGCTTGTTCTTTGAAAAGTGCTTTCTTGTAGTCCAATTTTGCTTCTGTAACAAAGGTATTGTTTACAACGGCAGCGTCAACTGATGACAATGAACGAGCTGTTTGGCTAGCGTCCAATTCAGTGATTTTCAAGTTCTTTGGATTTTCTTTGATGTTAGCAACTGTTGCAAGAGCAGTTCCAGAAACGTCCAATTTAATCAAGCCAGCTGATTGAAGCAAGTAAAGCGCACGGCTTTCGTTTGTAGCATCGTTCGGTACAGCAATTTCTCCGTTTGCTGGGATGTCTTCTACTTTAGTGTACTTGTTGTCACTTCCATTCAAACCTGAGTAAAGGCGGATTGGAGAGATATAAGTATCTGCAATCGCTACAAGGTCTTTCCCGTTTTCTTTGTTCCAGTTGTTCAAGAAGTTATAGTGTTGGAAAGCGTTCAAGTCTACTTCACCATCAGCAGTTGCCTTGTTTGGTTGTGAGTAGTCTGTGAACTCTGTAAATTCCAAAGTGATACCGTCTTTTTTAACCAATTCTTGGACCTTATCCCAACGAGCTTCTTCAGAACCGCTACGGTTGACAGTTGCAATTTTGATAGTTGTTGCATTGTCTGCTTTCTTTTCTGAGTTTCCGCAAGCTGCAAGAGCCAAACCTGCGACTGTAGCAAGGGCTGCTACGCCTAACCATTTTTTGATTTTCATGATTCTTTCTCCTTAAAAATAATACCGTACTAGTATCTCATACTTTCTTCAATTGCACAAATTGTTATTAGATAATCAGATATATAGTTTAAAACTATATCCCTAAAAACTGAGAAATCACCCATCTTATTCAGAATGGATGATTTCAAGAAATTATTTAATATCAGCTTCTGCTGGTAGGTAAGTGTCTCCAAAGAATTGTTTAGACAATTTTTCAAGCGTTCCATCTTTGTAGAGTTCTTTAATGCGTTTGTCTACAAATGATTTCAACTCATCTTGACCTTGAGCAAGAAGTGGGTAAACGTAAGGTTGTTGGTCGCTTGGAAGTTCGATAACTTTCAAGTTGTCCAAACCTTGGTTCTTAATCACTGTTTCAACACCAATTTTATCAAAAATCTTATAGTCAAATTGGCCATCGCTCAAACGTACCATGATTTGTTGGAAGTCTGCCTTAGTATAGTTAAGGATAGTTGGGTTGTCCGGGTGTTCAGCGTTGTATGCTTCTAACTGCTTAGCTGATGTAGTGGCTTGAACGACTTCCGTCGATTTTCCACCGATATCAGCGAGAGACTTGATGCTAGAGTCGTCTTTCTTCACTACAAGGACATTAGGGTTTTGGGCAATTGGTGCGGCATATAGGTATTTCTCCGCACGTTCTTTAGTGTAGCTAAGATTGTTGACAGCCATATTGTAACGATCAGCGTCAAGACCAGCAAATACACCTGACCATTCTGTCTTTTCAAATTTGACATCATATTTGTCAGAATCTTTAAAGATAGCGCGAACCACTTCAATCTCGTAACCAGTCAATTCGCCATTTTCTTCATAGATAAATGGTTTTGGCGAGCCATTGGTTGCAACGATGATTTCTTTCTTGCTAGCTGCTTCTCCTTCTTTCTTAGCACCACCTGAGCAAGCCGCAAGCACACCTGCAGCAACAAGCCCTAGGGCAGCAAGAGATGAGTATTTAACGATTTTTTTCATGTCATTTCCTCCAAAATAGAATACCTTATAATCTTAACAGAAAAAGAGCATTTACGCCATTATATGATATCTATCTCTGTGATAGGTTTTCTTTATGGCTGATTTATACTCAATGAAAATCAAAGAGCAAACTAGGAAGCTAGCCGCAGGTTGCTCAAAACACTGTTTTGAGGTTGGAGATAAGACTGACGAAGTCAGTTACATATACCTACGGTAAGGCGAAGCTGACGCGGTTTGAAGAGATTTTCGAAGAGTATTAAAAGACCAAACGTAAAACTGCAATTAAGACCACTCCAAAGAGAACCGTTCCGACTAGATTGCGGTAGCGAAAGGCTACCCAAGCCGTTGGAAAGACTGCTAAGAAGTCCAGCCATTTGATTTGAGGAAAACTCCCAACCTTACCTGTCACTACGCTTGAAAGAATCAAGGCGAAGATAATAGAAACGGGTAAAAATTTCAAAAAACGCTCAACGATTGCAGGCAAACCCTTATACTTGACTAAGATGAAGGGAATCATACGGGGAATCCAAGTCACCAAGCCAGAGAAAATAACTGCTAATAAAAGATACTTACTGACCATCTAAAACCACCCCCATTGTACAACCTAGCAAGGTCGCAAACAGAACAGCTAGTGACTGAGACACCACTGTCAAGAGCAAAAAGAAGGACACCGCAACAACCGCTAGGATGATGAACAGATTGCGGACAGGAATCCGTCTTTGCATAATCTGGAATTGCGAAGCAAAAATGCCGATAAACATCCCAACCAAAGCAAAGTCCAGCCCAAAGATTTCTGGATTTGGCAGCAGGCCACCTAGAGCCGTTCCGACCACTGTTCCCACAAACCAAGCCACATAGCTGTTGAGATTGTTTCCGTGCATCCACATAGGATTGACCTTGTCTGCATGGGCCAATTCGCCCATCAAAACGCCATAAGTCTCATCCGTCAAGAGGCTAGACATACCGATATTGTGCCAGAGACTGGTATGACGGAAATAAGTCGATGCGTGCAAGCTCAACAAAAAGAGACGCAAATTGATTAGAAAAACCGTCATGGCAATGGCCGCCACAGGTGCTTGAACCGCAATCAGAGCCAACATGGCAAACTGAGCACTCCCAGCATAAACAAAGAGGCTCATCAAGCCCATCTCAACAGGTGTCACATAGGGCGCACCGATAATCCCACAGGCAAGTCCGATACTGACATAACCAAGGGCCGTTGGCATGGCTGCCTGCGCCCCCTCCCAAAATCCTTTTTCTTTCATCTTTCTCCTCATATTGTTTTAATAAATGGGCTGAAAAGGCTCCAGCCACAGCATGGACTATTATAACACATTCAGGAAAGAGAAAAAAGTCTGCTGATTTTGACCATCATAAAAAGACTGGCAATCCAGTCTCAAACATATATTATACAAATTCTTCGCTAGATACTTTCACGAATATTCAAGAGCATGAAAAAGGCAACTAGAAGAAATAGCAATAAAACAAAGCTAACTGCCAGAGTTCCAAAGCTAGTAGCAATGGTTACCAAAGCTATTGTAAATAAACTAGGTAAAACAACCGTAATAGCACCGATAGAGGATTGAACTGCTCCCATTGACTCCTCAGGTATTTGTTTAAAAACAAGTTCCTGTAATAGAGGAGAGAGAATACCTGCGAAAAAGGCATCCAAGGTACTAAAGATGAGAATCCAGTCAAAACGAACTGTGGCAAATCCTACTAGAAGAAGCAATTGGATGACAAGTGAGGCATAGAGAGCTGTTTTTATAGAAATCATATTTTTCAGATAGCCACTTACAAGGCTTCCGACAATCAGGGCTGACAGTTCAAAAGTGGATAACAAGGCAAGAGATTGACCTGTTTGTAAATTCAAAAAGGGGTGATTCCTCAAAAACAGAGTAGAAACAGGAACTGTAACATTTATCACTGCTTGACTAATAGAAATAATAAACAAAACCAAGAGCACCTTATTCATATTCCATATCAATTTCGATGATTGGAGCAAATGCTGGCAAAAGGATTTTACAGAGAGTCCTTCTTGATAGCTAATCGTTTTTTCTACTTTCAAGAGATCATTTTTTATGAATAGGATACCTAAAAATGCGATTAAAAATGTAAGAGCGTTCAGTAAGGAAATAAACTGGATGGAAAGAATACCTAGTAAGACTCCTCCTAGAATATTACTGATTGTTTTCACTAAACTAACAGTTGACTGTTTAAATCCAATAGCTTCTGCCAGATGGTCTTGCCCAATAATTCTAATGAAAATAGGAGTGAGCATGGCGCCTGAAAAGTAACTCAATGTGTCAGACAAGAGGTTAATCAGACAAATAAAGGTTACTAGCAACAAGGAGAAAGACTGCCCTGAAAGCGACAGGGACACTATAGAGTAAAGCAAAAATTTTGCAAAACTAATGACTGTGTATTTCAAGACACGATGATGTTGAAAATCCGCCAAAACTCCCAGAAAGATTTGTAGAACTTGGGGAAGAGTTTCTGAAATCGTGATGAGTAAAATCGCCAAAGGAGCAAAAGAAGCATCTGCCACATAATTCAAAAAGGCCAGATAAAAAATCGTATCCCCAAGCGTCGAAATCCACTGGTTGATGGTTAATTGCCTAAAATCTCTATTTTGAAGAAATACTTTCATTATAACTCCTTTTTAAATTCCAGTTAGAATTTTTATTCCAGTGTATCAAAAACAAGACTTGGTTTGGCATTGAAATCCAAGTCTTGCTCATATTCAGATTCATCCATTATGCGATACTCATACCGTATTTTATAATAAATCATATCTTAAAAATACCAGACCACACTATTCCCTGCTTGTATTTAGCTTCTTTCTTTTGGACAAATTTTGCTAAATCCAACAACTCTGTCGGCGGTTCACCTTTAAAGTTCAATAATTCTTTAGAGACGGCAAATGAGAGACGTACAGCTAGCAAATCTTCACTACTACTAGAAAACTGTTTCGCTGTTTCTAGCAATTGCTTCCTAAATTCTTCCGTCAAGCTGATTTCTTTATTATTGTACAGGGAATGAATTAAAATTTGTAACTGACTCTGCTTTTCCATCGTTTACCTCATCTTATCTAGGACGCCAAGGACCATATTTAGCCCAACCATCCACCATAACATTTACAGTGTGTTCCAAATTAGAAATATATTGTACAGACTTCCATTTCTTAGTCTTTGTATTATAGTAAAAGTCGTAGGGTGCTGCTCTATATTTATAAACCCAATAATCCTCTGAGTTATCCACTAGATCATAAGTTAAGACAACAGTTCTATCTTGAATTCGGGCTCTGGACTCTACTTCTTCAACCGAAGGACTGTCAGCAAAGACAGTTGTTGTGTTCAATGCTACTGTATTTACGAAAACAAAGCCAGCTAGAATAATTCCCGTTTTTAGTAAAAATTTAACTCTCATATTAGTTGCACCTTTCTAATAAGTAATTTGACGTAAATATAAACTATCATTTCCAATATCAATAGTAAGATTGCACTTTGATTGTAGGAAAATCTTTCTTCATTTGTAAACCACTTCTGCTACCTAGGATTTGCTTCAAGTGCTTTACAAGTACAGTATAACACGAAAATTGGCTTATTTTAAAAAATCGCATATTTGATATTTTTTCTTATAGAAATTTCAGATTTGCGATTTTGGTGGATTTGATTATTTCCCTGGTATAATAAAGTTACTACTAACAAGGAGGGATATAATGATGAAAAAAAGAAAAATCCAACTGATACTCCTGCTTATTTCGGAGTGGGTTATCGTCTTCCCGTTTCTAATCAATCGATAAGTTCTTTGTATTGCTGAAAACGCAATTCGAATAGAGCTGTTAATTGTGGATTTTCTAATACTTGCAGAGATTGGATAAAGTGTTCAATCTCTTTTTGATTGCTTCCTTTAGTTTGAAGAAAGACACTCATTTTCTTTAAAAATTGCCACGATACTTTCTCAAAAACATCGTACGGACGCAACATGCTCTCCAACTCGGCTTCGAAGATTGGGATGTATGAGAAAAGTTTTCGCTCCATGAGTTCTGATAAGATATTTAAGAGTCCTTGCTTCATATACAGTCTATTATGTACCAACTCTTTAAATTCCTTGGATTTTTCAAGCAAAGAGGTTGATAAAAAGATTAGGTCTTGATTGCTCAAGAAGGGCATAGTATTGCAAAAAAGATAAAGTTCAAACCAGGTCCAAGACTCAATAGCATAGAGATAAGTAGTCAAAAACTCCCTATCCTCCTCTGTTAGCAGATAGCTCTTATTTAAGGAATGAATAGCATTTTTAATCACAATGGCATTTAAACAACGATAGGTCTCTGCCATCTGTCCTTGCTCGACTTCCTCCAACAGTTGCTCTAAGCCAGCTATATCTTGGTGGGCAAAGCGATCCACAACCCTCCTACCAATCTGCATATGTGGAGATTCTTGATAGTTGTTGAGCTTGTGCCCAAACTCATCAAAATTCATATTGATTCCTTGAATAGCTAGGATTAGCTTGTCCGCAGATAGCATAGACTGCCCTAGTTCGAACTTGGATAGCTGAGAAGCTGTTAGTCCAGCACAAGCTACATCTGACTGCTTGAGCTTTCTAGCCAAGCGCAATTCCTTGTAAAATTCCCCCAATTCCATTCTCTCAATCATCTGACCACCTCCTAGCTTTTGCATATTATATCATTATTTTTATAGTTTTGTCAAAATATTCTGACATTTAAGAGGACAAAAAAGCCAGCCTTAAGCTGACTCTTTATTCTATAGTATCAAAAGCGAGACTTGGTTTAGCATTGAGGTCCAAGCCTGCGAAGTTTTCTTTGTTCCACTCGCTGACGCTGGCATAGGCAATCATACCTGCATTATCTCCGCAGAGGCGCAGAGGGGGAATGATGACCTTGACATCTGTGATTTCGGCTGCTAGGCGTTCTCTGAGACCTTTATTGGCTGCCACACCTCCAGCCACGACTAAAGTTTTAACAGGATATTTCTGCAAAGCCTTCTTGGTTTTTGCCATGAGAATATCCAGGACAGCTGCTTGGAAGGACGCACACAAGTCCTCTGTAGACAGATTTTCTCCCTTTTG
Source organism: Streptococcus sp. 1453 (assembly GCF_013276955.1). NCBI lineage: Bacteria > Bacillati > Bacillota > Bacilli > Lactobacillales > Streptococcaceae > Streptococcus > Streptococcus sp. 1453. Next base: position 368,888 of record NZ_VMLZ01000005.1, read on the forward strand.
TTCAGCATTGTGATGAAGATTGATAAAGGCAGACTTCAAACCAGAGAATGAAAACTCCAGATTATCCTCCTTAATCATGGCACGAGGAAAATCATAAATATCCTGCCCCTGATGAGCTAGCTCGTCAATCTCGCGACCTGCAGGATAGGTCAAGCCCATGACACGGCCGACCTTATCATAAGCCTCACCAACCGCGTCATCTCGCGTTTCCCCAACAATCTTGTAATCTCCAGCCTCCGAAACATAAACCAACTCTGTGTGCCCACCGCTAACCAAGAGGGCTAACAAGGGAAACTCCAAAGGCTCCACGCTCTGAGCTGCCATGAGATGACCAGCCATGTGGTTAACGGGAATCAGGGGAAGTCCATGTGCCCAAGCAAAGGCCTTAGCCGCTGACAAACCAACGAGTAAGGCTCCAACCAAGCCAGGTCCATAGGTAACTGCAACAGCTGTAACATCGTCTTCGGTAATCCCTGCTTCTGCTAGCGCCTCCTCGATACAGGCTGTAATGACCTCGACATGGTGGCGACTGGCTACTTCTGGCACTACGCCCCCAAAACGTTTGTGACTCTCAATTTGACTAGCAATGACATTGGACAAGAGCTCATCGTCGTTTTTCAAGACGGCAACACTGGTCTCATCACAGGATGTCTCAAATGCTAAAATATATCTATCCTTCATCTATTTCTCTCTTCATGATGATGGCGTCCTCGACTGGGTCATGGTAGTAGGCCTTTCGCTCAGCGATGACCGCCATCTTTTCTTTCTTGTAAAATGCTTGCGCTCGTTGATTTGACTTTCTGACTTCGAGGAAAATCTCCTTGTCTGTCGGCAATTGAGCAAACAAGGCTGACGCAATTCCCTGACCCTGATAGGCTCCTTTGACAGCGATTTGCAGGACTTCTGCCTCAAAAAGATTCTCCTGAACAGCTAGAAAACCAATCACTTCTGCCCCATCATAAACCAGAGCATACCAAGTCTGATCTTGAGCCAGGTCTGCTTGGATTTGTTCCAGAGTCCAAGGACTGACTGGGTAAACAGCTATCATAACAGCGTAGATGGCTTTAGCTAGATCAGGCTGCTGTTGGATTCGTTTGATTTCTATCATAGGCGTTTAATGTAAGACTCGCCAGACTCGGTATGGTTCTTGAGCCAGTTTTCCTCAGCCTCGACACGCTTGAGGTAGTTCGGCACAAAGTCGTGTAAGGAGTCTGCTTCCTTGTCCCAGGCCAAAAGAGCAAGATTGGCTGCATTAGGCAAGGTTTCTTTGTAATCAGTCCTTGGCAAGTGTTCTTGAATCTGCTCCACAAAGGTGCCAACTTCTCCAACAAAGGTTACCTGACTAGCCCCCTTGATTAGCTCAATCACTCGCTCAAAAGGCAGGTGTGCTTCTGGCATGATAGGTTTAGCATTTTCATAAAATCCTGCGTAAACATTGTTGCGACGCGCATCCATCAAAGGGACGAACAAGCCTTCTTGTTGGTATGGCACCAGAGCCAAGAGGCTAGACATACCAACCAACTCGATGTTCAGGGTATGAGCTAAGGTCTTGGCAGTTGCCACCGCAATTCGCAAGCCTGTGTAGCTACCTGGCCCTTCTGCCACCACGATTCGGTCCAAATCCTTGGGCGTCCAGTCCAAACTTGCCATCAAAAAATCGATGGCAGGCATGAGGGTAATACTGTGATTTTTCTTGATGTTAATAGTAGTCTCAGCAAGAACCTGCTTGTCCTCTAAAATAGCGAGAGAAAGAGCCTTGCTGGACGTATCAAAAGCTAATACTTTCATAACACATTCCTATCTTTTTGTCTGCTTACTATTATACTACAAAAGCTGGCACATGGGAATTTTCTTTATCCCCAAACAAAAATGCCCTCACTTAACTAAAAATAATTTAAAAAAATGTTCACTTTTCCTTTTCTTTTACGAATATAAAAGTGAACAAGAAAAAAGGAGGAAAGTTCAATGACAAATTTTGACGTTCTTGACAATCAATTTTTATCCTTATCTGAAAATGAATTATCAGATATTGATGGCGGTCTCGCTCCCTTGGTTATCTTTGGAGTAGCAGTATCTTGGAAAGCTATTGCAGGTGGAACAGCACTTATAGGTTCTGGTTTGGCAGCTGGTTATTTTTTAGGAGGAGATTAATATGATGAAAGATTTGAACAACTATTGTGAAATTTCTAATAAGGAATTGCAAGAAATAAAGGGGGGCTTTGGTGTAGGTGTTGGTATCGCTTTATTTATGGCAGGTTATACCATTGGAAAAGACCTTCGTAAAAAATTTGGTAAGTCATGCTAAATAAAAAACACATTTTTAGAAAGATAAATTTTATTATCTTTATCTCTTACAGTTTGCTCAGCATTCTCAATGATTTAAACATGACTACTATCCCTTTACCAATTGATTTATCTGTTTGTATTGTTTTATTTTTATGCTTCAACTCTATTTTTGAACAGAAGAATCATTAACATAAAACTAATAAGCTATGAAAATTCGATTGTCATGTCATTTTAGAAAAATGCAAAGACCACCTCATCTTGATAGATGGGGTGGAATTTTCGTGTCGTAAATCTACTATCTCTATATCCCCAAACAAAAATGCCCCAGCATAAGCAGAGCATCTAAGCATTTAATCCAAAGTAAAATACAAACCAAACGACATAGGTTACGAGGAGGAGAAAAAGCGAGTAGAGAGTCACAAAGGTAATTTTCCACAAGAACTTGGTTTGTCGTCGTTCCAGTTTGGCAAATAGAAGATTCCCCGCATAAACGCAAGCAACAAAAACAATAAAAGCTACCAAGCGAGCTCCGATAGCAAAAGCAAATAAGTTATACATAGGGCAACCTCCTTGACTTAAAAACTATATGGAATTATGACAAGCAATAAATTTCACTTCCATTATCAACATAACACATTTTCTTTGTTTTTGCAAGCGCTTACCAAAGAAATCGCCCTATGACTTTCTCGTTTCCGTCTTTTACTAATTTTTCATTTTGTGGTATAATTGAAATAATTGTAACGAATCAAGGTCAATCTAGACACAAAATGGAATGAAATCAAGCAAATCTATGTTAAAAGTTTGGAATAAGCTGACCTGTAAATAGAAAGGAACTATATGATTTACAAAGTTTTTTATCAAGAAACAAAAGAACGTAGCCCACGTCGTGAAACAACACGCGCACTTTACCTAGACATCGATGCCAGCTCAGAACTCGAGGGCCGTATCGCTGCTCGCCAACTTGTCGAAGAAAATCGCCCAGAGTACAACATCGAGTATATCGAACGCTTGTCTGACAAATTGCTAGATTACGAAAAAGAAACTGGCGCCTTCGAAATCACGGAGTTCTAATATGGCCTATACTCTTAAACCTGAAGAAGTCGGCGTTTTTGCCATCGGTGGTCTGGGAGAAATCGGGAAAAACACATACGGAATTGAATACCAAGATGAGATTGTCATCGTCGATGCTGGGATTAAATTCCCAGAAGATGACTTGCTTGGTATCGACTATGTCATTCCTGATTATTCTTACATCGTAGACAATATCGACCGCGTCAAGGCTGTTTTGATTACCCACGGACACGAGGACCACATCGGTGGCATTCCTTTCCTACTCAAGCAAGCAAATGTCCCTATCTATGCTGGACCACTTGCCTTGGCTTTGATCCGTGGAAAACTCGAAGAACACGGCCTCTTGCGCAACGCCAAACTTTACGAAATCAACCACAATACTGAGTTGACCTTTAAAAATCTCAAGGCAACTTTCTTTAGAACCACTCACTCTATTCCAGAGCCTTTGGGGATTGTCATTCATACTCCTCAAGGAAAAATCGTTTGTACGGGTGACTTTAAGTTCGACTTTACTCCAGTTGGTGAACCAGCAGACTTGCACCGTATGGCATCTCTTGGTGAAGAAGGCGTTCTCTGTCTTCTTTCGGACTCGACAAATGCAGAAATTCCAACCTTTACCAACTCTGAAAAAGTCGTTGGCCAGTCCATCATGAAGATTATCCAAGGCATAGAGGGACGTATCATCTTTGCATCCTTTGCCTCAAATATCTTCCGTCTCCAGCAAGCAACAGAAGCTGCTGTTAAGACTGGGCGCAAGATCGCTGTCTTTGGTCGTTCTATGGAAAAGGCCATTGTCAACGGAATCGATCTTGGCTACATCAAAGCTCCTAAGGGAACCTTTATCGATCCAAATGAAATCAAAGACTACCCTGCAGGAGAAATTCTGATCCTCTGTACAGGTAGTCAGGGTGAGCCGATGGCAGCCCTCTCTCGTATCGCCAACGGAACCCACCGTCAGGTACAACTCCAACCAGGTGATACAGTTATCTTCTCTTCAAGTCCAATCCCTGGAAATACGACTAGCGTCAACAAGCTGATTAACATCATTTCTGAAGCTGGTGTCGAAGTTATCCACGGTAAAGTGAATAATATCCATACATCTGGACACGGTGGTCAGCAAGAGCAAAAACTCATGCTCCGCTTGATTAAGCCAAAATACTTCATGCCTGTCCACGGTGAATACCGCATGCAAAAAGTCCACGCTGGACTAGCGGTAGATACTGGTGTTGAGAAGGACAATATCTTTATCATGAGCAATGGTGATGTGCTTGCCCTTACTGCTGACTCAGCTCGTATTGCAGGTCATTTCAACGCCCAAGATATCTATGTCGATGGAAATCGTATCGGTGAAATCGGTGCTGCTGTCCTCAAAGATCGTCGTGATCTATCTGAAGACGGTGTCGTTCTGGCAGTCGCAACTGTTGACTTCAAATCACAGATGATTCTATCTGGTCCAGACATCCTCAGCCGAGGCTTTGTCTACATGAGAGAATCTGGCGACTTGATTCGCCAAAGCCAGCGAATCCTCTTCAATGCCATTCGTATCGCACTGAAAAACAAGGACGCTAGCGTTCAATCTGTCAATGGTGCCATTGTCAACGCTATTCGCCCCTTCCTCTATGAAAATACCGAACGTGAACCGATTATCATCCCGATGATCCTCACACCAGATGAAGAATAAAGCAAGAAAACAGCCCCGACGGAGCTGTTTTTTCTATGCTTTCTTTTTAGATTAAAACTCAATAAAAATCGAAATCAGACTAGAAGGCTAGGCGAAAGCATAACTTGAGTTAGCTCCCATAGTTCGGGGAACTATGGGAGGCTGTAGATGAATCAAAGCCAAGCTTTGAACTCATTCGTAAGAAGCCGACGACGTATCATTTTGATTTTTGAAGAGTTTTAGAAATACTACGATTTTTACCTTCAAGATACACCATCAAAATAGAAATATCTGCTGGGTTTACTCCCGAAATACGGCTGGCTTGGCCGATGGTTTCTGGATTGATGAGTTTGAACTTCTGACGGGCTTCTGTCGCGATAGAATCAATGTCATCCCAGTCTATATTGGATGGAATGCGTTTTTCTTCCATGCGTTTCATCTTAGCAACCTGGTCCATGGCTTTGGAAATATAGCCTTCATACTTGATTTCTGTTTCAATCAATTCGATAATCTTGTCATCCAAGTCCTCTGCAGCTGGTCCGATGAAGGCCACCACATCTTGGTAAGAAACTTCTGGACGGCGAAGGAATTCCTTAGCTGTCACTGCATCTGTCAACGGCTTGAAGCCCATCTCCTCAACCTTAGCATTGGTTTCCTTGACTGGCTTGAGTTTGATGCTGTCTAGGCGTTTCATCTCATTTTCAAATTGATTTTTCTTGATTTCAAAGCGAGTCCAGCGTTCATCATCCACAAGACCAATCTCACGGCCCATCTCAGTCAAACGCATATCAGCATTGTCATGGCGGAGAATGAGGCGGTATTCAGCACGACTGGTCAAAAGGCGATAAGGCTCAATCGTTCCCTTGGTCACCAAGTCATCAATCATCACCCCGATATAACCGTCACTGCGCTTCAAAATCAATTCAGGCTTGCCTTGGATTTTCAGAGCCGCATTGATCCCAGCGATAATCCCTTGGCCTGCTGCCTCTTCGTAACCTGACGTTCCATTAGTCTGACCAGCAGTGAAAAGTCCGGAGATTTTCTTGGTTTCCAGAGTCGCACGCAACTGGTGAGGCAAGACCATATCATACTCAATGGCATAACCTGTCCGCATCATCTCTGCATTTTCCAAACCTTTGATAGAATGAACCAAGTCACGTTGGACATCCTCAGGCAGACTGGTTGAAAGTCCTTGGACATAGACTTCCTCTGTATTGCGCCCTTCTGGCTCAAGGAAGAGTTGGTGGCGTTCCTTGTCCGCAAAGCGCACAATCTTGTCCTCAATCGATGGACAGTAACGAGGCCCCACTCCCTTGACCACACCTGTAAACATAGGCGCACGGTGGAGGTTATTTTGGATAATTTCATGACTGGTACCATTGGTATAGGTCAACCAGCATGGCACCTGATCCTTGACATAATCCTCATCACGTGAAGTGTAGGAGAAATGATTAGGCGCTTCGTCTCCTGGCTGAATCTCGGTCACATCGTAATTGATAGAAGAAGCCTTGACACGTGGGGGGGTTCCTGTCTTGAAACGACCCATTTCGAGGCCCAATTCCTTGAGATTATCAGCAAGGTTAATAGAAGCTAGGCTGTGGTTAGGACCTGATGAATACTTGAGGTCTCCGATGATAATTTCCCCACGGAGAGCAGTCCCTGTCGTCACAATAACAGCCTTAGCAGCGTATTCTTGATGGGTAGCTGTACGAACACCGACAACCTTACCATCTTCAACCAAAATCTCATCAATCATGGTTTGACGAAGGATCAGATTTTCTTGATTTTCAACCGTCTTGCGCATTTCCTTAGAGTAAAGCTCCTTGTCAGCCTGCGCACGAAGGGCACGGACAGCTGGCCCCTTCCCTGTGTTGAGCATCTTCATCTGGATGTAAGTCTTGTCAATGGTTTTGGCCATCTCGCCACCGAGGGCATCAACTTCACGCACGACAATTCCCTTGGCAGAACCACCGATAGAAGGGTTACAAGGCATGAAAGCCAGCATTTCAATGTTGATGGTCGCAAGTAAGACCTTGCAGCCCATACGGCTAGCTGCTAGGGATGCTTCTACCCCAGCGTGTCCCGCACCGATTACAATAATATCGTATTCTTCAGTAAAATTATAAGTCATATTTCTCTCCTATTCCTCAAGATGGATGTGTCTTAGTTGGCCGTTCCAATCGGGTAAGGCTGTTTTTAAAAAGGCTGGAACTAGTTGAAAATCCTCAAGCTTATCCAAGTCAATCCATTCACAGGGCTGCGTCTTCTCATCTTCCTGCATGGTCAATGGGGCATCTTCAAGCAAATCCACTAAGTAATGAAACTCGATGTTGTGATAGGAAACACCGTCCTGTTCAAAACGATTTTCAACCACAAAAGCTAGCTGCCCAGCTTGAGCTTCGACACCCAATTCTTCCTTCACTTCGCGGATTACCGCTTCTTCCGTGCTTTCATTGACTTGAATCGCACCGCCAATAGTGTAATACTTGCCCTTATCTTTGGTGACTAGGAGCTTGCGATTTTGGAGAATCAAGGCTGTCGCCCGAACACCAAAAACTGTATTTCCTACTTTTGTCCGAAAGTCTTGCTGAGTCATTTTTGTCCTTTCCCTTAAACGACACAAAAACAGTCAAAACTCCAGAGAAGTGCAGGACAAAAAAGCCTGCAACATCCATGAGCTTTGACCATCATTTCTATTGCTTTTATTATTGTAGCAAATTGAGAAAATTTGTCAATCTAAATGTACTGACAAACTTGTCCATCGCGGTAAGCATTGTCAATCAAACCGCCACCTAGACACTCTTCGCCATCGTAAAAGACAACTGCCTGTCCTGGTGTAATCGCGCGTTGCGGTTCTGCAAATATAACCTCTGCCTTATCTCCTTTGACATGGACGGTCACCTCAGAATCAGGCTGACGGTAGCGGAATTTAGCCGTACATTCGAGCGTAAACTCTTCTGGCATTTCACGAGTAAAGTGGACTTGACTGGCTTCTAGGCTGGTTGACATGAGCGAATCATGGTAGAATCCTTGACCGACATAGAGGATATTCTTGCTTAGGTCTTTTCCGACAACGAACCAAGGGGCATTGTCACCGCCGTGTTGCCCACCGATACCCAGACCGCCACGCTGACCAATCGTATAGTACATAAGACCTGCATGCTCGCCCATATCGCGACCATCCACAGTCATCATGCGACCAGGCTGAGCTGGCAGGTAGTTGCTGAGGAAGTTTTTAAAGTTCTTTTCTCCGATAAAACAAATCCCTGTCGAGTCTTTCTTCTTAGCAGTCGCAAGTCCTGCTTCTTCTGCTAGTCTGCGAACTTCAGGCTTCTCCAAATGTCCCAGAGGGAACATGGTTTTTTGAAGTTGTTCTTGCGAAAGTTGACTGAGGAAATAGGTCTGATCCTTGCCATTGTCCACGCCACGAAGCATGTGAACGATGCCATCCTCATCACGCGCCACTCGGGCATAGTGCCCAGTCGCTACATAGTCTGCCCCCAAGGTCATGGCATAGTCCAAAAAGGCCTTGAACTTGATTTCCTTGTTGCACATAACATCTGGATTTGGCGTGCGCCCTGCACGGTATTCCGCTAGGAAATACTCAAAAACGCGATCCCAGTACTCTTTTTCAAAATTGACAGAGTAGTAAGGAATGCCGATCTGGTCTGCCACCGCAGCCACATCCTTGTAATCTTCGGTCGCCGTACAGACGCCGTTTTCATCTGTGTCATCCCAGTTCTTCATGAAGATACCGATCACATCGTAGCCCTGCTCCTTGAGCAAAAGAGCCGTCACCGACGAATCAACACCACCACTCATCCCCACGACAACACGTGTTTTAGAGTTATCACTCATGGTAAGTCTCCCATCTATTCGTTTATTCACGATTGAAGGTCGTGTGTGCTTTAACGATTGAAGGTCGCTTGAGCAGTATTCATTATAACATGCTTGGTTGGAGAAGACAAGAAAGAGGCTGTCAATAGACCAACCTCTTATTCTGAACCTATCACTCTAGCACTTTCTAGCTTCATTCGCTTTCTTAGCAACTGCAATCTGGTATTTCACTTGGTCAAATCCTGTACCTCCCAAGGAATTTCGTCTTTGAACAGCAGTTTTAGGTTGCAAGTAGACATAAATATCCTCGGCAATGAGGGAATGATAGGTTTGTAATTCCTCCAAAGTCCAATCTTGAATATTTTTAGCAGACTTGATAGAGTCTAGCACTAATCTTCCCACAACCTCATGAGCTTCTCTAAATGGCAAGCCTTTTCCTGCCAAATAATCTGCCAACTCAGTCGCATTTGAAAAGTCCTTCTCTGTCGACTCTTGCATTTTTTCTTTGTTCACCTGCAAGCTGGATAACATACCTGCCAATACATCAAGGGAATTTAAAATCGTTTCGACCGTGTCAAACATTCCTTCCTTATCCTCTTGCAAATCCTTATTATAAGCTAAAGGCAAGGACTTCATGACTGTCAATAATCCAAACAGATTCCCATAAACTCTGCCAGTCTTTCCTCGAATCAACTCAGCCATATCTGGATTTTTCTTTTGGGGCATAATAGAGGAGCCTGTTGTAAACGTATCTGACAAGGTAATGAATTGGTACTCAAAGCTACACCAATTGATCATTTCTTCACAAAAACGGCTCATATGCATCATGAGTATGCTGGCATTTGATAGAAATTCTAAGATAAAATCGCGGTCACTAACAGCATCCAAAGAATTTGTATAAGGTTGCTTAAACTCCAGCAAATCGCTAGACAATTGGCGATCAATGGGGAAAGTCGTCCCTGCCAAAGCTGCTGCACCTAGAGGGCATAAGTCTGTATGCTTCTGGTTGAATTCAAAACGTTCACTGTCTCTTTGAAACATATTGTAGTAAGCCATCAGATGGTGGGCAAAACTAATAGGCTGGGCATGTTGCAGATGGGTATAGCCCGGCATGATCGTCTCCACATGATTTTCCGCCAAGTCTAATAAAACACCCTTGAGATGAGCCAGTTTATCTAGAACATGGCCTAGTTGTTCCTTGAGATACAAGTGCATATCTGTCGCAACTTGGTCATTTCTAGAACGAGCCGTATGTAGCTTCCCTGCAAGGGGACCAATTTTTTCTGTCAGCAACACTTCCATATTCATATGAATATCTTCGTTTGCAATATCAAAGTCAAGTTGACCTGCCTCTAGCTCTTCTAGGAGCTCTTTCAAGCCTGCTTGAATCTTTTCTGACTCCTTCAAACTCAAAATGCCCGTCTGACCCAACATCTGAACGTGGGCTAAAGAACCAATCACATCAAATTTAGCTAATTTCTGGTCAAAAGATATACTCGCACCAAAGCGTTCTACCCAGTCTTCGACAGTACCTTCAAAGCGACCACCCCATAATTTTGTATTCTTAGCCATATCACATCCACCTCTCTATCCAATCGTCCTATTTGGCGCTTTTTTGAACCTCAGAATGAACCTTGGTTGGAAGTCCCCACAACTTAATAAAGCCAACAGCTGCATCTTGGTCAAAGGTATCTGCACTGGTATACGTCGCCAAATTTTCATCGTAAAGAGAATTTGGTGATTTCCGAGCCACGACCTGAGCGCTCCCCTTATAGAGTTTAACTTTTGCAGTTCCATTGACAACTTTTTGAGTCTCTTTAATATAAGCAATCAAGGCTTGTGTAGCCGGGCTAAACCACAAAGCATTATAAATGAGATTTGATAATTCATTTTCTATAATTGGTTTAAAATGAGCCACTTCTCTCACAAGCGTCAAGTCCTCAATTTCCTTATGAGCTGTCAGCAGGGTCACCGCCCCTGGGCATTCATAGATTTCTCTTGATTTAATCCCAACCAAACGATTTTCCACATGGTCAATCCGTCCGACCCCATGTTTTCCAGCTATTTCATTGAGTTTTTGAATCAAATCTGCCAATTTTAGCTCTTCTCCATTGAGGGAAACTGGAACGCCTTCACTAAACTCAATCTCAATGTATTCTGGCATATCTGGAGCTTGCTCTGGAGAAGTTGTGATGCCAAAGGCTTCTTCTGGAGCCTGATTCCATGGATTTTCCAAAATACCACACTCATTGGCACGTCCCCAAAGATTTTGGTCGACAGAGTAGGGATTGTCAAGGTCAGCAGGAACAGGTACCCCATTTTCCTTGGCATAATGAATTTCTTCCTCCCGAGACCATTTCCATTCACGAACTGGTGCAATCACTTTTAAATTGGGATCCAAGGCTGCAATCGATACTTCAAAACGCACTTGGTCATTCCCCTTACCTGTACAACCATGAGCAATTGTAGTCGCTCCTGTCTGATGCGCTATTTCAACCAATTTTTTAGAAATAAGAGGGCGGCTCAAGGCAGATACCAAGGGGTACTTTTGTTCATAATAGGCATGTGACTGGAGAGCTACTAGCACATAATCTGTAGCAAATTCGTCCTTAACATCAATGACATAAGATTCGACTGCCCCAACCTTGAGAGCCTTATCATGGATGAAATCTAAGTCTTTCCCTTCACCCACATCCATACAAACTGCAACAACATCATAGTCTTTCTTTAACCAGGTAATAGCAACTGATGTGTCTAAACCGCCAGAATAGGCCAAAATTACTTTTTCTTTACTCATGTTCTTTTCCTTCTTTCTATTTTTCAATGGATGCTTTAAAGGCATCCTCAATGAGTTTGTCTAATTCCCCAGACTCCTTCAACTTTTGAATGGTTTTATCGACTGCCTCTTTCAATTCCTTGCTATCTTTTTTCATGGCGACCGCGTAGGAATCATCTTGCTCTTTTTCAAAATTGAGGTCTGCGATTGCTAAATCAGGATTATTTTCCACAAATCCCTTGGCAACTGGTTCTTCAAAAATAACGGCATCCACTTGTCCTGATTTTAAATCTGTGATTAAATTCCCATTTTTAGGCAGAGATACGAGGGAAGAATTTTGTAGCAAATCTTTCGCCATCGTCTCTTGAATCGAACCTTTCTGCGCCCCAACCTTTTTCTGCGCCAAGTCGTTTACAGACTGATAAGTGGCTAAGTCAGATTTTTTGACAATGAGCTTATTTTTTGAAGTATAGTAGGGAGTTGAAAAATCGAACACCTTGCTCCGTTCATCTGTCTTAGAAACACCAGATATGGCAAGATCGGCTTTTCCTGATTGAACACTAGCCAGTACATTGTCAAAACTCATGGGAGATAGTTCCAATTCGACACCTAGTTCTGTTGCGATAGCCTTGGCTAATTCGATATCTGAACCCACAATCTGATTTTTCCCATCAACCACTTTTTGGTATTCAAATGGAGCAAAATCTGGATTGAGGGCTACAACTAATTTTCCTTTGGACTTGATGGCTTCAATTCCAGCCGATTGATTGTTACTACAAGCAAATAGTAGGGGGAGCATCACTAAACCAAACATCGTCATCAACACCTTCTTCATCTTATTCATAACAAAGCCTCCTTTATGTTTATTCTTTTTATTTGTATAAATAATACTCCTATACTCATCATTTGTCAAGCCTAAATTGTAATTTTTTTCAATTTAAAACAAAAAAACCTAGAAATATTACATAAAAATGTCATTCCTAGGCGTATTTATGCTATTTCTCTCTGGAAAACATGAGTATTCAGTCAGTCAAATGAAGCTGAACGAACTCATTTTCCCTCGCCCAATTCAATGATCCGATGACATTGTTGGGCTACATAAGCATCGTGGGTCACAATAATAACTGTTTTCCCCTCGCGATTCATCTCTAAGAGAAACTTCAAGACCAAATCTCTATTTTCAGGATCCAGCGAACCTGTTGGTTCATCGGCTAAAATCAGCTGGCTGGGTTTTAATATGGCTCTAGCAACTGCAATTCGTTGTTGTTCGCCACCAGATAACTCAGAGACCTTTTGGTGCAAAGTAGCTGACAAACCTACTCTCTCTAAAATCTCTTCCACCTTTTTGAGCTTGTCTTTCTTAGACAATTTTACATATTTCAGCGCCAGCATAAGATTGTACTCGACCGTTTCATCATCAATCAGGGCAAAATTTTGAAATAGGTAAGAGATATGTTCACGGATTATTGTTTGTGACTTGGCAGAATTAACCGCTAGATTTGTCTGGTCAAAAATCTCATACCGTCCGCTATAATCACCATCTATCAAACCTAATAAATTTAACAAGGTCGACTTACCACTACCACTCTTGCCAACAATAGCTACCAAATCCCCCTGATCAATCCTGAGAGACAAGTGATCCAAAATCACTTTTCCCCCAATGGCTTTGGTAATATTTTCCAACTCAATCATAAGATGCCCCCTTTCAATAACTCTACTAAACTTCTTTTCTCCATCCTAGAAGCCAAGATTAGCACAAATAGTATATCCAAACATGTAAAGCCTGCAAACAGCAGGAGTGGTAAGAGCGCATGGGCAAAGAAAATCAATACTAGAAGAGGGAGACTATAGCCCAGCAAGAGCAGAACGAGGAGAGGACGGTAGCGATCGACCAGTTTCCACCCCATAAACTTCTTGGTGATAATATCCCTGCGCTTCAACAAGAAAGTAGTAACGAGTAAAAAGTAGGAGACAATCATACTGAGAAGAGCAAATAAGGCAAAAAGAACGTTAAAATTACGAACAGAATCCCGATAGGTATCAACTATCCCCTCTTGAATTGCTTGAATCGATGAAAATTTTAAATAATTTCCATCTGACAATTTCTCAACTAACTCTGTAATCTCTTTTTGATGTTGAACCGTATTTTCAATTTTCATCGGATTATTTAAGCCAGTTGTTGACAGGGAGGCTTTCTCATCCCACATCATATCAGAATCATTGACCAAGCTAATAATTGGATTGGAGAGATTTTCCTTTCGCTTATCACTATATGGGAAAAATGACCAATCTCCTTCATAATAGGCAATCTCGACATCCATCTCCTCTATCGTTCGTTTTTGCTGCTCTTCATACTTCATCGAATGAAAGGCAATTAACTTCCCCAAGAGCTGATTTTTATCTTCTTCACCTTTCGTACTTGCTGGCATCAAAATAACTTTTTTAATACCGGTATCTGGTAGCTTGAATCCCTTGCTCTTTAGAAAATTGCGATTGGCATAGTAAACATCCACCGTATCTGTTAACTGATATTGCTGAATCTGTTCTGATTGGACAAAATTTTTTACAGGAAGACTGCTACTCTGCACATAGCCCGCCTGCGTTTTTTCTACCAAATCCTGATAAAATCGATAGAAATAATCTGTAGATTTCCCTGACCCTGCTAGCTCTTCTTGCCACAGATTATCATTGAGTTTGAAGGTTTCTAAGGTCAGGTAATTACCTTGACTTACCCACTGTTGCTGATAAGCAAGTTCTTTGTTTTCTTGTTCTAAACTTCTGCCCACCCCAATCAGTAAGGCCGTCAGTAAAATAGTTGTCCCTATTTTCATCACATAATTGAAGATAAGACCAAGTTTGACAGATGAAAAACCCTTCAACATGGAACTGACTGTCATTTTCTGAATCATCAGGTAGGTCAGCCAACTGATGAATAAATACAACTGTAAAAGCAGAAATTGGGATAAGAGTAAACTTGGGAACAGAAGTTTTGGTCTGTAGTCCAGCACTAAAAATAGTCCCAAGTCAATGATAAGACTTCCACCCAAGAGAAGATAAAAATTAGTCTTTACAAAACCAGCTAAAATCGCCCTGCTTTGGAAACCAAGTAACTTTTGAACCCCCACTCGTTTCATCTCCATCATCGGCTGATAAACTGTCATTAAAATCACAAGCAAGATTGCCAAGATAAAGATAATGATAGATAGTAACAACTCTTGATTTAGCACTCCAACCTGACTTCGGTAAGTGGGTTCTAATAAAATCGTCTTATCTATCTGGAAAAAATCACTCCACTTTTGTAGAATGGTATCGCGATCTATCTCTTTGCTGGAGGTAATCATGTAGCGCCCATTTACAGTATGGGATTTATCCTCAATATAGGATTGGAAGGTCTGGAGTCGAATGAGTTTCACCTTTAAAAAGGTGGGAATGGTTCCTAGATTATTGGGAAGATCCTGGTTGCTGTAGACTCCCTTCTCATTCTTTGAAAAATCAAGAGAAGTCAGACCGAACTCCTGATAGGGGAAGGTTTCCTTATTAAAAACACCAGCCTTGACGGCTTCATCGCCATTATCTACTTTGATAATAGAGACCTTGTCTTGATTTGCAACCTCTTCAAAAAATTGGAGAATCGTTTCTGTCGGTTTAGTGACATCTTTCAAGTACAAGTCAAATGAATAGGTTGTCTTGCCCATCTCCTGAATCCGCACTATTTCACGTGTAACATTTACATTCAGGACAAAAAACGTAGTACACAGCAAGAGCAGGAGCATACAAAGATGACTGATTTTTTTCATAGAGATACCTCCCGTGAAGAGACGAAAGCGAGATAGGTGCAGGTACTTTTTATTTTTTACTAAATTTTAAGTAGGTGTAAATAAATCCTGCACTTATAGCCAAAGTTGTCCACCATTTAAAATCAATATGCAAAAGTGAAAAGATTATAAAACTGATGATTAGCGAGGCTAAAAGATAGACAATGATTAAAATTTTATTTTTCATAGGAATTGCCTTTCTGAATGGATTCTAGTATTTACGGCTTATTTGTAAAGTTTACAATAAGCCTCTAGGGCAATTGTCTCTCAGAATGTCCTTTTATCTGTCAATAATCCGAGAAAATCTTGTCGTTTCAAGTCTGAGAAATGTTTGGTAGAAAGACTTCCTTTTTGAAGTCCATCATCTCTAACCTGTAAATAATAGCTATGTTGGCTTGTTTTAATTGTCAAAAAATCGCCAAATACAAAAAATTTTTTCCAGTTACGAATCTCAAATTCTTTCATCTCTGATTTTGGAATGCGGATAAGTCCTTGCCGCAAATCACGATGATGCTCACTTGTGAAAGTCATCCCATTCCCAAGATTTCTTATCAGTAGTTCATCTGGAGTTACCATCACCAGCGCTATTTTAGTTAAGAAAATTTCAACTGTTGGTGGTAAAATCGCCAAATCAAACCAGGGATGTAGGTAGCGATAGGCTAAGAAATAATGAGGCTCCTCACCCAATCCTAGTTGTTTATATAAGTCCTTGACCTCACTATCTAACCTCGTTTCAAAAGACACATCCGAATGCGCTTCTTCCTTCTTCTGATTAAAATAACGCATCCAGACTAGAAAATATATAAAGACTATAATAAATATTCCTGATAAGAGATATTTTACATTGTAGTTCATCACTTAACCTCCTGATTCACGCTTCTGCCTAAAACAGAGGCCTATTTATTTTGAAAATAGTTCCATAATAACTTTAAATAAGACTGGTAACATTATATCAAGCTAGAATTCTTTCTTTTCTAGCTACATCATAATTCTTTGCTGAATACAAAGTTAAGGGCACTGTATTTATTAACGCTTACAAAATTCTTGCTTTACCTATATTATAAATCAACATATATAAACTGTCAAGTAATTTAAGTAATAATCTAAATGTTTTCAAAAAGAAGAATTATAGTTATATTCTGCACATAAAAAAGATAGCTTCTGCTATCCTTATACATTCTCTGACTACTTATCCATCAGATATTGTTCTACCTTGAGTGCCATAACTTCATTATTTTCAATTAGATAGAGCACCTTAGCTTTTATATAATAGTCCTTAGCAACAGAAATATCAAGATTTTCTGTTACATTTCCCAACAAACAATATAAATCGGCTAGCCTAAAGCTACTATGATACTTGTTACAAAATTCAATCATCTCCAATAATAGCGCTCTGGACTTATCCATCTCCTCCTGTTTCCAAAGGTGGTAACAATAATTGTATTTTATTTTGATATACAACTCAATTTGTTCACGCACACTGGTATCGATTTTTGAAAGGGCTACGAAAACCTGATCATATAGTCGCTCAAATTTCTCCTTATCCTCATCATAGCCTAAGAAAATCAGCAGGGTATTCAAAATATACAAATAATCCACTTTATCAATACTAATCCTACTGAGGATGTCCTCTATTTTTGAAATAGCTAGTTTTAATTGATGTTCACATTGATAGGTTAGAATGGCATCTATCCAGTCCAGATAAATCTTTTCATCAAAAGATAAAGAAGTCTGTTGCTTTCTTTCTCCCTCAAAAGCATATTTCAAAGAGGCATAATCTTGATTTTCCAACAATGTTTCAGACAACCTCTTGAAAGCAGATAAGCCTAGAAACTCTTTCGAAATTTCTCCTGAAAAGAAATAGTCCATATTTAAGCCCATTTTTTCAGATAATTTATATAACAAATCTGCTCCTGGCATATATTTACCTTGTTCCATACGACTTATCTGAGTTTGTTGGCAAATTCCTTCTGCCAATTCTTTTTGCGACCAGCCCAGCTCTTTTCGCTTATTTTTTAATCTTGTTGCTAATAATGCATGCATGCTAACCACCACTATTTATATTCTATAAAAACATTATACTACTTTTTTAAGAAAATTATGTCGTATTGTCTACAAAGAGTGAACAGACTTCTCAAAATGTAAGAAAAAAGAGCCATTCAAAGCTCCTTCCCTATTTCTTAATACCAGCCGTTGTTAAGCCAGAAGTTTTTAGCGGCTGTCCATGAACCGTAACGTCCTGCAACGTAGGCATCTGCTACACGTTCTTGGTTTTCAGCTGAGTAGTCACCGTTCAAGTATGAATCTGTCAATTGGTAACGTCCGATATAACGTCCGTTTGTAGCTGTGTAGCTACCGCCTGATTCTTTTTGAGCGATCCATTCTTTGGCTTCTGCTTCAGATCCGCTGACAGTTGAAGCAACCGTTTCTTCTGCTACTGTTTCGCTTACTACTGGAGCTTCTTCCTCTACCTCTGTAGTTTCTGCCACTGGAGCTGAAACAGCCTCGTCTTGGGCTGCTGGAGCTTCATAAGTCGTTGAAGCTGGTGCTGCTGGCGCTACAGGGCCATCGATAACCAACTCTTGACCAACATAAATCAAATGAATGTTGTCAATGTGGTTGTTTTCTGCCAATTTCTCAACAGTTGTGTTGTGAGTTTCAGCGATTTCTGAAAGTGTATCACCTTCTTTAACAGTGTAAGTTGATGATTCTTGAGCAGATACAAATGATGGAGCAAATACTGCAAACAAGGCAGCTACTCCTGCAAGAGTTGTTTTAATCTTTTTAGTTGTTGATTTCATATTTGAAAATTCTCCTTCTTTCTATAGTTCTATCATACCCTTTAAATATTACCGTTTCTTGACACTTTTATGTAGAAATATTACAAAATTATTTTTTATTTCCCTAAATAATGTGTTTTTTGTCATAAAAGATACTATTTTTATGCTATTTGAGGTATTAGAAAGGTTTTCATCCACAATTAAAGTCAAGACCTTCATTCTTTGATATAATAGAGATAAGAATTTTTATAAGGGGAAACTGATGAAATCACTTCGTTTTCAATCTGTCTTTGATATCATCGGACCAGTTATGATTGGCCCATCTAGTAGTCATACCGCTGGTGCTGTTCGTATTGGGAAGATTGTCTCTTCCATTTTTGATGATACTCCGACAGAAGTCGAATTCCAACTTTTTAACTCATTTGCCAAGACCTATCGTGGTCACGGGACAGACCTAGCCCTTGTTGCAGGTATTTTGGGCATGGATACAGATGATCCTGAAATCCCAAACAGCCTGGAAATTGCCCACAAGCGTGGTATTAAGATTGTCTGGACCATTCAGAAAGACAGCAATGCTCCGCATCCTAATACTACTAAAATTACCGTCAAAAATGCCCACAAGACCATCAGCGTGACTGGTATTTCTATCGGTGGAGGAAATATTCAGGTAACCGAACTCAATGGCTTTGCCGTCTCTCTCAATATGAATACACCGACTATCATCATTGTTCATCAAGATATTCCAGGTATGATTGCCCTCGTAACGGAGGCTCTTTCACGCTATGGTATCAATATCGCTCAGATGAATGTTACTCGTGAAAAAGCTGGTGAAAAAGCCATTATGATTATCGAAGTTGATAGTCGCAACTGTGATGAGGCTATCGAAGAAATTCGAAAAATCCCTCATCTCCACAATGTCAATTTCTTTAAATAGGAGGAAGCATGTTTTATTCTATCAAAGAATTGGTCGAGCAGGCAGAACTGGACTTTCAAGGAAATGTCGCAGAACTCATGATTACAACAGAGTTTGAATTGACCGGTCGCGAACGTGAAGAAGTCTTCCTTCTCATGGAACGCAATCTGGAAGTCATGAAAGCCTCTGTCCAACTTGGCCTCAATGAAAATAAATCTCGTAGTGGCCTGACAGGTGGAGATGCTGCCAAATTGGATCACTACATTAAAAACGGAAAAACTCTGTCAGATTATACGATTCTCTCGGCTGCCCGAAATGCCATCGCAGTCAATGAACACAATGCCAAAATGGGCTTGGTCTGTGCCACTCCGACAGCAGGAAGCGCAGGCTGTTTGCCCTCCGTTCTCACTGCTGCTATTGAAAAATTAGACCTCAGCCACGAGCAACAGCTGGATTTCCTCTTTGCTGCCGGTGCCTTTGGACTAGTCATCGCAAACAATGCCTCTATCTCAGGTGCTGAAGGTGGCTGTCAGGCCGAGGTTGGTTCGGCCTCTGCTATGAGTGCTGCTGCCTTGACTCTAGCTGCGGGTGGAACACCTTATCAGGCCAGTCAGGCCATTGCCTTTGTCATTAAAAATATGCTTGGCCTCATCTGTGACCCTGTTGCCGGCTTGGTCGAAGTTCCCTGTGTAAAGCGCAATGCCATGGGAGCCAGCTTTGCCTTTATCGCAGCAGACATGGCCCTGGCAGGGATCGAATCTAAAATCCCTGTGGATGAAGTTATCGATGCCATGTACCAAGTAGGAGCAAGCATGCCAACTGCCTTTCGTGAAACAGCTGAAGGTGGACTCGCTGCTACCCCAACTGGTCGACGCCTCCAAAAAGAAATTTTCGGAGAATAAGCTTATCAAATAGGAGAAATCATGACCTCTATCTCAGCTATCTTTTTCGACCTAGATGGAACCCTTGTTGACAGTTCTATCGGGATTCACAATGCCTTTACCCATACCTTTAAGGAGCTGGGGGTGCCTAGCCCTGATGCCAAAACGATTCGTAGTTTTATGGGACCGCCTCTTGAAAGTAGTTTTGCGACCTGCCTTCCCAAAGAACTAATCTCTGAAGCCGTGCAGATATACCGTTCTTACTACAAGGCAAAAGGCATCCATGAAGCTCAACTCTTTCCTCAGATTGTAGACTTGCTAGAGAAGTTATCGAGCAATTACCCTCTTTATATCACCACTACAAAGAATACACCCACCGCTCAAGACATGACTAAAAACTTGGGAATCCATCATTTCTTTGATGGCATTTATGGTTCCAGCCCTGAAGCACCCCATAAGGCAGATGTCATTCGCCAAGCCTTGCAGACACATCAACTAGCACCGGAACAAGCCATCATCATCGGAGATACCAAGTTTGATATGCTGGGAGCTCAAGAAACAGGCATTCAGAAATTGGCCGTCACTTGGGGATTTGGGGAGCAAGCAGATCTACTAAACTATCATCCTGATTATATCGCTCACAAACCCATAGAAGTTTTAGAGTATTTTCAATAACATAGACTGAGCGACAACCCTATTTCAGAAGAAAATGAGGCAATCTATACATAACAAAACGCATACTACCAAGGTTTCAAGACTTGATAATATGCGTTTTTCTTTTTTATTCAACGTGGGTTGTTTGATTGGCAAAGGCGATAATGGCTTGCTTCAATTCATCTCCACTGAGAGTTCGGAACTCTTCAATCTTTTGATTGATGGATTCTAAAGGCATGACATTAACCTTACCAACGAAAATCTTATCCATAACCTGGTTATCAACAAGTTCAGTTGATACTAAGAGTTCTTCGTAGAGTTTTTCACCTGGACGGATTCCAACTTCAACAATTGGAATTTCGCTCTCAGTGTGTCCACTTAGAAGCACCATTTTCTTAGCCAAGTCATAAATTTTGACTGGTTTCCCCATATCAAGGATAAAGACTTCTCCATCCTTGGCATAAGCACCAGCATGGATAACCAAACGGCTAGCTTCTGGAATGGTCATAAAGTAACGGGTCATGCGGAAGTCTGTCACCGTTACAGGCCCACCTTCAGCAATCTGACGTTCAAAGACTGGAATCACACTACCACGGCTACCAAGAACATTCCCAAAACGAACCGCACAGTAAGTCGATTGGCTACGTTGGTTAAAGCCAGTGACAATCAACTCAGCCACGCGCTTGGTTGCTCCCATAACATTTGGTGGATTAACCGCCTTATCTGTCGAAATCATAACCATCTTAGGTACTTTGGCTTCATCAACAGCCTTAGCAACATTGTAGGTTCCACGAATATTGTTTTTGAAGGCTTCTTTTGGATTGCGCTCCATCATAGGAACGTGTTTGTGGGCAGCTGCATGATAAACAATAGCTGGCCTGTACTGCTCAAAGACTTGCAAGAGACGGCCGTAGTCTTGAATGTCAGCAATCACAGGTACATAATCAATCCCTTGGAACTTACGAATCAATTCATGATAAACAAGGTAGATTGAGTTTTCCCCATGACCAAGCAAGACGATGCGTTCAGGATTGAAGCGACTAACTTGGCGACAGATTTCAGAACCGATTGAACCTCCAGCACCTGTAACCAAGATTGTCTTACCTGTCAGTTCTGCGCCCAGACGCGATTCGTCAAGACGAATTTCCTGACGACCCAAAAGGTCTGTGATATCAATCTTCTGGAAGCCTCCACCTGCTTGGTGAAGTCCTTGAACAACAGTTTCAACTTTAGGCATCTTGTAACATTTGACACCCAGCTTATTACACATCTGCAAGATACGTTCATATTCTGACGGGTCAAGTGACGGAATCGCAACGATGACACGCTCGATTTGGTGGCGTTTGGCTAATTCCGGCAGATCATCATATGAACCCAAAACAGGGATACCACCAAGTTTTTGGCCCTTTTTCTTAGCGTCCTTATCCAAAATACCGACCAGTTCTAATTCACTGGTTGGATGTTGGTAACTATCCATAAAGAGGGCCCCACCATCACCAGCACCAATCAAGAAGGTCCGACGGTGCTCTCCATCACCACTGCCTTTTTTGCGTCTGGAGTAGATTAACTGCCAAGTAATCCGTGGCAATAAAATCAAGAAGGTACTCAACAAGATAAAGAGAATGATGAAACGGATGGAGAAGAGTGGCAAGAAGGCATAGCAAATACTATATGATAAGACACTGCTGGCAGTCACGCCAAAAAAGATTTTCATAAAATCCGTAATCTTGCTGTAACGACTAATACTAGCGTTCAACCCCCAAAATCCAATCATCAATTGATAGAACAAGAAGGCCAAACTCGTATAGATAATGTAGTCAACAGGTGCTGGGTTAATTAGTCCGTAAAATAAGATATAAGATACAATGATGGAAACCACCATACTGAAAATATCAAATATGCCCCAGAAGACTTGTTTTTGTTGTTTATTTAAAATTTCCACCAGATCAATCACATAATCTGTGAGTTTTTTATTCATAGAAATTTACTCCTCCTTAAAAGAGCTGGATGATTACATTGTTATTATAACACTTTTTCTCTAGTTTACGATTTGCTACAATCTTTTAATTGCTTTTTCGTAACAGTTTCATAAAAATAAACTGTCGGACAAATCCTGGACAAAGAGCAACAACCATCTGAATCGCAACACTCTTGGCATACTCCATGTAAGAAATCTGCCCTCTCTTCAGCATTCGTTGACGAGCCTGACGATAGAGTTTGAGATAACGCAGTCCCCCACGACGCTCAAACATCCCTGCTCCGACACGAACCTTACACAAGATTTGATCCAGATTTCCAGTCTTGGCTCCTGCAGCAATCATGTTGAGCCAGAGGAGGTCATCCTCCATATAAAGGCCATCTTCATAGTTGCCTGCCTTGAGAACCATGTCCTTCTTGAACATGACAGTCATGTGGTTAAAGGCACTTCTCATCCTTTGATAAGCTACAATATCTGCATGCTGAGTTGGAACACGACGGTAAGAAACAATCTCATCAGGATTATCAATAAATTCTGCAATATGTCCACCTAATAAGTCGAGATTGTCCTTCTCCATTAGCTGAACCTGTTTCTCAAAACGATCTGGAACAGCTATATCATCCGTATCCATACGGGCAATAATATCGTACTGACACTGCAAAACACCCTGTCGAAGAGCCAGACCCAAACCTTGATTCTGCTCAAGAGGACAGCGTTTCACTGGAATTTCAGACTCAGCCTCCACCTGGTCTAACACCTGATAGAGCTCAGGTGTCAAAGGCCCATCCTCAACTAGAACCAACTCGCTCGGTTTCAGGGTCTGATTTTGAACACTCTTAATAGCATCCTTTAAAAATGTCGGATTTTCCTTGATATAGACCGACATCAATACGCTGATTTTTTGCTTTTCAGACACAGTTTTTCTCCAATGTATAGATTTCCTTCCACTATTTTATCATAATTTTCAAGACTTTCCCATTTTTATCTTGAAAGCCAGAAACCTTACTTGACATTATAGTGAAAAAGCCTTAAAATAAGCTGTTATTAAAATCAGTTAGAAGAGGTATTATATGAAAAAACAATCACTCTTTTTTGTTCCAGGTATTATCCTGATTGGTGTTTCCTTGCGGACTCCTTTTACTGTTCTACCCATTATTTTGGGAGATATTTCGCAAGGGCTGGGGGTAGAAGTTAGTTCACTTGGTGTCTTGACCAGCCTTCCTCTCCTCATGTTTACCCTCTTCTCACTCTTTTCTACCCGACTAGCTCAGAAAATCGGCTTGGAGCATCTCTTTACCTACAGCCTCTTCTTCTTGACCATTGGCTCACTTATTCGACTAATCAATCTGCCCCTGCTCTATCTAGGAACCTTGATGGTTGGGGCAAGTATCGCAGTCATCAATGTGCTGCTTCCTAGTCTCATCCAAGCCAATCAACCAAAGAAGATTGGTTTTCTGACCACCTTATATGTAACCTCTATGGGGATTGCAACGGCTCTGGCCTCCTATCTGGCTGTGCCCATTACACAAGCCAGTTCTTGGAAAGGACTTATCATCCTCCTCACCCTGCTCTGTCTAGCAACTTTTTTGGTTTGGCTGCCTAATCACCGCTATAATCACAGACTGGCTCCTCAAACCAAACAAAAAAGCCAAACAAAGGTCATGCATAATAAACAGGTCTGGGCAATTATTATCTTTGCAGGTTTTCAATCCTTGATCTTTTACACCGCTATGACCTGGCTACCTACCATGGCTATTCATGCAGGTCTATCCAGTCACGAAGCTGGCTTGCTAACTTCTATCTTCTCGCTGATTAGCATTCCTTTTTCAATGACCATCCCCAGCCTAACAACCAGCTTGTCTACTCGCAACCGTCAGCTCATGCTCACTCTGGTTTCACTAGCTGGTGTGGTCGGCATTTCCATGCTCTTTTTCCCAATCGGTAATTTCTTTTACTGGCTTGCCATCCATCTCCTCATCGGAACCGCAACCAGCGCCCTCTTCCCTTATCTCATGGTCAATTTTTCACTCAAGACAAGCGCTCCTGAAAAGACAGCCCAATTGTCCGGTCTATCTCAAACAGGAGGCTATATCCTAGCAGCCTTTGGACCAACCCTCTTTGGTTACAGTTTTGACCTTTTCCACTCTTGGGTACCAGCTGTAGCTGCCCTCTTGCTCGTCGATATTCTGATGACTGTAGCCCTCTTTACAGTAGACAGAGCTGATAAAATTCTCTAAACTTCTAGTTTTTCCTAGAAGTTTTTTTATATATAAAAATTTTACACATTTCTCTTGACAGGGCTTTCTTTTAGATGTACAATGTATGTGTAGAAAAATTATATATAAAAATCCTACACATTAGAAAAGGAGGTTTCTCATGTACTTTCCAACATCCTCTGCCTTGATTGAATTTCTCATCTTGGCCGTACTGGAAAAAGGAGATTCTTATGGTTATGAGATTAGCCAGACCATTAAGCTGATCGCTAATATCAAAGAATCCACACTCTATCCCATTCTCAAAAAATTGGAGGGCAATAGCTTTCTGACAACCTATTCTAGAGAGTTCCAAGGTCGCATGCGCAAATACTACTCCTTGACAAATGGTGGTATAGAGCAGCTCTTGACCCTAAAAGATGAATGGGCACTCTATACAGACACCATCAATGGCATCATAGAAGGGAGTATCCGCCATGACAAGAACTGAATACCTGACTCAGCTAGAACTCTATCTCAAGAAACTACCTGAAGCTGACCGTATCGAAGCCATGGACTATTTCAGAGAACTCTTTGACGATGCTGGAGTCGAAGGAGAAGAAGAACTCATCGCTAGCTTGGGAACTCCCAAAGAAGCGGCTCACGAAGTCCTCTCCAATCTTCTCGATAAAAAAATCAATGAAGCACCCGCTCAAAAAAATAACCGACAAATTTTACATATCGCCTTGTTAGCCCTCCTTGCAGCACCCATCGGCATTCCTCTGGGAATCGCCATCCTCGTGACCCTGTTCGCAATCCTTGTGGCAGCCTTGACTGTCATTCTGGCTTTCTTTGCGATTTCCATACTGGGTATCATTGGCGGATTCCTATTTTTAGTTGAAAGTTTCACTGTCTTAGCCCAAGCCAAATCAGCCTTTATCTTGATTTTCGGTTCTGGTTTACTAGCCATCGGTGCTTCTTCACTAGTCTTACTAGGTATCTCCTATGTAGCTCGTTTCTTCGGTCTACTCATTGTTCGCCTGGTGCAATTTGTTCTCAAAAAAGGAAAGAGAGGTGACCAGCATGCGTAAATTGACAAAAGGATTTCTCATTTTTGGTGTGGTGACTACCGTTATCGGATTTATCCTGCTTTTTGTAGGTATCCAATCTGACGGGATTAAGAGCCTACTTGCCATGTCCAAGGAGCCTGTCTATGATAGTCGGATGGAAGAGCTGACCTTTGGCAAGGAAGTCGAAAACCTAGAGATTACTCTCCACCAACACGCGCTGACCATCACAGACTCTTTCGATGATCAAATCCACATTTCTTACCATCCATCACTTTCTGCTCACCATGATCTTATCACCAATCAGAACGATAGAACTCTGAGTCTCACTGATAAGAAACTGTCTGAAAGTCCATTTATCTCTTCTGGAATTGATGGGATTCTCCATATTGTAAGTAGTTCATCTAATCGTTTTAATGATGTCATCATCGGACTACCGAAAGGGAGAACTCTAAAAGGGATCAACATCTCAGCCAATCGCGGACAAACCACCATCATAAATGCTAGCCTTGAAAATGCGACCCTCAATACAAACGGCTATATCCTCCGAATTGAAGGAAGCCGTATCAAAAACAGTAAACTCACAACCCCCAATATCGTTAATATCTTTGATACAGATCTAACAGATAGTCAGCTAGAATCAACAGAAAATCACTTCCACGCTGAAAATATCCAAGTCCATGGTAAGGTTAAACTGACTGCCAAAGATTATTTCCGAATCATCCTAGACCAGAAAGAAAGCCAACGAATTAACTTGGACATCTCAAGTAGCTACGGTTCTATCTTCCAATTCACAAGAGAAGAGCCTGAATCAAGAGGTACGGAATTAAGCAACCCTTACAAAACTGAAAAAACCGATGTCAAGGATCAACTCATTGCGAGATCTGATGATGATATTGAGCTAATATCCACACCAAGCAGACGTTGACAAAAACGCTTACATCTGCTACTATAGAAGCATATTTATCTAACTAAAAAGGAGGTTCTACCATGAAACAAGAATGGTTTGAAAGTAATGATTTTGTAAAAACAACAAGCAAGAACAAGCCTGAAAAGCAAGCTCAAGAGGTTGCAGACAAGGCTGAAGAAACGATAGCCGATCTCGATACACCAATTGAAAAAAATACTCAAGTAGAGGAGGAAGTCTCTCAAGCTGAAGTCGAACTGGAAAGCCAGCAAGAAGAGAAAATGGAAACTCCTGAAGACAGTGAAGCGAGAACAGAAATAGAAGAAAAGAAGGCATCTAATTCTACTGAAGAAGAGCAAGACCTTTCTAAAGAAACAGAAAAAGTCACTATAACTGAAGAGAGTCAAGAAGCACTTCCTCAGCAAAAAACAATCTTGAAAGAGCCTTTTCTTCTCAGTAAATCCTTAGAAAGTCCTTATATTCCCGACCAAGCTCCAAAATCTACGGATAACTGGAAAGAGCAAGTACTTGATTTTTGGTCTTGGCTAGTGGAAGCGATCAAATCTCCTACAAGCAAGCTTGAAACAAGTAGCACACACAGCTACACAGCCTTTCTCTTGCTCATTCTATTTTCTGCATCTTCCTTTTTCTTCAGTATCTACCACATCAAACAAGCCTACTATGGACATATAGCAACTATAAACAGCCACTTCCCTGAGCAACTAGCACCTTTAACTCTCTTTTCTATCATCTCTATCCTAGTAGCGACAACACTCTTCTTCTTTTCATTCCTCTTGGGTAGTTTCGTCGTGAGACGATTTATCTACCAAGAAAAGGACTGGACGCTGGAAAAGGTTCTCCAACAATATAGTCAACTCTTGGCAATTCCAATCTTCCTCACCGCTATTGCTAGTTTCTTTGCCTTCTTTGACAGCCTACGATTTACAGCCCTCTTGTGTGTGATTAGCATTGGAATCATTCTGCTTGCCAGTCTCCATATCATTACAAGACCAAGTCAAGCAAGTGAAACCGACTCCTTCTATCAGTTATTCTTGTCTGTCCTTGTGAACGGAGTGATCATCCTCCTCTTCTTTGTAGCTGAAGTCGCACTGATTGGGGATTATCTTCGTATCTTAGCCTTTCTTTAAACTTCATACTCTTCGAAAATCTCTTCAAACCACGTCAGCTTCGCCTTACCGTACTCAAGTACAGCCTGCGGCTAGCTTCCTAGTTTGCTCTTTGATTTTCATTGAGTAGCAATCCTGTCATCCATGGCAGGATTTTTTATATGTAAAAAAGCAAGTCGATTGACCTGCTTCTGCTTTACTTTTCTTGTGCTAATGTTTTAAAATCTTTGTCTAAGATGGGTTGTATTTCTAATTGATTGGCGTCTAGTTGGTGGTAAGATGCTAATGGTAGTAACTCTAGGAATTGTGCATATTCCAAGCGAGCAATGGCTTCATAGTCTTCTGGTTTAGAGCCATCTCCTGTAATTTGAACCAAGTCGATCTCCCACTGGACTTCCTTATCCAGCAATTGCTCCATATAGGCTACAGGAACAAATGGTTTTCTCGGCAAAACAGTCTTGACTCCTTGAGCCAGATGGTAAACACCGTGCACTTGGCCTTCTCCATCCTGATAGAAGGAAACTCTTGCAAAGTAGGCATCTGTCTCTTGAACCGCACGCACACGCGCTTCAAACTGAGCCAAGCCGTCTTCCTCTAAAAAGCTTTTCAAGTCCCCATGACTAAAGAAAACAGGATTAAAAATTCCTTGGCAAATCGTAAAACGGGCTGCACTATCAGCCAGATGGGCTTGAATACTTTCTTGGAAATAAGCTTCAAAATCAAAACCATCTAGTCCTTCAATCTCAGTTCCTGTGTAAGCAAGCAGGGCTTCTAAAAATGACTTGATGATCTCCCAGTCTGTCTTCGTGAGTAGGTCAGGAAGATCGACACGGTAAGCCTTTTGATCATCAGCATAGCTAACTTTAAAGAGAAATTGTGATTGCCCCACTATCGCACACTCGATATATTCGAGACGGTTAAGAGGCTGACGGAGATAGACTGCATCATAACTATGCGACTCCAAACCGTCTAGCAAGGCCAAGATCGACTTGGCAGTCAAAATCTCCTGTTCTCCTAAAATGCTCTGTTTATTTGGAATAAAAAATGTTTTCGCCATAACTGGGCTCCTTTGAAATCGTTTACATACAGTATACCTTATTTTTCTGAAAGATACAAAAACAAACTTTATACTCTTCGAAAATCAAATTCAAACCGCGTCAGCTTCGCCTTGCCGTACTCAAGTACAGCCTGCGGCTAGCTTCCTAGTTTGCTCTTTGATTTTCATTGAGTATTAGATTTTTGAGTACAAAGCATAGAAAAACAGCCCCTAAGGACTGTTTGATCTTATACAGTAGCTGCTTGATCCAAGCTTTCACCGATAGCGGCTAGGCGCTCGATCACTTCTGCTTGTGTCAATTCATTTTCTGAAACATAGCGGTTACGTGGGTGAACACGGCACTCGTGTGAGCATCCACGAAGGTACTTGTCTTCATTTTCTTCTGATGTCAAGATACGACGGTTACAGAATGGATTTCCACAGTTGACATAACGTTCACATGGTGTTCCATCAAACCAGTCTTTCCCTACGATAGTTGGGTTGACATGGTTGACATCAACGGCGATACGCTCGTCAAATACGTACATTTTTCCATCCCAAAGCTCACCTTGGACTTCTGGGTCCTTACCGTAAGTTGCGATTCCTCCGTGCAATTGGCCGACATCTTTGTAACCTTCACGAACCATCCAGCCTGAGAATTTCTCACAGCGAACACCACCTGTACAGTAAACCACGACACGCTTGTCCATGAATTTTTCCTTGTTATCACGAACCCATTGTGGCAATTCACGGAAGTTGCGGATGTCCGGGCGGATAGCCCCACGGAAATGTCCTAGGTCGTACTCGTAATCGTTACGTGTGTCAAGGACAACGGTATCTTTATCAAGAAGCGCTTCTTTGAACTCTTTTGGAGACAAGTAGGCACCTGTTGTTTCAAGTGGGTTGATGTCATTGTCAAAGTCGTTGTCTTCCAAACCAAGGTGGACAATTTCTTTCTTGTAGCGAACAAACATCTTCTTGAAGGCTTGTTCACTTTCTTCGTCAATCTTGAACCAGAGATTTTCCATACCTGGTAGGCTGTGAACGTAGTCCATGTATTTTTGAGTTGTTTCATAGTCACCTGAAACTGTTCCGTTAATTCCCTCGTCAGCGACTAGGATACGGCCTTTAAGGCCGATTGATTTACAGAAAGCCAAGTGGTCTGCAGCAAATTGCTCTGCATTTTCAATTGGAGTATAAAGGTAGTAAAGTAAGACACGAATATCTTTTGCCATAAGATTTGTTCTCTTTTCTATTCTTAAATTTTCTAAATTTTTTATTTATCCATACTAGTATACCTGCTTGAGAAAACGAATGCAATTTATTTGACTGGAAATTGCTATATTTCAATTTAGAAAAAAATTTCTTGTACACTACACTTAGTATCAATCATATTTTAAAAAATCCTTGGATTTTCCAAGGATTCATTTTTAAACTTTTTTAGCTTTAGCCATATAGAACAGTTGGAGTAAAATACCAAGGATAGCCATGCCGATAACGATAAAGAAGGCCATTGTATAATCTCCTTGGTTTGCCTGTGCAAGACGTGCTCCTAACTGAGGACCAGCAATAGCAGCTACGCCATAAGCAGTAAACATCCATCCATAGTTTGTCCCTACGTATGTAACTCCCCAGTTTTCAGCAGTAATTCCTGGGAATGAACCTAGGAAACCTCCAAATGACAAGGCAACCATCATAATTCCAAGAATGGCCAAGATGCTTCCAGGACCTTTGAATAAGGCTGTGAGCAACAAACCAGTAGCAACCGCTCCAAACATGGCAATAACAGTAGGATAGCGACCAATCTTATCAGATACCGTACCCCAGAAGATACGACCAAATGTATTAGCGATAGATACCAGCATAACGAATAGTGTAGCTTCTCCTACAAGTTTATACTGGTCAGAAATTGATGCTGCAGTACCGATAATCATCATTCCACCAGTAGCACCGAGAACGTAAATCAACCATAGAAGCCAGTAATTTCCATCACGAAGCATTTCTTTGTAAGTTTTACCTTCTGGTTGAGCTGCTCCAGATGCCGGCGCTGCTGCAGGAGCTTTCTCCATTACCAATGAAGAAGTACAAATAACAATTAGAAGAATGATACCTAATACTTTGAATGTTGAGTAAACACCCATAGAAGCAATCAAAGCTTTGGCAACTGGACCGATAATGAGCGGGCCTAACCCGAAACCTGCTGCTGTCAAACCACCAGCTAAACCTTTTTTATCTGGGAACCACTTAGTGGCAACTGAAGTAGATGCTCCATAAGCTGAACCAATACCAAGTCCTAGGACAACCCCGTAAGTGAGGTAAAGGACTGGAAGAGAAGTAGCAAATCCAGTAGCAAACATACCAGCACCGAAGAGAATACCACCTAGGAATACAAATTTCTTAGGTCCTGCTGAATCAACCTTAGGACCGAAAATAATCATACCAACAGGTACCATTGCAAAAGAAATACTAAAGGCCAAAGAAGTTTGGGCTTGAACCCATCCTTGACTAGAATTGGTTTCTAGCAGCGCCTTTTGAAAGACTGACCAGGCGTAACCAGCACCTAGAGATAGATTCGTTAAAATGGCTGCTGCCAAAATTAACCATCGATTGGGTGTTTTTTTCATTTGAATAACCTCATGTAAAATTTCTTGTTCCTAAAAAGAATAAAGAACAACTTTTATCATTTTTTCACCTACCTCGTTTAAATTGATCATTGTATAAATTTTTAAGTATATAGAACTGTGTAAATGACATACATCTATATACGACTGCTTAAAAATTTGTATCTATAGATCTCTTAAATCAGAACAAGATGAATTTTCACAATGTTAAGCGCTTTCATTGCACTCTTATTATAAGCTACTTTATTCTAAAAATCTACTTAATAAAAATTAATAAAGATATAAGAAATTTTAATATTTTAATCACCTGTTATCATTTTAATATTGTTTATATCATCTAATTCGGATAATTATCTAAATAAGGTAAAAAACCACTGCCCTCCCCAGACCAACCTGAGGAAAGCAGTGATTCTTATTTTAGGAGTTAGGAATGAATGTAAGGAGCTACATTTGACGTTACTATACTAAAAATCAAAAACAAGGTGTAATCTTTATTGAAAACGACCATAAAGATAACCACTTAAACACTAAGTACACCTTCCTACAAGTCATCCTTTACCTCCAATCTCTCTAAAACAAACCATTTTAATAACCAAAACCCGACAACATAGCCAGCCCCTAAGAATATAGCTATAAAAGCTAGCATGGGATTCAGAAAAGAAAAAACCACTACAGATACAAAGGTTAGCACAAAAACATTAAATGCAATGGTGTCAGAAGCCAAGACTAGAATATAGGGTGTCAACCAGTCTAAGATTTTTGAATATGGAAAAAATAAGTGTTTATACATGATACGTTCCTATACAGTATAGAGAGTATAAGCGCAAAGAGATACTCAGATTAATAATTCTATATCCTAACTAAATCCTCTAATGTGGCCATAAAACTGAAGCTGCCGCCCCACCAGCTGCACAAATTAAATAAATCTGCGGAGTTGGGAAGGGGATTGTCTGTGCACAAAGCGAAAGCCCCTCAACTGCACCACCTACTCCACTTAAAAATCTGTCTACAAGTTGTTTATCACCAGCTGTTATCATTGTTAATTTTTCATCGGATAAAATGATAAAATTATTTACTGATTGTTCCATTCTTTTCACGCTTTCTTTGTTAAATTAATTTGGCTAGTAGACAAAAGATAAACTAAGGCATTAAAGACAATGAAAATATTTCCATAAAGTAAAATCAGTCTCTCATCCAAACCAAGATAAAGTTTTACCGCCAAAAAGATGAGCAAAAGAATTTGAAACCATAACGTTTTTCCAAAAATAAATTTAAAGCGTTTTTGAATGTCTGCTTCCTTGATTTTTACCGCCAAACCTTTATTAGCAAGAAGGAAAACTCCTGCTTCAAATAAGCCACTGTAGAGAACAATCCACCCAATCGATACATTCGAGATTTTCAAAAATGTACCTAAAAGAATATCCAAAACACTACTCAAGAAAATAATAAGAAATAATCTGTATTTCATATAAATCACCTCCTTTTACTACTATTTCCAATCTACTATATCGCTAAAAGTTTAACTTGCTCTAAAAGCTCCCCAAGCCGCTGTACAAAACTGTGCTCCTAAAACCCCTCCGGCAAGAGTTCCCACAACTGGGATAACACTCCCCAGAGCTGCACCTCCTATTGTACAAATTCCTAATGCTTGAACAACTTCTCCAGCCCCTACTTTATCTCCACCTTCAACACGAGCAAGCATTTCATTATCCATAACAGAAAATTGTGACATTGTTTTTGTATTCATGATGAATACCTCCTTTTTATTTTTAATTTTTATCTTGTTGCAACCTTGACAACATCAATATATCATAATTAACTGATATCATTTCTTTAAAATCATAAAATGTCTTTTTTTCATCACGAAATGTTTTTCATAAATTTTATCAAAGACCAAAACTAATATATACTATCGTCAACTATAAAAATCAATGGTTCATCTTACTTAATAAAAATTACTGTTCATGACAATATAAATACCGTTTACGATTTAGCAAGAAGTTTTTTAGTAAAGTTTGGCATAATAGAGCTATCCACTATATGAAAGGAATTGCCAATGACTTCTTATAAACGTACATTTGTTCCTCAAATAGATGCTAGAGACTGTGGTGTTGCTGCCTTAGCCTCGATTGCTAAATTCTATGGTTCAGATTTTTCTCTAGCTCACTTGAGAGAACTTGCAAAGACCAATAAAGAAGGGACGACTGCTCTTGGCATTGTAAAAGCCGCTGATGAAATGAGCTTTGAAACAAGACCTGTTCAAGCAGATAAAACGCTCTTTGGCATGAGTGATGTCCCCTATCCATTTATCGTTCACGTTAACAAAGAAGGAAAACTCCAACATTACTATGTTGTCTATCAAACAAAGAAAGACTATCTGATTATTGGTGATCCTGACCCTTCTGTAAAAATCACTAAAATGTCAAAAGAACGCTTTTTCTCTGAATGGACTGGAGTAGCTATTTTTCTAGCTCCCAAACCCAGCTATCAACCCCATAAAGATAAAAAGAATGGTCTACTAAGCTTCCTTCCTCTGATTTTCAAACAAAAATCTCTCATTGCTTACATTGTTCTCTCAAGCTTATTGGTTACTATTATCAATATCGGTGGTTCTTATTATCTCCAAGGAATCTTGGATGAATACATCCCAAATCAGATGAAATCAACTTTAGGAATCATCTCAGTTGGTCTGGTTATCACCTATATCCTCCAACAAGTCATGGGCTTCTCCAGAGATTATCTCCTAACCGTTCTGAGTCAGAGATTAAGTATTGATGTGATTTTATCCTATATTCGCCATATTTTTGAACTTCCTATGTCTTTCTTTGCGACACGTCGTACAGGAGAAATCATTTCACGGTTCACAGATGCTAACTCTATTATAGATGCCTTAGCTTCTACCATTCTCTCTCTTTTTCTGGATGTTTCTATTCTGATTCTTGTAGGGGGAGTCTTACTGGCACAAAACCCTAATCTCTTCCTTCTTTCTCTTATTTCCATTCCTATATACATGTTCATCATCTTTTCTTTTATGAAGCCTTTCGAAAAAATGAACCATGATGTCATGCAAAGTAATTCTATGGTTAGTTCTGCCATTATCGAAGATATCAACGGGATTGAAACTATAAAGTCGCTCACAAGTGAAGAAAATCGCTATCAAAATATAGACAGCGAATTTGTAGATTATTTGGAAAAATCCTTTAAGCTCAGTAAATATTCTATTTTACAAACGAGTTTAAAGCAGGGAACAAAATTAGTTCTGAATATCCTTATCCTATGGTTTGGCGCTCAATTAGTCATGTCGAGTAAAATTTCTATCGGTCAGTTGATTACCTTTAACACACTTCTTTCTTACTTTACAACTCCTATGGAAAATATTATCAACCTCCAAATCAAACTCCAATCTGCGAAGGTCGCTAATAACCGCTTGAACGAGGTCTATTTAGTCGAATCTGAATTTCAAGTTCAAGAAAATCCTGTTCATTCACATTTTTTGATGGGCGATATTGAATTTGATGACCTTTCTTATAAGTATGGTTTTGGACGAGATACCTTAACAGATATTAATCTCACGATTAAACAAGGAGATAAGGTTAGCCTAGTTGGAGTCAGTGGTTCTGGTAAAACAACTTTAGCCAAAATGATTGTCAATTTCTTTGAACCCTACAAAGGGCATATTTCCATCAATCATCAGGATATTAAAAACATTAATAAGAAAGTCTTGCGCCGTCATATTAATTACCTGCCCCAACAAGCCTATATCTTTAATGGCTCTATTTTGGAAAACTTAACCTTGGGTGGTAATCATATGATTAGCCAAGAAGATATTCTAAGAGCTTGTGAATTAGCTGAAATCCGTCAAGACATTGAAAGAATGCCTATGGGCTATCAAACTCAGCTCTCTGATGGAGCTGGTCTATCAGGAGGACAGAAGCAACGAATAGCCCTCGCTCGTGCTCTTTTAACTAAAGCTCCTGTTTTAATACTAGATGAAGCTACTAGCGGTCTTGATGTCTTGACTGAGAAAAAAGTTATAGATAATCTTATGTCCCTAACTGATAAAACCATTCTCTTTGTAGCCCATCGTCTCAGTATAGCCGAACGAACTAACCGTGTCATTGTTCTCGACCAGGGGAAAATCATTGAAGTTGGTAGTCACCAAGAGTTAATGCAGGCGCAAGGCTTCTACCATCATCTATTCAATAAATAAGGAGAATGTCATGAATCCTAATCTTTTTAGAAGCGTCGAGTTTTATCAGAGACGTTACCATAACTATGCGACAGTGTTAATTATACCTCTTTCATTACTGTTTACTTTCATCTTGATTTTCTCCCTTGTTGCCACAAAAGAAATTACTGTTACTTCCCAAGGGGAAATCACCCCTACAAGTGTCATTGCATCTATTCAGTCGACCAGTGATAATCCTATCCTTGCTAATCATTTAGTGGCAAATCAAGTAGTTGAAAAAGGGGACTTACTCATCAAATACTCTGAAACAATGGAAGAAAGTCAGAAAACTGCCTTAGAAACTCAATTACAAAGACTTGAGAAGCAAAAAGAAGGACTTGGAATTTTGAAACAAAGCTTAGAAAAAGCGACTGATCTTTTTTCTGGCGAGGATGAATTTGGCTACCATAATACCTTTAGGAATTTTACTAAACAAGCTCATGATATTGAACTGGGTATCACAAAGACTAACACTGAGGTTTCAAATCAAGCCAATCTTGCCAATAGCAGTTCATCAGCTATTGAACAAGAAATTTCAAAAGTTCAACAGCAGATTGGAGAATACCAGGAGCTGAGTGATACTATCATAAATAAAAGGGCTCGCTTACCAACTGGCAATCCGCACCAGTCAATTTTGAATCGTTATCTTGTAGCCTCTCAAGGACAAACACAAGGAACTGCAGAGGAGCCATTTTTATCTCAAATTAATCAAAGTATTGCAGGTCTTGAATCATCTATCGCAAGCCTCAAAATTCAGCAAGCTGGTATCGGAAGTGTAGCAACTTATGACAATAGTTTAGCAACCAAAATTGAAGTACTCCGCACTCAGTTTTTACAGACAGCTTCTCAGCAACAACTAACTGTGGAGAATCAATTAACAGAATTAAAAGTACAACTAGATCAAGCCACACAGCGTTTGGAAAACAATACCTTAACCGCCCCAAGTAAAGGTATCATTCACTTAAACAGTGAATTTGAAGGTAAAAATAGAATTCCAACTGGTACAGAAATTGCTCAAATATTTCCTGTCATCACAGATACAAGAGAAGTACTAATCACTTACTACGTATCTTCTGACTATCTACCTCTACTAGATAAAGGACAAACTGTAAGATTAAAACTGGAGAAGATTGGAAATCACGGCATTACCATCATCGGCCAACTTCAGACAATTGATCAAACTCCTACCAGAACAGAGCAAGGCAATCTCTTTAAATTAACCGCTCTTGCAAAACTATCTAATAATGATAGTAAACTCATCCAATACGGCTTACAAGGTCGCGTCACTAGTGTAACTGCAAAGAAAACATATTTTGATTATTTCAAAGATAAAATTTTAACCCATTCTGATTAATTTTCAGATAACACTCTATAACTATTTATTATCTTATCAAAAAGGAGAATCATAACATGGATAAGAAACAAAACCTAACTTCATTTCAAGAACTAACAACTACTGAACTCAACCAGATTACAGGTGGAGGATTGTGGGAAGAGCTATATGAAACTATAACAACACCATTAAAATTACGGACTACTTTCAAACCATAAAAAATCTATAGAATTATAAAAACGCATAATATCAGATTTCAAAATGACTGATACTATGCGTTTTATCATGAAAAGATTATAGAAGATACAAGTCACCCATCCCCACCTATACTTCTATCTCTAAGACTTGTTTAAATCTAAAATTAGAACTTGTAGTTTTTAGAATGATATTTGGGTATTTTGTCAAAATACTATTAACATTAGACAAACCAACTCCTCTATTCTGCCCTTTAGACGACATTCCTCTCTCAAATATTTTTGTAACATCAATCTCTCTATCTAGGGTCGGATTTTGGATAATTAAAACTTGCTTATTACTTCTAATATCTTCAAAAAAACAAACACTTAGAGGTTCCTCGACAGTGGCGCTTGCAGCGGCCTCTATCGCGTTATCTAACAATATAGAAACAACTGTTAAAAAATCAATTTCCTCAATCTTTTTGATAACGATTGGTTTTTCTATTTCCAAAGAAACTGGCACTAGTAAACTCTGAGCCTCGGATAATTTTGAGATTAATAAACTCTTCAAGGATAAATCCTCTATATTTCTCAATCTCACTACATCAAATTTTGTATCTTTTAAATTTTTCCCTGAGTCTTTCAAGACACTGTCATAAATTTGAGCAACTAAATCAATATCTTTTCGGTCTATCCCTATCTTTAAACTTGTTAAGATATTTGCATAATCATGCCTAAAGCTTCTAACCTCTTGATAAAGTCCTTCTACTTGTTTACTATAGCTCTTAAGATTTTGAAGTTGAATCTCTTTTTGAAGTACTAAATCTTTTTGCAATTCCTCACGTACATTTCTGTCCAGTATATTGACAAAATAGATAAATAAAAAGAAATAGATTGCAGTTATAGCTCCTTGATAATGATTTACAGATAAATTCAGGCTGTTTTTAATGTAACCAATAAAAGGAATAAGGATAAAATAACCCAACATTGCAGCATTAGCAATCCTCATTATTTGATCCAGATGTTTATCCAACACTTTACTTCTTAAATAGCTAAAATCATACTGAAAAACTTTTATTATAAGCAAAGATAAGAGACTTGCTAAAATTGAGAAAATGGTAGCATCATAATAAACATATATTTCTGTTAAACTAGCAAAATTAGGAATAATAAAATCAACAAAAAAATCATAGATGATCGACCAAAATGTGATAGGAAACAGAGCATAAAAAAGTGTCGATATCAGACTGTATTTCTTTTTATCCAACAACAATGTATAGATAATAAAAAAGATGGGATAATCTAGTACTGTAATAACAACAGGGATATAGAACATCTTAATCAAGGTTAAAAGTAAAAACTCTAATAAAAAATAGAAAAACAATAACTCTAAAGATCTCTTTATAGTCAATTGATAGCCATAAATTTTTGCATGAAGAAATAAAAGTATGTAAAAATTCAAAGATACTAACACAAATGACATTTACTACTCCTTACTATCATGTAAATCTTTAACTATATTCAGCAATGCCCTCATTTTTAACCTAGATACTAGGCAACTTGACCCGTTCTTCAAATAGACTAGTTTTTCTTCCTTATCTATTGAAGAGATATTATAAGGATTCACAATAAAAGAACGATGACACTGAACCAATCTGGGTTCTTGCTTCAATATATCAGAAATTTTACCGTAAAATTCTATTCTTTCTCTCATAGAATAAAGAACTAGCTTATGAGGAATCATTGACGTTTCTATATAAAGCAAATCCGAAAATGGAACCTGAACGAGTGCTTTAGAATTTGTAAACACAAAAGAATCTTCAGTCATTAGTTGATGTTTATTCTTGTGAACATAAGCGATTGCCTTTTCCACACGTTCCCTAAAAGAGCTTTCAGGCAATTCCTTATCAATAAAATCTAAAGCTGATACTTGATATTGAAAACTAACAGGCATAAATTCTGAATGAGTTGTTACAAAAACAATGACTGCATTTGGATCTCTATCTCTGATTTCCAAAGCAATATCTAACCCTTTTCTAACATCGTTTTTAATTTCAATATCCAAAAAGAAAAGTTGATGACCTCCACGTTCCATCATATCTTCTAACAATTGATTCGGTTTACCATAAACACCACAGTGCTTTACTTCCCAACAATTCTTCTCTAAAATATCATACACCAGATTTTCCATCCTAGTCTGCTGTATAAAATCATCCTCTAATATAAAGATATTCATTTCTCGTCCCCTTTAGTATTTAACCATCTTTCTTTTACAGTTTTAAAATATCTTCTAGAGCAGATAATATCTGATACTCTTTCATCCATAAATAAAATGGTCTTCGTTTCATACTTCAATCCTATTACTTTGGATAAGTTAACAAGAAACTTTCTATGACATCTGAACAATTTACCCAGACTCATTTCCTCAACTCTAGCTAGGCTCATATACTTCTCAAATACTCCATCAGCTGTAATAAAAATAACAGCATGTGCCTTCGTAGGATGTGTTGTCACATAGTAAATCTTAGAATGAGGCACTTTAACAACTGCTCTGCCTTGGCTTAAAATATATTCTTGCATATTTTTCCTCCTTACTCTCCTATATCATATCAAAACTAGTATCCTATGATGGAAAAAATCTTAAAAGGTATCTGAGTTATCATAAATGGTTATTTTTCAACATTTCATGCTAACAGTTATACAATCTAAGATTTCGACATCTTCTATCGGATGTTTTTGATATGATAGAGCAAGAGGAGAAATATGGATACAATTCAAATTCTACATTTTTCATTATTAGGATATATCATCACAAGTGACATCAATTCTTATATTAAAGAAAACTTATCCACAAAAACGAGAATTATAGTTTCTAGGCATATCATCTATTCCTATAACACTACTACCTATTTTATCATAAAATCAATGTTTTTATCTTCAGATACAATGTATTCTTATATAGAAGATATACGACTCCGTTCTGAATTTGCCAACATTATCATCATAGGAAGTTACATTGATTATGATAAACTTTTCCGTAGTCATTACAGAATATTCGGTGTCATTGATACAGCTAGAAATCATTCTTTACAATCTATACGACAAGAAATTCACTCATATTTAGATGGTATTTATAACAACCTGAAATAAATTAGGTTTGGTAGTCTTTATACATTTCCTCAGCATACATGGCTTCAACAACTTTCAAAAAATCACTGCCTCCCCCAGATAAGCCTGAGGAAAGCAGTGATTCTTATTTTAGGAGTTAGGAATGAATACACGAAATCAATTTAGCTGATTATTTTTTGTTTTTCAAGAATTCATCGTATTGTTTTTGCATTTCGTTCAATACTTTTTCGTAGGCACCTTCAGATTTCAATTTTTCCATCAATTCTGGAATCGCTTTATCTGGGTCTACAGTACCAGTGTTGATAGCTGTATCGAATTGTTGCATTGTGTTAGAAATAGCTGAGATTTCAGATTTCACATTGTCAGTATTGAAGATAAATCCAAGCGCTGGAGATTCTTTAGCTTCTGCCAATTCTTTCTTAGAATCTGCAATTTGTTGATCTGTAACGTTTTCGTTGATGTAAAGGATCCAGTTGTTACCAGTGTTCCATCCACCCATGTGAGTGTTTCCTTTGTAGCCATCAAGAACGCGAACACGGTTTTCTTTACCTTCAATTTTTTCCCAGTTCTTGCCTTCTGGACCGTAAACAAGGCCGTTCAAGAGTTCTGGGTTCGTATTCAAGAGGTTCAACACTTCCATTGATTTTTCTTTGTTCTTAGAGTTGTTTGAGATGACAAAGTTAGCAACTTGTGTTGTTTGGTTTTTCTTGATGAAGTTAGTAATTGGTTTGATTTGGATATCTTTGTTGGCAACACGTGAAAGCAAGCTGTTACCGTAGTCAGCTGGTCCTACTGTTTCTTCACGAACGAACCAAGTATCTTGTTGAAGGTCAAATGAAGTATCGCTTGTTGCTACGTCTTTTGGAATGTAGCCAGCTTCATAGAATTTGTGAAGAGTCTTCAAGTGTTCTTTGAAACGAGGCACTTCGTAACGGTTTACAACTTTAGTAGTATCGCCTTCAAGGTCAATAACGAATGGAAGACCGTTTGCTACTGGGTAGTCAAAGTTATCAGATGGGATGAAAACTTTACCAATAGCAAATGGTACTACGTCTGGAGCTTTTTCTTTGATTTGTTTCAAGACTGGCTCAAGAGTTTCGTAAGAAGTAACACCTGAAATATCGATACCATATTTGGCAAGGAGAGTTCCGTTGAAGGCAAAGTTTTGAGATGATGCAACGTTGGCTGCAACTGGAACAGCGTAAATTTTACCGTTTACAGTATTACCCTTGATATAAGCTGGGTCAAGTGCCTTGTAAAGGTCTTTACCTTCTTTTTTGTACAATTCTGTCAAGTCAGCATAAGCACCTTTTTGAGCATTTACAATATAGTTATCTGCAAAGGCAATATCATAGTTTTCACCAGATGATGTGATAACTGACATTTTCTTACCATAGTCACCCCAGCCAAGGTATTGGATATCCAATTTGGCACCAATTTTTTCTTCGATGATTTTGTTGGCATTTGCTAACAATTCATCCAAGTTGTCTGGTTTGTCACCGATTTGGTACATTTTGATAACAGGTTTGTCACCTGAATCAGCAGCTTTTTTGCTGTTACCTGTCAAATTTCCACAAGCAGCAAGACCTGCAGCCAAAGCGACTACACTAGCAGATGCAAAAGCATATTTTTTCCAGTTTTTCATGATAAAAACTCCTTTTTTTATTTTTAAACTTATAAACAATGTAATGATCTTATACTCAATGAAAATCAAAGAGCAAACTAGGAAACTAGCCGCAGGTTGCTCAAAACACTGTT
Source organism: Streptococcus sp. 1453 (assembly GCF_013276955.1). Lineage (NCBI taxonomy): Bacteria > Bacillati > Bacillota > Bacilli > Lactobacillales > Streptococcaceae > Streptococcus > Streptococcus sp. 1453. The sequence continues at coordinate 411,113 of NZ_VMLZ01000005.1, forward strand.
TTGAGGTTGCAGATAGAACTGACGAAGTCAGTAACATCTATACGGCAAGGCGACGTTGACGCGGTTTGAAGAGATTTTCGAAGAGTATTAACTTCACACAAGGGAAGTTGGGAACTGAGAAATGTTCTTTCTCAATAAGCACTATTCTTTCACACCACCGATAGTCAAACCTTTTACAAAGTAGCGTTGGAAGAATGGATACAAAATCGCGATTGGAAGGGTTGCAACCACAACCATGGCCATACGACCTGTTTCTTTCGGTAGAGCAACTCCCAGTTGACCAGTCAAGCCGACCGCTTTGGCGATGTAGTCCATATTTTGTTGGATTTGCATGAGCAAATATTGCAATGGATACAAGTTGTCACTCTTGATGTAAAGAAGGGCGTTGAACCAGTCATTCCAGAAACCAAGTGCTGTCAAAAGCGTGATGGTTGCGATACCTGGTAGTGACAATGGCAAACAGATTTGGAAGAAAATCCGAGCCTCACTAGCACCATCGATACGAGCCGATTCGAGAATGGCTTCTGGAATGGTCTTCTTGAAGAAGGAACGCATCAAGATGATGTTAAAGGGTGAGAGAAGCATTGGAACAATCAAGGCCCAAACAGTATCCCCAAGCTGAAGCACACGAGTCACCATGATATAACCTGGTACCAAACCAGCGTTGAACAACATACTGAGCAGAACGAAGATGGTAAAGAATCTGCGATACTTAAAGGTTGTCCGTGAAATAGCGTAGGCATAGGTTGTTGTGATAAAGACATTTGTAAATGTCCCAACTACGGTTACAAAGACAGAAATGAAGAGGGCTTGTAAGATTTTATCCTTAAACTGTGCCAAGAACTCAAAACCGTCTAATCCAAATTGGGATGGGAAGAAGCTGTAGCCGTATTGGAGGAGGCTTTTCTCGTCCGTCACTGAAATAATGATAACGAATACAAAAGGTAGGATACAAGAGAGGGCAATCAAACCCGAAATGATACTGAAGAAGATATCTGCTTTCTTACTGAAGGAGTGAATGCCGACATTATCAATTTTTTCTTTTTTAATTTTCTTTTCTGCCATATTCTCCTCCTTTTAGAACAAGGCTGAGTTTGGATCAACTCGTCTTGCCAGTAAGTTTGATAGAACCACCAGAATCAAGCCGACTACTGATTGGTAGAGACCTGCTGCTGAAGCCATCCCGATATCCGCTGTCTGGGTCAAACCATTATAAACATATACGTCCAAGACGTTGGTTACGTTATAAAGCTGACCAGCATTGTGAGGGATTTGATAGAAGAGACCAAAGTCTGCACGGAAGATATTTCCGACTGCAAGGATGGTCAATACAGTTACCAGCGGTGTCAACTGCGGAATGGTTACATTGCGAATCCGTTGCCATTTGCTGGCTCCATCTACTGTCGCTGCTTCGTAGTAGGTTGGATCAATTCCCATGATTGTCGCATAGTACATAACACTGCTATATCCAAAACCTTTCCAAATACCTAGGAAAAGTAGGAGATAAGGCCAAATTCCCAAATCAGCGTAGAAGTTGACTTCTTTGAGACCAAGACTTTCCAATAAATGATTGAACACCCCTTTATCAATATTTAGGAAGGCATCTGTAAAGAAACTGATGATAACCCAAGACAAGAAGTAAGGGAACAACATAGAAGTTTGGAAAATCTTCACCATTCTCTTGGAACGGAGTTCACTGAGGATAATGGCAATCCCTACAGATACAACCAAACCTAGAAAGATAAAGCCAAGATTGTAGAGGACCGTATTTCGTGTGATAATAAAGGCGTCTCTTGAACTAAATAAGAATCTGAAATTATCGAGTCCGACCCATTTACTATTTATGATACTATCTATGAAACCATTACTGGTCATGTGGTAGTCTTTGAAGGCAACCACGTTCCCAAATACTGGAATGTAGAAGAATAGAATCAACCAGAGTGCCCCTGGCAAAACCATCAAGAGAAAAATCCAGTTGTCTCTCAAGGTTTTTGAAAACTTATTCATAATTTCCTCCCTTTTTATTTGATATCCATCTAAAAATTCTTTTTTAGACTTTTGATAACGATTACATTATTAGTATACTCCTATTTGCAGATTAGGTTAAACTCCTAATTATAGAAAAAACTCCACAAATTATGTAGCAGATTTAAAACTTTATCACCACTATCAAACAAATGTCCTAAATCAATTGTTTATTTTATCTCTATTTGCACCGTGATGGCGTCACTCTGTTATAAGCGTCCAATAACGGGGTATATTGAAAAATCTCCAGACTAGAGAACTCACGGATAGTTCCTAATCTGGAGATTTTTAATATGTTATTAGGCGTTTGCTTTCAACTTAGCAATAACCTTTTTAAGATTATCAATCAACTCTGCTTCAGTATGCTCAGAGCCTTTTTCATCTGCCAAGAAGGAAACTGCTTTTTGAAGTTCTTCTTGAGAGTTTTCAAGGACATCCTTATCTACTGTTTCAAGGTTTGAGTCTTTAAGAAGTTTACTTAATTCCTTGGCTAATTTCTCGAGTTCTGATTCTTTGTTGCGACGAGCTAGGAGGAAGAAGAGGAGACCTAAAAGCACTAGGATACTTGCTGCAATAATCCCTACTGGGACTTGAGTTTGGGCTACAGGCTTATCTGCTTCTGGTGCTGACTCAGAAACTTTTTGTTCTCCAGCCTTCGTTGCTGACTGACTTTCCTTAATGGACTCTAGGGAAGCAATCGCATCTCTGACTGTTTGCAAGATATGGCGCAACCCTTGCTCTGTCAAACTATCATCTGCAAGAGCTTTATTAGCCTCTGCCAAAACCAGACGTGCTGAATCTGTGGTAGGATTCGATACACCTGTCAATGCTCTCAAAAGATTTTCTAAGGTTTGAGTCTGCTTACTTAGTTCTGACTTATCTAAAGTTCCTTGACCCTGAGTTACTGAACGAACAGTATCATCTGCTCTATTCGCTGTATTTACACTAGGTTCCGTAGTTGTCACTGGAGCTACAGACGAACGAGCAGTGGTTGTTGAGCCACTGTCAGAATCTGGAGCATCTGCTACAGAATTTGCTTGTCCACTATCTGATGGACTTGTTGGAACAGAAGGACTTGCTGGTTCTGTAGTGTTCACATCACCAGGATTTCCAGGTTGATTTCCATCGAAATCACTAGGTACTAGACTATTAGTATTTCCATTGTCTGGCACTGGGATAGGACTAGGAATTGGAAGCGGTCTATATATAGGCATTTGCGCACTACCTGTTCCACTCAAGTC